>JAAEMV010000523.1 GCA_024225195.1 Planctomycetaceae bacterium | reverse complement strand
CTTGGTTTTTTTTGTTTGACCTGCGAAAGAAACTTCGACCTGCTCGCCCGGTTCTGCCCACCCCCAGATGTGAACAGGCTTTTCCTGCTGGAGAACCATATGGCTGCTGATGACATTAGGAAGCCGTACATCGGCAAACATGGGTGACGTTAATAATGAAATTAGTATTAACGTCGATGCAAAAATATGTTTTGGAGTCATGGGGTGTCCGGTTGTTAGATAGATTTCAAGGAAGTGAATCAAAGAAAACCTGTTATTAGAAGCAGACAATTATGAGCAGGTGGTGCCATAAAAGTCCAATCGCAAATCAAAAATGTCTGTAATTTTGAGTGATGATTTTTAACAACAAGGTGCCTTGCTGAAGCAACAGCATGGCTTTCTTGTTATCGCTCTTTGATTAGCTCGACATCGGTGAAGTAGGCGCCCCCCGCATTGCCTTTGGAGTCAAACAGCCATGTTCGAAGCTGTGTCTTTCCTTTGGGGAGTTCAACTTCAAAGACCTGGCCAAGGGTTTGTGGTTTGATTTCTGATTCTTGTGTTACTCCGGCAATTTCGATTTTTCCCCGTACCGCTTTGATGGGTCTGTTAGCCTGAGCGGGCCATTGGCGGAGTGTGATCCGATAAAGCCCGGGCGTTTGGACGTCTACCATCCATGGTCCCGTAACGGAGGGCAGTTTCCCAATCTGTCCAAAATTCCAGGGAGGATTGCCTCTAGGCATGTACCAATCCTGGGAAGAGAGAATGGTCGGATTATCGGTGGGGCTTCCAAGGGCAATGGAAACCGGAGTGATTTTGAGTGAGACGGAATCCCAAAACGGGAGGTAGTAGGATTTCAGGTTTTTCACGATGTCGGGTTGCTGATCAGCGACATTGATTCTCTGTTCCGGGTCGGATCGCAGATCGTAAAGTTCCTCGCCGTTAATTAAACGCCATTGGTCTTTCAAGATGCACGAATAGGACCATGGTTCTGGTGAAATTTTGAAGTTGGGTCCGCCATGGTATTGGACGATGAGGTGGTCGCGGTGCCCAGCAGCATCCACCCCTTTTAGGATTTTTGCAAAAGAGATGCCGTCCGGTTGATGAGAATTGGGCAATTCTAAATCGCAAAGTTCAGCAAGGGTCGGCAGGACGTCAATATGTGCTGCTAAATGAGAGATGTTTCTGTTTTCGATTAGCCCGCCTCCAGGCCAGCGGATGAAAAAAGGAACTCTGTGTCCACCTTCGTAAATCGATGATTTCTTGCCACGCATTCCTGCGTTGTATCCGCTGGTCAGCAAGCCGGTCGGTTTTTCAAATGTTCCGCCGTTGGATGTGCCATTGTCAGTCATGAAAATTAGAATTGTATTCTCGGCGAGTCCAAGGTCTACAAGTTTACTTCTCAACTTTCCCATGTTGTGATCGAAGTTTGCAATCATGCCATAAAATTCAGGTCCATTTTTCCATTTGACTTGTTCACGGTAAGGATCACTCCAACGATCATCAACTCGGTAAGGCCCGTGTGGTGCGTTGGTGGCTAGGTAAAGAAAAAATGGTTTGTCGCGGTTGGTTTCGACGAACTTGATGGCTTCGGAAAACCAAACATCGGTGCAGTATCCAGTGAATTTTTCGAATTTTCCATTTCGTTCGTAGGTGTCATCGAAGTAGTCATTCCCCCAATAGTCAGACGCTTGCCCAACGCCGCCACATCGGTGCCAGAGTACATTTTGAAACCCGCGATCTTGTGGCCGGTGAGGCGCGTTATCACCAAGATGCCATTTCCCAAACATGCCAGTAATATATTGATTGGCTGAAAATAAATCGGCGATAGTTTGTTCGTCGGGGTGCATCAGTGTGCGGCCACTGCTGGTTCGATAGGCACCTGTTCTGGCAGGGTAATGGCCAGTCATCAATGCAGCACGCGTTGGAGTGCAGAAGGAGCTAACGTGGAAGTTGGTAAACCGAATCGACTCGGCGGCTAATTGATCCAAATGAGGTGTCTGTAAGATCGGGTTTCCGTGGCAGCTAAGGTCACCGTATCCTTGGTCGTCTGTCATCACGAGGATTACATTCGGCCGTTCTTCGGCGGAAATGGCATCACTGCAGAGGAGGGGGAAGATTGCTCCGCAAGTGTAGATGACGGCAACTGCAAGTGAGATTTGAGATCTTTTCGATGGAGTAAAGCCAGTCCCTAAAAGCCTATGGACTAATTGGAAGGCAATTTTTTGAAGGGATTGGATTGCCGTGAACCAAGTGAAGAAAGTCGTATTCATAGGATGCTTTGCAATGTCTGGTTGTCGATCAGCGATCTGAGAGAATTTAAGTTTAGCGTTGCTTGTGGTGGAAGTGTTAGCGGAAACTTGCCTGCTGCACTGGCTCTCGAGAATACATCCGGTGTTCTCGCGGATAGAACCTTGGGAAACGTGACAATTCAAACGATCGGCGGTAGATTAGAAGAACTTAGCTGGGAATGCCTGTGATGGCCTGAACTGGTGGTGGTTGCGAGGCTAATGGAATGTTTTATTGGCGAGGCGATCTAAAAGACCAAAACTTTTGCACGAGATTACTCTATGAAACCTGTTTTAACATTGTTGTTCTTCCTCTTTGTTTTTAATACTGCTTTTGCGGATACGAAAAAGCATGACTTCAAAGGCGCGGCGGTTGCTGAAGTTTATAAGGAAGCATCCGGAGATAAGTTGTGGATTTACCGATTCGACCCTGCCAATTACAAACCTGAGAGTGATTCGCGGCCCGCGGTTGTGTTTTTCTTTGGGGGTGGTTGGAATGGCGGAACCGTTGGGCAGTTTGAGCAGCAGGCAAAATACCTAGCGGCGAGGGGTATGGTTACATTCGTAGCTGATTACCGAGTGAAGCAACGACAAAAAACAAATCCAGATGCGTGTGTTGCTGATGGCAAATCAGCGATTCGCTGGGTTCGTAAAAATGCTAAGCGACTTGGGATTGATCCTGATCGGATCGCTGCCGGTGGAGGTTCTGCTGGTGGTCACGTTGCGGCAGCAACGGGGATCTGTGACGGACTCGATGATCCTGCCGAAGTGGATTCCAAGATAAGTTCCAAGTCGAACGCACTTCTCTTGTTTAATCCTGTCTATGATAACGGCCCAAAGGGCTACGGTCATAATCGCGTCAAGTCATGGTTTCCAGCCATCTCGCCGGCACATAATATCAGTCCGGATGACCCACCTACCATCGTTTTTTTGGGTTCCAAGGATAGCTTAGTTCCAGTAGAGACTGCAAAGAAATTTGATGCTGACCTGAAGGCAGCGGGCGTCCAGTCGGAGGTTTGGATTTACGAAGATCAACCCCATGGATTTTTCAACGAGGGAAAAAGCAAGGAATCATTTCTCGATACTGTTTTAAAAATGGATGCCTTTTTAGCAGCGAATGGGTGGCTTGATGGAAAGCCCGATCGTGAGAAATTAAACTCGCTATTAAAGACCAAATAAAAAAGACCCAACCAATCGTCCGAGTTTTTTCAGGCATAGGTTTTATCTGGTCAATCATTTTAAAAACGATTTTTTTGGCTCCTTTTTTCTAAGATCCTTGTCGTTGGTGCGTTAACCCCGCAGCTAGACAGTCGATTCAATGAATTTACGGGAGTCTTAAATGTCGAGAACGCTTGATCG
>JAAEMV010000522.1 GCA_024225195.1 Planctomycetaceae bacterium | reverse complement strand
CACGAGATGCGGCATAACAAAATGTTGCACACGGAGTCGCGGGTCGCGCAGCTTTTTGAAATCAATGCTGTTCGCCGCGACCCGGTGAACATAGACGTTATCCGGCTGCAAATCAGATGTCAAAAACGTGCTGAGAAATTTCGCAATATATTTCCCTAGTCGTCGAACAACGAGCGGCTGTCATTAGTTCGTCTCAAACACAGGAACCAAAATGCTTGGAATACCAGAAATCTTAATAATTGCTGGCGTCATTTTTATGGCGGCTCTAATTTACACAGTCGTACGCAAACTCGCACGCAAGTAAACATTCAGTAGGTGTGTGGGAAATTGAAAATGAAGGCTCTTCCTCCACGAATCAATGCTCAAACTGTCAGCGCGGACATGCTCATCGAGGCGCGACTTGATTCACGATCAAACCCAATGGATGAACGTCTTCGTCAGGTGCGAAGTGTGGAAAATCACAGGCGTGGTTTGTGCGTAACTCCAATGGGAAATCGCCGAATAACAATGTGATGCACACGAAGCCGCATTGGCACTGCAACTTACGGATTTACGCGGGTTTGGCTTCGCCAATTTTACCCGCTACAATCCTACTTG
>JAAEMV010000521.1 GCA_024225195.1 Planctomycetaceae bacterium | reverse complement strand
ATTTCAGATGAAATGCCACTTGTATTCCCTATCCACCCGCGAACCAAAAGTCGTCTCGAAGCATTTGAATTGATGCCGAAACTAGAGTCTGCAACAAACGTACACTGCATTGGTCCCGCCGGTTACTTAGATTTCCTTTGCTTGACCTCTAACGCAAAAGTTATTGTCACGGATTCTGGAGGTCTCCAAGAAGAATCGACCGCTTTGGGAATTCCCTGCTTGACCATGCGCCCCAGTACAGAGAGACCGATCACTTGCTCAGAGGGAACCAGCACTTTGATTGGCAATGATGCCAACAAGCTCCGCGTTTACTTAAAACAGGTAATTCAGGGTGATTACAAATGCGGTAAATGCCCCGATCTATGGGACGGAAAGGCCTCAGAGCGAATTGCTGAAATTTTTGCTGCAGAATGATCACTTTCAATAGACCTTGACGATATCTCAACGATAATAACGACGGAATTTCGGGATGGTAAGTACCTTGGAATCCCATAACTGAATGAACAGTCTGAGGACCCCTACATCAGAAACTTCGTCCTTCAGAATCAAGTTCATTTTGTCCACCTCTTTTCAATTCTAAAATGCAAAACTTGCCCAATACCATGACCTAAGGAACCCAACAAAAAACGTGCGATCAACTTTCCGAAGCCATCAACAATAAAACCGGGATGGTCGGCGTTATCGGTCTTGGCTATGTCGGACTATCATTAATTGCTTCCTATGTTTTTGCCGGAATCAAGGCAATCGGATTTGATGTAGATACCAAAAAGGCCAAGGCCCTGAATGCAGGCAAGAGCTACATAACCCATATCAAAAACTCAACAATTAAGGGTTGGTTAGATAAAAAGTCCTTTGAAGCGATGGTGGACATGGACCGCTTAAAGGAAGCCGACCTGATCTTAATTTGCATGCCAACTCCATCAACCAGCAGTCGAGACCCGGATCTCAAATACGTTGAGTCAACCGCCCGAGCGAATAAGCAATGCCTGCGCCCCGGTCAACTCGTGTTGCTGGAAAGCACGACCTACCGAGGGACGACCCGAGATGTGATCACACCTATTCTTGAAGAATCGGGATCGGTTGACGGGACTGATTTCTTCGTTCCCTACAGTCTCCAAGAAACGCTCAGTACACAGCCAGCACGTTACCTAAACTGGTTGGGGGCCTTGAGCCTATTAGCACCAGCTTGGCGACTAAATTTCATGAGCAAGCCATTACAAGCTTAGTTCCCGCCAATTCATGTGAAGTCGCAGAAGCTTGTAAAAATTTGGAAAAAACCTATCGCAGTATCAACATTGCGTTGGTCAACGAATTAAAAGTGCTTTTTCAACGAATGGATTTGGATGCATGGGAAGTTATCGAAGCTGCCATCACCAAGCCCTTTCGTTTTCAAGCATCTTACCCCTTGCCCGATTTAGGCGGGCATTGCATTCCAATTGACCCGTTTTATCTAACTTGGCTCGCTAGAAAACACGAAATGTCCACTCGTTTCATACAACTAGCCGGCGAAATCAATACATCAATGCCACGATTTGTGGTTAGCCGCATTTCAGAAGCATTAACTTGCGTGGGAAAGCCCATTCTTGGCAGCAAAATTGGAATCTTGGGGCTTGCCTATTAAAAAGATGTCGATGATTACCGTGGAAGCCCGAGCTTCAAACTCATTGAAATACTCCTAGAACATGGGGCTGAAATTTCTTATGTAGACCCGCATGTTCCGACGACGCCCTCTGCTTTAAGAAACTACGACATGCCCAATTTGGACAGCGATCAGCTCAATCCGGAGTTCCTGGGGCAACTGGATTGTGCAGTAATCGTTACAGATCATACAGCCTTCGATTACGACTTGATCGTCAAAACTAGCAATATCGTCGTTGATACCCGAAATGCGACCAAAAACGTGACCGACCACCGAGATCGCATCTGGAAAGCCTAGGCAATCAATTGCATAGTAGAACTAGCAGCGGCTCCTATTCTGTATGGAGTCGCTTCTTAGGATCCTCCTAGCCACGATGCGTTTCCTTCCGCGAGAGAAATAATCCTCACGCTGTAAGAGTAAAATCGTGGTAAATTATGAATAAGCAATTACCACCCGTGTCTCACGCGCAAATCATGGACACCGACCTGAAACCTAATGCACTAGATTCTAAATTGAATCAGGGCAAAAAAACCGACTCGGCCGACAAGAGCGACCAGTCAGCCCTGCGACGCAAGCGCATGGTGCTTTTGCCATACGCCAT
>JAAEMV010000520.1 GCA_024225195.1 Planctomycetaceae bacterium | reverse complement strand
TATCAGTATCGCATTTAATAATAGTTTCATATTTTTGCCGCTGTTAGCAGTTTACGTTTTAAGTGGGCTGGTTGAGAACTGGTAGGAACTTTAATTCACTATGGTCCTGCATTGTGGCCGTGTTTTTAGCGGTGGTCAAACATTTGGTTGCAATTTTGGCCGCCACCTTTATCCTGTGGCAGCTGTGCGGTTGAAGTTTGTAAAGTGGCCCTCAAAGTGCTCGCGATATCTCTTGGATTTGAAGATAGGGTGGCATGCAGGCGACCTGTTTTTAATTGAACCCATCAAATGGTTCGGTCCTCTTTGAATTATGACTGAGGTAAAGGCCAAAGGCTTGACCACCGCAAAAATCAAGACAACATCTTGGGCCAATGAGGATCAAAATCTCTATTAGTCGTCGGTAGATTCTTAGCTTTCCGAAGCGATTTCGATATACCGATTAAAACGATTGTTTCCCGCAATGGTATGGTGCTTCGCTAAACTTGCAAGTTGTGCGGTGTTGGCGATTTACGAGGCTTGTATCAGAAACTAGAGTAGACGCATGTTTCGTGTTTACCCTCAAATCGCCGTCCTATTCGTAGTCTCATGTGCGAACTTTGCAATTGGCCATCCACTTGTGGGCCAGGACCTCAAGCCAGTAGTCGTCGCGAGTGTCATCGAAGCCGAAGTTCGCGCGGGTCAACGCGTTGTTGGCACCGTCAAGCCACTTCGGACCAGTCGAATCGGCAGCGCTCTCGACGGGCGAGTCCTTGAATTCCATGTAGATGAAGGCCAGATGATTCGCAAAGGGCAGACGTTGGCTCAGCTTAGAACAAGCACACTTGAGATCGAACAGGCCGCCGCCAACGCCGAGTATCAACTAGCGCTGAGTCGTTTGTTCGAGCTGAAAAATGGTTCACGCCCAGAGGACATTGCTGAAGCCGATGCCATCATGCAAGCCGCTAAAGCTGCTGCAAAAAATGCTGAATCCCGCCTAACGCGAATGAAATCCTTGGCGCGAGGATCTGCATCTAGCATGGGAGAGCTAGATGATGCGAAGGAACGCGCCGACGCCGCCCTGTTTGGACTCAAAGGCACCGAGGCGTTATTAAAGCGGATTAAAGAAGGCCCGCGAAAAGAAACCATCGCGCAGGCCGAAGCTCAAGTTGAATTGCAAAAACAAAAGCTCGAATTAATTAAAGACCGGTTGAAGAAAGCAACGATTACCGCTCCGTTTGACGGGTTTGTCTCAGCTGAATTTACGGAAGAGGGCGCATGGATCAATCGCGGTGATCCCGTTGTTGAAATCATTCAAATGGATGAGGTTGAGATTCTTGCACCCGTCACGGCTGAAACGGTTGTGGGGCTTCGCAAAGGAGACGTTATTCGCATTGAGTTTCCCGAGATTCCAAACCAAATCCTGACTGGAAAAGTTGATCGAATCGTGCCGGTAGCTGCCGCTCAAGCCAGAACCTATCCGGTCTATTTGCGACTAAAGAATAAATTTGAAAACGAAACACCAATGCTGCTTGCCGGGATGCTGGCTCGGGTGGATGTTCCTGTCGGCCAGCGGAAAACACTCCCGTTGGTTCCTAAAGATGCGTTGGTGCTCAATGGAAAAGATCGGTCGGTTTTTGTCGTTGATTTTGATAAGAGCGACAGTTCAAACGAGTCGGCTTCTGGAATCGTTCGCAAGGTCCCGGTTGAACTTGGGGTAGCCTTAGAGGATCGTATCCAAGTGATTGGGGAAATCAAAGCTGGCGAATTTGTGGTCGTTGAGGGAAACGAAAGACTTGTTCCCAACTCGAAAGTGAAAATCGTTTCCGGCAAGCAATCGGAGAATCAATGATCGTTTGTCCGTTTGGCTTGCTGCATTAATAGATCAAGTACAACCTAAATCCTTTGCCTCGTGAAACAGTTTCAAAAGACGGGTGAGGGGAAAGCGAATCAATACGTATTATTTAAAGTTTACCACCGCTAAACCAACCACTTCCAGCGCTTAGCGTCAGACCTCCCCATGCTTGGGGGATAACAGTGGGCACTTAGAGCCTGCACCGTGTCGAGTCCCTAATTTCTTATTGTCAATCAAACGCCCCAATGAAGATATTTGAATCATTCATCCGAAATCCAGTTAAGGTTTCGGTCGGTGCCTTGATTGTTGTACTCTTCGGCTCCATCTCATTAGTCACGATGCCGAAGCAGCTGATTCCAGCCGTTCAAAATCCAATTCTTTCTGTTGAAACACGTTGGCCTGGAGCCAGCCCCCAGGAAATAGAGCGGGAGATCGTTCAAGAACAGGAAGAGCAACTGGCAGCGATCGAAGGTCTGGTCAAAATGACTTCCCGGTGTCGCGATTCGTCAGCTGACATCACACTGGAATTCGCAATTGGCACTGATATCGAAGACGCCATGATGCGGGTCAATACGCGTTTGCAGCAGGTTCGTGAATATCCGATCAACGCAAACGAACCTGTGATTGAAGCATCCGATGTCACGGATAGTCCGATTGCTCGATTTGCATTGACCTCTCGGCCGCCGACAGTGGAGAAGATTCAGAATTTTCAAACCGCGCATCCAGAGCTGGCGAACGCGCTTGAGCCGTCACGGAGAGCGGGCAACACGGGCCTGCGTGTCTTTCGACTAACGCAAATCTACGAACAGCTAGGGGACCAGCATCCTGAATTAAAGGAGCTGCTTCCAGCCGAGGTTGACCTTCAGGATGTTCGCAAGATTTCGGAAGACCTGATCGAGCCGCAGTTTGAGCGAGTCCCTGGCGTTTCTGAAGCAGACACCTACGGAGGGCAAGAAGAGGAACTTCAGGTCATCGTCGATCCGGAACGGCTTGCCGCGCGGCAACTGACGATCGCCGATGTTCGGGTCGCACTGGGAAGTCAGAACAAAGACACTTCAGCCGGTAACGTCTGGGAAGGTAAAAGACGCTGGGTCGTTCGCACGCTCGGGCAATTTCGCGATCCAGAACATGTCAAGCAGCAAGTCCTGGCGATTGAAGACGGAAGCCCGGTATATGTCCGAGATGTTGCTGAGGTCCTGCTGGCCTACAAGAAACAAGAAAGCATTTCGCGGCGTTACGGCATTGCCAGTAACGGGCTTAGCGTACGTCGGACTTCGGGTGCGAACGTTCTCGAAGTGATGAGTGGTGTTCAGAAAGTGACCGAGGATCTGAACAACGGATTATTGAAACGTTTAGATCTGGAGCTTTTTCAGTACTACGACGAGACGGAATACATACAATCGGCCATCAAAATTGTCCAGCAAAACATCTTTGTCGGCGGGGCTCTGACGATCATCGTCCTGCTAATGTTCCTGCATCTGGGCCGGCGAACGTTGCTTGCCGTGCCCCTGATCGCAGGCAGTGCGGTCGCCTGTGTATTTGTGTCGCCTTGGTTTTTTCTGGTCACCTTGGGATTAACCCTTGGCGTGGGATTTTGGTTTGGTCGCGGAGCCTTGATTGTTGGTCTTGCGATTCCGGTTAGCATTATCGGCACGTTTTTGATGCTCGGTTTGATGGGGCGTTCGCTGAACGTAATCAGTCTTGCTGGGCTCGCCTTCGCAGTGGGGATGCTCGTAGACAATGCGGTGGTCGTACTTGAGAACATCTATCGTCGACGCCAAAGTGGAGAGAGTGCTTTTCTGGCTGCATCCAATGGGACCAAGGAGGTTGCCGGCGCGGTGATCGCATCCACGCTGACGACAATTGCCGTGTTCATTCCAGTGCTCTTTGTTCAAGAGACTTCCGGGCAACTTTTTCGCGATATTGCACTGGCCATCAGTTGTGCCGTTGGTTTGTCACTGATCGTCTCCTTCACTCTGATTCCAACGGCAGCGGCACGTTTGATTACCAGAGTTTCGTTTTCCAACAACGGTGACACTTCAGGCACTCATCTAAATGGTGCGGGAACTGACACTGGCGAAAAGGTCACGCATCGATCTCGAATTCGTGAGGGCGGGCCAATCGTACGCCTGATTCACGCATTCGGAGTTGGACTCTCCAATGGTGTGACCAATTTGAATCGACGGATTCTGGCAAGTTCTTGGAGATCCGCAGCGCTGGTCGTTTTGATGGTGACGATGTCGGTTGGTATCTCTTATTTGCTTTGGCCGAAAGTTGAATACTTACCTTCGGGGAACCGCAACTTTGTATTTTGCAGTCTTTCACCTCCTCCGGGTTACAACATCAAACAATTGATGGCCATGGGTGAGAAACTGGAAAAAGATCTTGAGCCTTATTGGAACAGCGACGCGGATGGTGCTGAGCTCGAGTATCCTCCAATCGACTATTACTTTTACTCAGTTCGGGGCACATCCGTTTTCATGGGATTTCGGACCAAAGACGAATCGCGAATTCGAGAATTAATTCCGTTGGCCAAAAAGGCAGGCTCGCAGTTTCCCGGAACACGAGCCATTGCGAAACAGTCCAGTTTGTTTGAACGTGGATTGAGTAGTGGGCGCACGATCGACGTGGAGATTACGGGTGGTGATTTGAATAAATTGATTGCAGTCGGCCGCCGCGTTCTTGGCGACGTTAAAGCAATGATTCCTGAAGCACAGGCACAGCCCAGACCGAGTCTCGATCTTTCCAGCCCGGAAATTCATGTTCAGCCGAAACTGGTTGAGTCTTCTGAGATGGGAATTAGTGCGGCGGAACTTGGGTACACTATTGACGCGTTTGTCGATGGTGCTTATGCGGGCGACTATTTTGTCGATGGAGATAAAATCGACCTGACGATTATTGGTGAAAATTCCTTTGGGAGTCGTACCCAAAATGTTTTGTCATTGCCGGTTGCCACAAGGTCAGGTCAAGTCGTACCACTTTCTGCCTTGGCTGAGATTGAATACAGGAGCGGCCCCGAAGCGATCTATCGCCGCGAAAAATTGCGTGCGATCACGATTTCGGTGACTCCACCGTTAACCATGCCGCTTGAAGAAGCAATGCAGATTATTGACCAGCAGATCGTTGGTAAATTGCTGGATGAAGGATTGTTGGACGGCGATACGAGGGTCTCGCTTTCAGGAACGGCTGACAAACTTCGGCAGGCATGGGATGCGTTGCGATTGAATTTGTTGCTGGCCTTGGTCATTACGTATTTGTTAATGGCCGCGCTTTTCGAATCATGGTTGTATCCGTTTGTAATTCTCTTCAGCGTTCCACTCGGTGCGGTAGGTGGAGTGCTGGGATTGTGGGTGCTCAACTTTTTTGTCTATCAGCCTTTAGACGTGCTGACGATGCTTGGCTTTGTGATTTTGATTGGTACCGTTGTGAACAATCCAATTTTGATAGTCCATCAATCGTTACACTATTTGCGTGACGGGATGTCAGCACGTGAAGCTGTGCCTGCGAGCGTTCGAAAACGAATCCGCCCAATTTTTATTACGACAACAACCACGGTTCTTGGATTATTGCCTTTGGTGGTTTTCCCTGGTGCCGGAAGCGAACTTTATCGTGGACTTGGCTCGGTTGTACTTGGCGGTCTGGTCGTCTCGACTGTATTCACGCTGTTTTTAGTTCCCGCGGTCTTCATTCTGGTAATGGAGATAAAAGACTCGGTGCTGAGCAATTTTCGATCCAGCGAAAAAGCTCCAATATCTTTTGAGTAGCAGAAGCTAGTTGTGACGGAGGATCCTGTCATTGATCTGTGATGTCGGTTTAAGCTGGGACGGTATTCCGTCGCAAAGTCTGGCTGGACAGGGTAATCGAGCATTAAGTTTTCCAGGGCTCGAACCGCACGCTTGGCAATGAAAAAACGTGGTGGCGAAAAATGTTGCCAAATATTTGACAATCTCTCAAAGTACGGCCAAACTTAAGAAGCTTAGTGGATCAAAATTCCTGTCAGTCCTGCCTTAAGTAACGACACTCTTGGGAATCACACCATGCCCTACGAACTCGCGACGCTGCTGGATATACTTGGTTCCCAACCGACCGGCAAAGTTCGCTCGGACGTAAATCAGGAGGTTCCCGAGGATAACATTTGCTGGTTCGAGTTCGTTGTCAAAGATATCCAGCCGACACACTCAGTGGTTTTGAGTATTGACGTCGCAGATGCGGAGGGGCGGAAATATCTCGGCGGCACGAAGGTCATTGGTGAGCTTGTCGACGACCGACCAACAGATTCGGAAGAATACCTACATGATCAGAATGGCCAACAGATTGAGCTCTTCTTTCCAAAGTGGTGTAACCGGGGAGTCTCCCGTTGGCAGAAGGATGAGCATGTTGGCTGCCAGGGTCACCTGCATGGCTGGGATACAGCCAGCAGGCGCTATCAGTTGCTGGTAACGAAGGTCCCTTTTTTCTCCCTTACCGGTACGCTGCTGATGTACCTCTTCTCGGCCGTATTTGTCTGGTGGTGGTATTTTCCACTCTGGCTGGTGTATAAGCTTTTTTACGTGGCAATCCCCGTGGGGCTTGCAGTTTGGGGGGTGGCCGCTTGGCAAGGCAACGGAGAACTCGCTCAGAATACAATGCTGATGATTATCTTCTTGACACCCCTAGGACTAATGCTGCGGTTTTATGTCTGGGCAATCACACTATCCGACAGAATAGAGGAGTCGGAACAATCATGATCGTTATTTTGTAGAGTCCACCGGGCCAGCGGCGGCCACACCGCACTCGGGTCAACCGCAGACAGTCCGCGTTGCGACTTCGGTGTCAGCCGGAATTGTGCCAGTAGGTTGCGGAGGTGACGGATCCGGTCGGCAAACTTACCACCCGGGGTGGAGGTGCGGTATCACCGTAATTTATGGTGGAGTAAGCCCTGCAACGACTCCTGCCATCGGAGAGGCGCACAAACCGAATTAGTTAACCAACTGGAGAACGTGATCACAGAGCGTTTCATCAACCATCTCTGTAGCAGCTGGACGAAGCCGATCAAGTTTTTTGCTGCCAAAAGAGTTTATGGCCAAAGGAATCAGACCGCTAACAATGAACAAGTCGACGGTTGCCAGTCCGACCAGAAGAGGGTTGGCCGAGTTAGAGATTCCTACTAGAAACAGTTGCAAATAGCGGACACGTTACTCTAATAAAGCATCGTCCAATGATGTGGAGAGCTGCTGCTGAGTTGTAACGTTCGTTAATAGAAGTGACCCAAAGAGATTCAAGATGCCAATTGTTCTCCCACCAATCACCCGTCGTCATTTCATTAAGAGCTCGCTCGCCGTTGGCGGCACTGCTGTGCTTAATTCTTCTGCGTTGACCGCCGAAGCGGAAAGCGAATGTGCGAAGTTGGACCGGTTGGATTCAAACCGAGTCGCTTTGCTTGCCGATACACACATCAGTGCCGATCCAGATCTTGTCTACCCGGGCACGAAATGGCCTGGTTCGCCTGTCAAGGAAGGCGAGCATGAAAGCGTGCATGTTTCAAAAGCTCTTGCAGAGGTGGCCAACAGCGTAATCAGACTTGATCCTCTTCCCGCCAACCTGATCGTTAACGGCGACTGTGCTTTCAGTAATGGTAGAGAAGCCGAGTACAAAGAGTTTCTCAGGCTTGTTGAGCCACTTCGTGCGGCGGGCATCACTGTCCACGTGACGATTGGCAATCACGACAATCGTGAGAACTTGTGGAACTTGCTCCCTTTCCTTAAAAAAGAACAGATGGGCGTTCAGGCAGGCGTGATTGAATTACCACACGCGAATCTCTTCCTATTGGACTCCGGGAGAAAAGGAATCTTGGGAGATCAACAGTTGGGATGGCTTGCTAAGCGACTTGACGAGCAAGCGGATAAGCCAGCTCTTATCTTTGGTCACTACAACCCGTATCCGAACCGCGGTGTGCGTCCCATTAACGGGATGCGTGATGGAGCCTCGCTATTGAGACTTCTTGCCAAGCGTACACATGCGAAGGCCTACTTCTATGGTCACACCCACGAGTGGCAACATGACCAACGGGACCATCTCCATCTCATTAACCAACCGGCAGTCAGCTACTATTTTGGAAAAGGCCATGCGCATGGCTGGGTCGATATGACGCTCACTGAAATGTCCGCTGACCTCGAGTTACACTGCATTAACCGTAAACACAAGCAGCACGGTGATCGGAGGCAGGTCAAATTTAATTAAATAAGACCTTGTTGCAACTATCGATGCGGACCAACACATTGCGGTACGCGTTGCTTCTTTTCATGTAGAGCTTGGCAAAAACGCGACCTCTGAACGGATTGGTCAGGTGTTCAATTTTTACAAGTTGGATATCATTCGCTTTGACGATGCTCATTGTTTCTGTGGCCATGCAATCGGGTAATAAGTGGTTTGAAGTCTGAGTCAAGTCTTGGACTGGGAAACACAAGAGTTGCTTCCGTCGGGTTGATCTCTTCTAAATACCATTGAATCCCTCCTTCTTCCGTCTTGTGCTACCATAGTGATTCAAGTGTTTGGGCACGCAACAGGCTGTTTTTCCCGAATCTTGATTTGCCGTCCGACATTGTTTAGATCCGTCGGCAACTTTTTGAGTATCGAGCCAGCGATATATCTTGGGCTATGCCATCGTGTCCGGAGCATACGATCCTGCGGGGTAAAGCTCAGTCGAGGAAGAGGGTGTTATGCACACAGTTTCTGACCTCGAAGCGTTTTCGGATGCGAGCGTTTGTAGCGATGAATTACAGGTTGAGACGGCGAAACCCGTGATTTCAATGCGACGGAATGTCTATCGGTTTTCTGAATGTTTTGTTAGGATTCCAGCAGGCTTCGGAGCAGCAGGATATTTCAATAGAGCAATCGCATGAAACACGTTCGTAATTTTTGTATTATTGCCCATATTGATCATGGCAAATCGACCTTGGCCGATCGTTTGATCCAAACGTGTGATGGTGTTGCGCAACGTGACGTGCACGCGCAGATGCTGGATTCGATGGATATTGAACGCGAGCGTGGAATTACGATCAAAAGTAATACGATGACGCTAGATTATACGTCGGCTGACGGAACTGAGTATCAATTGAACTTGATTGACACTCCAGGCCATGTCGATTTCTCGCATGAGGTTCGTCGCTCGTTAATGGCGTGCGAGGGTGCTTTGATCATTGTCGATGCATCTCAGGGTGTGGAGGCTCAGACGGTTGCAAACCTTTATCTAGCGATGGAACACGATCTCGAGTTGCTCCCGGTTATCAATAAGATTGACTTGATTACAGCGGACATCGATCGGGCGCGCGAAGCGATTGATTCGGAGTTGGGCCTTGATCCGTTTGAAGCGATTCCGGTTTCGGCAAAAACGGGCGAAGGGATTGAGGACGTGCTGGAGGGAATTGTCGAGAAACTGCCCTGCCCCACTGGCGACGCCAACGCGCCATTAAAGGCGCTCGTATTCGACGCCCATTTTGATAAGTTCCGTGGCGTGATTCTTCAGGTTCGCGTTATGGAAGGTACCCTTAAGCCTCGTGACATGATCCACTTTATGCACTTGGGGCGAGATTTTAAAGTTGATGAGCTTGGGTACAATCAAATGAAGCTCGTACCAAAAAAACAGCTTAGCGCGGGCGAAGTAGGTTACATCGTGGCGGGCGTAAAAAGTGTCCAAGATATTGAAATCGGCGATACAATTACACAACTCGATCGTCCAGCAGACGATCCAATCCCCGGCTATCAAGAGGCTAAGCAAGTGGTGTTCTCGTCGGTCTATCCGATGAGTGCTGATGAGTACAAGGATTTAACCAAGGCGTTGGATAAGCTCGCGATTAACGATGCTGCCTTGACTTACGAAAAAGATAGCTCCGCCGCACTGGGGTTCGGGTTCCGTTGTGGTTTCCTTGGTTTGTTGCATTTAGATGTGATCCAGGAGCGATTGCAGCGAGAATTTGATATCGGGCTCGTGATCTCAGCCCCGTCGGTTAAGTACAGGTTGATATTGAAAGACGGTTCCGAAATTGAGGTCGATAATCCAAGCTATTGGCCCGACCCAATGCAAATCGAATCGTGTTCCGAGCCCTTCATCAAGGCATCGATTTTGACACCCGAAGAGTACGTTGGTCCGGTGATGGAATTATGCCGTGAGCACCGGTCCGACAGTCAGACGATGAATTATTTGTCTGCTGGCCGGCTGGAAGTTATCAGTGAAATGCCGCTTGGTGAAGTGCTGTTCGACTTCTACGGCAAGCTGAAAATGATCACGCGCGGCTATGGTTCCTTCGATTACGAACCGATCGAGTACCGGAAAACAGATGTGGTTAAAGTCGACATCCTCGTCAACAAAGAACCTGTCGACACGCTTTCCTATCTCGTTCATCGCGAGAAGGCAAGAACGCGAGCTTTACGTTATTGTGACCGCCTGGCCAAAGAGATTCCTCGGCACCAGTTTAAGATTCCGATCCAAGGCGTCATTGGCGGCAACGTTATTGCTCGTTCCACCATCGCTCCGTTCCGAAAAGACGTGACCGAAAAATTGTACGGCGGCGATGTGTCTCGTAAGAAAAAACTTCTTGAGAAACAAAAGAAAGGAAAGGCGAAGATGAAGCAATTCGGAAGCGTCAATATCCCTCAAAAGGCCTTTGTTTCAGTGTTACGTGCTGACAACGATTAGGAGTTTAGGGATCTAAAGCAACGGTTGCGATCGGAATTGTACGGGTTGCGGCGTCTCGGAACTTGAATTTAGAGCGACCGCAACAGAGTTCGAGCGTTTGGGCTTGGAACTAGATATGGCTGTGCTTTGCTTGGCATTGCGAAGGCTTGGATTAAAGCCGTTTCGTTACTGTAGGCCTTATGGCGCGACCTGAATCAGAATTCGAAACCAACGCCAGATTGATTTTTAAAAGGCGTCCATCCGTCCGCGTATTTCAAAACCCAGAGTTGATAGCAATGTTCTTCCACCTTCTATGAATCGCTCCGAGAGTTTTCTATCAAGACTGACGCCTGATAGCAATCTCGTAGTTGTCAAAGGGGACGAGGCTGTCCATTCGCTTCCTGAAGATAAGGTTCCTTTCATAGGGCGCGGCGAGAACGACTAGCCAAGTAAAGCAGTGATTGGAAAATCGGTTTTCTTCGAGAAATATAATTTTATTAAGCGTTTGAATCTAGCAGTGACTAGTAGTATTCTGATGGACGACG
>JAAEMV010000519.1 GCA_024225195.1 Planctomycetaceae bacterium | reverse complement strand
GGGCCGCTAAAACGTGGCTTTGATTTGAGGATTCTCACAGGTTTCGCATGTAATTAGGATTGGTTAGGCAGCGTCGCTAATCGAATGGAAGCTGTCGATCGACCAGTTTCGCAGACGGAAAATTAGAGAAAGGCCACACCAGTTAACCAGCGTATAGCCGTGTTCATCGAGGAAGCGGAACAGCTCCGTCTTGTTTAAGTCATCAAGGCAATCAGTTTGTGTTTCGCAGACAACGACCTTTGGGCGGTATCGTTCAAAATCAAGGGATTTCAACACTTCAAGATCGTGTGATTCAACATCAACAGATAACAGGTCAATCTCGCGATTACGATAAGGAGAGTCCGCGATGAATTGATCGAGCCGTTTTGCGGTCGTTTTCTTGAGCCGGTAATCTTTGTCAGAAGTTACAAAGTCTTTTTCAAGTGTGTTGACTAACGAGTAAAAGCCCGCCGAATAATACTCCACTTCGCCGTTGTGGTTGCTGACCGCACCGACATAATTTGTATCACGCCGCCGGAGTAGGTTAAATCCATCGATTTTAATCTGGTCGATATCGACGTTAATCCCTCGCCATCCACGTTTATAGAGCGCATATGTGTTGTTATGTTTGATGGGGTGGAAACATCCAACGTCAACGAACAGGCCTTTGTAATTTCGTGGAAACAGACGAGTGATCGATACATCTTCTGCGAATTGAGAATAATGCGAAGATTTTCGTTTGGAAAAAAACAATTTCCGCAGCAAGAATAATTTTCGAAACAGGGTGCTGTTTTCAAGAACTTTTGGAAAATGGCGGTTGTTAAGACTCATATATAATTCTCCATGATGCCACCGGATGAGACCGGTCTACCGCGAAGCTACCGTTTTTGTGGTAACCCTCAAAGATCAGATTACCTAGATTTCCGCCGAAATTTACTTTATTTAAAGATGACGTCAGAAATTCGCGCGCTATACCGAAAAGGTCAGCAAACAAACCTAGGAAGTACGCGAATAGCGTAGCGGTTGCGATCGAGTTCCACAGTTGTCGTTTTCAAAACAACGCCGAAAGCGTAAATCGATGGCGGCTTCTTATTTCGATTCGGCCAAGGCCATCGTGAACTCAAAACAAAGCTAAACCTGCAACGGCACGGCTAAGGCTTTGACTGAATTGGTAACCGATAAAAACTCACAACGGAGTATGCAAGTTGTCTAACCGGAGTACAGGCTCGCGATCTATTTCATAAATGGTTAGCGGTCACGAATGCATCGTTGCTAATGGACACGGAGGACGGCATGCAAGTATTTGTTGTTTTTTGGAATCTCAGAATGGTGATTTTATCGACAGGCTCAGTAAGAATCCACTTGGTCAAAACAACAGCTTTGTCCTCGGCTCAAATCTTAGCTGGCATCTTGGTGGGAATTGCGCGGGTTAAAAGTTAGGCCCCGCAAACAACCCCTGAAGATCTACTGCCCTGCCAGTTAATGAAGGATTTAATACGAGCCAATGGAGTCCTCCACACCCCACGTAGGCAGTTTTTGAAATCATCTTAAAGCGTTGGTTTATCTTCTTTCTCGCAGCGATCAAATTTTCTGAAAACAATTGAGATACGCACGAAACTTAATGGCCTGAGGTCGTTTTTTCAGCCTCGAAAATGGAGTATCCCAGTGGGTATCTTTGAGATAGATCGAAAGCAAAGCGTCCTGATCGAATGTTACGGAATAACGGAACACTTTGAATATCATCATCGGGAATTGGATGGGTTAGGGGGTCGGTTACGTAGAGGAGATGCATAGGGCGTGGCGATTCGTGATAAGACTCCTTGATATTTTTAAGAACTTCGATGAACGCTTCACCTCGAAAGGCTGCAAAAATAAAGAAGACACAGGGGCCATCGGGAATAGCGAATTCGGTAGCGTCTTGGCAAAGGGATTCAATGGTCTCGCATTTCTGTTGACGACTCCGAAATGAGCGGATGTTGTTTTCGGCTTGCTCATGGAGTTCAGGGGAAAATTCAACTCCTAGGATTTGTTTGAACGGATGATCGGAGGCGATGAGAAGAACGCGACCCTTGCCGGAGCCAAAATCGACAAATGTCGTTTCGGATAAATCAACCTGTGGCAACATGGAGAGTAGGCGTTTTAGCGGTCCTGACGGAAAAGGGTCGTACAGTTCACCCAACTCAACATTGCTGCTGTCGATTTCCAAGTCTTTTAGGAAGATAGCGCCAGTGGTGCTGACATTGTGTTTGCGATCGAAGCGGCGGTCGAACCAGATTCCGCGCAGAACTGAGACAATGCGCCACATTCGAGTGGGCATTTTTAAAAACCAGCGGATGCTGCCCTGACCACCGGGATCCGAGTAACCGTTGGTGTACAGGTAAAGCATATATTTCTTGACGAATTTAGGTTTCTTCATAAGTTGCTCTTTAAAGAGTGTTTTAAACGACGCACCGGCGAGCAAATTGGAGACGTTCGATTGCGTATCAATCATGCCCCCCCCTTTTTGAGGTGTGAAAAGAAGGTCGGTTTCCAAAACGATGTTCCGGTTTGTTTTTATAGATGCCGGTACATGGGACGCCCCCTTTTTTTTGCAGATACTAAGTATCAGATAGCTGCAGTGGCGATTCGAGAATTGCTTACTCGCATTGAAACGATTGTTATGATTCAAGTTGTTTAATGCGACTCAGCACCGGAGTGGAATTTGGTTTGACCGGAATTAATCAACAGTGCACAGCGGAAAATTGGTTCGCGTAACTGAAAAAAATTTGCGCGATGTCGAGGCTAAAGGAATACCGGCTTTATGTTCAAAGTCCGTTGCAAGGATTATGGAATTGAACTTAAAGCCCTTTAAAGAACTAATTAACGATTTAGGTCAGGCTGGTTCAATGGCTATTGATTCAGCTTAAAAAGGTCTGACGGCCAGTGTTTGTTTTGCTCTGTTCTCTCTGGTGAAAAAATAAAATTTATGTCAAATCGCGTTGTGTATAAAAAAAGACCACGATGACTTTGCCATCGTGGTCTTGTTAGTTAGACGATTGTTAGTCGATCCTACTTTTTAATCATGGCGTCGCCTTTAAGCTCTCCGGAGTCAACGATCGTGACTGTCTCGCTCGTGCGTCCCGAACGACTGCCGACGGCCTCTATCTCTCGGACAGTGTCCATGCCATCGATGACCTTGCCAAAGACAACGTGTTTACCATCGAGCCAACCCGTTTTAATGGTGGTAACGAAAAACTGAGAACCATTTGTGTTTGGTCCGGCATTCGCCATACTGAGTAGTCCAGGTTTGGTGTGTTTTAGTTTGAAATTTTCATCTGCGAATTTTTCACCGTAGATGCTTTCGCCACCGGTACCGTTACCGTTGGTAAAGTCACCACCTTGAAGCATGAATTGCGGGATGACGCGGTGGAACACACTCCCCTTGTAATGGAGCGGCTTTCCCGATTTCCCCTCTCCCTTTTCGCCAGTGCAAAGAGCACGAAAGTTCTCTGCCGTCTTTGGCACCGTGTCGCCAAATAGTCCCATGACAATTCGTTTTGGTTTTTCGTCACCAATTTTTACATCGAAGAAAACCTGATGAGTGACCTTAGCGTCGTCCGGGCTTTGAGCAACGGTTGGTTGGTTGCAGCCAATGATTGAAGCTGTAAATAGCACTGCGGGTAGCATCCACTTGATTTTGTTAAGCATTATATTTCCTCTCGCTGTCGTATTAAAAAAATATTTATCTGTACTTTTACTTTTCCGCTCCGCCTATTCATTTTTTGAATTCAGCCTGAGTAGTCACAGTAGAAACAAGCGAAGCTCGATTGGCAACAGGCGGCACAAATTCGAAAAATATTTTCAAGGTTAAGTGATAGAGCCTTGGCAACCAGAACCTGCCCCGGCAGTGCAACCAAAACAATGTTGGGCTATTTGAATCGGTCGATTGATTAGTTGGTCGTGATTGAATTCGTGGATCGTGCTGGGGGCGGGTGATTTCAGATTCAATTCCAACATCTGATTAAAATCACAGTCATATAATTGCCCGTCCCAACCAATAGAAAGTGTATTTAGGCACATCAGTCCCGACACAGCAGCGGGGTTGAAAGCTTTGATTAATTTTTCCATGTAAGTGGAGTAATCGCCGCTGCGAATTAGGAAATCGAGGTACCGACTGACTGGCATATTAGTGATGGTGAATAGTCGATTGAATTCAATTCCGAAACGCGTTTGCAATTCGCTCCGGTAGGCTGACTCAAGATCTTTTTGGGCTGGTGGGAGGTTGGGACCAACCGGGTTGTAGACAAGCGTGAGCGTGAGACCGGAGTTGGTTTTTCCATAGCCGAGGGAATTTAGTTTTAATAAGGCTTCGATTGACTTGGAGTAGGCTCCATCTCCACGCTGAGAATCGGTGTTCTCCTCGAGGTAGCAGGGGAGGGAGGCAACGATTTCAACTGAGTTGGCTGCCAGGAATTCTGGTAGATGTTCGTACCCTTTGGCTAGTAAAATCGTCAAGTTGCAGCGGTCGATAACATGGCAGCCCAGCTCTCTCGCTGAGGTCACTAGGTCACAGAAGTGGGGGTTCATTTCTGGAGCACCACCGGTCAAGTCCAGTGTTCTAATTTCCGGGTTGTTCTGCAGCGTTTGAATACAGGCATCAATTTCCGCCCGTTGCATGATCTCGCGGCGATCAGGGCCAGCATCCACATGACAATGGTCGCACGTCATATTACAAAGCTTACCGAGATTAACCTGAAGGATCTCAACCCGATTAGCCGCTAGTTTTGAGATGCCGGCCTTCGTTAACGACGATTGGAATTGCTGGGCATCATTTTGGGGTGCGAGTACGACTAATTGTTCTGTTGCATCAGCGAATCGTTCGCCGCGGTGCTGGAGTGATGTTTTGGGCTTCATCCGAAATCAATTCCTCATTCGCTCCAACTGAAGAGTTAATTCATCAGTCGGCTATGCCTTACTTAGTTGTTAACAGCACGTAGTTCCGCCACAGCAATCATCGTCGGGTGCCTGGTTAAGTTGGTAGAGATCACCCTTAGTTTCGCGAGCGGGTCGAATGCGTTCTTGGCAATCTGAGAGCTTGGCTTCGTTTAAAGGAATTTCCTGATACGGCTCAATGAAAAAGAATGAGTCGGAAAGAGGTCCTGTTTGCAGCATCCTGAATGTCCGATCACAAACGGCCATCCGGTGACCACGGTAATAGGTGTGTCCGTCGTCATCGAGAACTTGGTTAAATGGGCCGCGATAGATGACTGCCTGGTTGCGTTCGAGGCATGGGCAATCATCGGGTTTGTAGGCAACGACAGTAACCGACCGGAATTCGATTCCTTCGACAGTTTGCCATGGCTCAGATTCCCGTTTGGCCAGATGCATTCCCTCGAATCCTGCACGCTCAAATTCGGCGAGGAATTCATCCTCGCGCCAAGCTCCGGAAATGCACCCCGACCAGAGGGTTGGGTCATTTTGCATGTGCTGGGGAATATCTTCGTCGGCCACAATATCGCTAATCGCCGCCCGTCCACCTACTTTCAGGACTCGGAAAACCTCTTTGAAAAGCTGTTTTCGATCGTCAGGTTGCACAAGATTAAGAACGCAATTAGAAACCACGCAGTCAACGCTTCCGCTTTCGATAAGAGTTGCCTCACGGGAAAGTCTTTGGGCTAGGTTTCGGTCTTCCACGACACCGGCAAGTCCTGATCCAGGATCGCGATCGCGCTGTGATGCAAATAGCTCGAGATCAAGTTTTAAATCCTGAATCATGCCGGCGCGAAAGGAGATGTTGCCGTAGCCAATCTTTTCCGCAACTTCCGCTTGATATTTCCGGGCTAACTGGAGCATTGTGGGGTTGCAGTCCACTCCAATAACCGAGCCCTCGCTTCCGACCAG
>JAAEMV010000518.1 GCA_024225195.1 Planctomycetaceae bacterium | reverse complement strand
CGGGGTCTTCCCCGCCAAGATTCCACAACTCCTTGGCCAGATCGAGTTTAAGCACGGTTTCTTCTGCATTGAGCCCAAGAAGACCTTCTTCCGGTTTTCTATCTTCATGATCCTGATAGCGCACTTCGCGCAAGGCCATCTGCCCGGCAAACTGCACAATCGTCTGGGTGATACCGGGGATGGCATCTTCCAACGCGCTTGGCACCCGGTCATCAGTAACCAGCTTGCCCAATTCATTGGCATCATCAAACATCGCCCGAATGCCCGTATTACCGAACACAAGTGTGCCTTCATCAAGGGCGGAGTAGGCGATGGCGGAACCCATTTTACCGGCCTCGGATGAGACACCATTGGTATCCTTTGGGTCATAGCCGCCAGCTTTGCCAACTTCATCGCTAAAATAAGCTAGCCAGAGCTCATCTCCAATCGCCGCCCAATCATCAGCCCCACCAGCTGATTTCAAATCTCTGGCAAATAGAAGAACAGAAAGCAGTGAAATGGAATGAGCCTCATAAAACGGGTCTAAATAGCCACCATTCGCGTCCAGAATTGTCACATCTGTACTTTGAAAAATACGTACCGGGGTAACAAACTCACCTGTTACAGCAATGCCCGACAGATTATCTCCAATGACAGGTGCAAATGTATCAAGCCCGTTGTAAAAATCCTGCCACATATGGTATTGGGTCGTTCCAGGAATATATCCAATAATAGATAATGCGTTTGAAAATGCATCCAAGGTGGCACGTTCAAAAGGCATATTATCAAAAATCAATGCATCTTTGCCATACAACCCGCCGATAAACCCGGCCAACCCGCCACCCAGCGAATGACCCGTGAGTATTGCTGAACCGCTGCGCGGATCGCTATCGGAAGTTCCCGTAACGGCCTGATAAAACTCCGCTGCAAGCTTCGCCTGAGCCCCACCAGCAGACCCCAGTGCGATCCCATAACCGTTCCACGCATCAGAACCGGGTTCATCGGACCACGGAACAGAAATTGCATTCTTGTCTGTACCGCGATACGAAATAATGACATCGTTCGTATCAAGCCCGTCTACTGAACTGCCATCCGTTATCTTGTAGGAAACAGCGTAAAAACCGGCGGCTTGCCAGTCGTTTATATCAATTTCATTGGAACGCGCAAGAATTCTTGCATTACCTATCGTGCCGCTTTCACCCAGTCCATTAATACCGGCTCCATAACCGCGGTTGTAAGCATCCATGGATAATATTGCTAACAGCAAATCTTTTGAGATGGGCATTATTTGTCACCTTTGATGAAATCATTGCGATAAAGCATCTCTTCGGTCGTTAATTCGTCCGCATACTTCTTGTTTGAAGGCTTTATTCGTCCTTTAATCTTGCCTAACCACCCCAACACCTTCTCCACCGCACCCTTTGTCACCGGCTCATCGGTAATTTCCAGTGTGATCGATTTTAGGCTGTAGCCCGGCCCGAAACTTGCCGCGAGATCGTCTGGATCGATCTTCTTTACACTCGCCGGGTCATTGATATCGGTGAAGGTGACAAGCAGGGGAAAATAACGATGATCGGGAACAGGTACAGGCCCCTCAATGCGCTGCATCTTTGGATAAAACACCTTGCTGTTCAATACTTTGTAATCGGGATCGTCTGAAACACTTTTTGCGAAGGTGTTTTGTGCCATATAAATGGGATGACCCAAAAGCGCGAACAGATAACGGCCTTCACCCAGATCAACAACGCTCGCTTCGCCATGCCAGCTCTGGGTGGTTCCACTAATATCTCCCAACCCGGATGGCCCAAAACTTACTTCTATCCCGACAATTGCTGATCCTGTTTTTATCCCTTGGGGTGTTTCCACTTCGAGGGTTAACTTTTGATTCCATGAAAATTTCGGATACCTGAGTTGATAAACGAAGATGGCAACGCCAACCAAAACAGCAATTATTACCAGTTTTTTCATTAAACTGCTCCCGACATCAATGCTGGTTCTCTTTGATCAATAAAATACAGCGCATCAGGCATCACCCTTCACCATCAATTTCTTCAACACTTCCGGATCAACCACCGCACTCACCACCGGATGCAGTGCCACATTGCCGCCCTCTGCTACCTGCCTGAAATTAGCCAGTACCGCCGTTGCCGCCTGTCTGTTGGGGGCGACAACGTCGAGCAGCCATAGGCGGTCACCACTTTCCCATTCTTCCGGTTTCAGACGTATCGGAAACACGGCGTTTTTGATCTGCTCTTTAATCTTGTCTTCAACTTCCTCACTGACCTTCGCCCAATAGGCCAGACCGACCATCTGCCCCTGCTCCAGACCGTCTGTCGGCTTGGCG
>JAAEMV010000517.1 GCA_024225195.1 Planctomycetaceae bacterium | reverse complement strand
CCGTCGCCAGCGAGCAGGATGTGGACGATGAGATCCACGACCTGTTCCGTGCCTTCCAGGTCTGAACTGCTACGTTTGCTGAACCGCGACGTTTGAAAACGGAAATCGTTGGATTCAACCACCTATTTGAGCCTTTAAATAAATTTTCCGGAATTCGTGTTGCGTTGCTCCATTTCTGGTTTAGTCCCCTTTGCAAGGGAATCGGACGTATCGATTCCGATCCGAGGGGTGCCAGTCTCGATTGACCCCCATCGCCCCGCAAACCAAGGACCTGATTATGAAACGCAACACAATCTTGATACTGTTCTGTATTTTTTCGATCTTCTCACTCGCCATGGTCAGCCAGACACAGGCGCAGACACGATTGCATGACGATTCGCAGGAAGACGCTTATATGAAAATCGACAGAAGTTTGGGAGATACTTTTCTCGTCAACCCGGAACAGACCGAAGGAACGATCGACTTGAGCGGAGTTTTAGAGGTTAATGATACCGTGCAGGATTTCATGACAGCCCCTTGGCTGGGCGGAATCGCTGTTGGAACACCGGCAGATGAACTTACCAATGCGGGTGATGACGACAAGATTCAGGAATGCGCCGATGATCATTACGAATTGCTGTTTGCTTGTTTTAACTTTGTGCACGTCATTCCGGGTGGCGGGGTGCTGCAAGGATTCGCAGCTGCCTGTCACCAGCTAAGATTGGAAGGCATGAGTGAGAATGAATCCGACCCGGCAATTGGACTAGGAACCGGTCCTGGCGCGGTGATTGATTGGGAAAACTTTTAATTTTAGGAGGTTCACAGGGGGAGAATGGTCTTTCGACGAAGAGCGAGGTGAGCTGCACGACAAGTGCGTGCAGGTTACTTACCGAGGGGATGAACCAGTTCATCCCCTTTCTCAATTTCCCACCGCACTGCCCTTTCAGTTTTGCTCGGGATGCAGGATGGGCGCTGCCAATAGTTGACGCACTACCTCGTCAAAATTATTCCTAAAGAATTCTTCTGTGAAAGCAAACCGATGCTGCCCTTGGAGGTGAATGGTACCCATTTGGTTCAGCTCCAGCTTGACGCCGTAGGTCATGAGTCTCTCGTCGTATTTTCCGTGGATGCTCAACACGGAGTTCGCTCCAAAGGGACCCAGCAAATCTTCCCAGGTATCATACCCCTTCATGTCACGGGCGTTTTGCCACTCCTCCCAACGGGGTGTTGTGATCTGAATCTTGGAGACAGGCTTGAGCTGAAACAACTGCTTCCTCAGTTGTTCGGCGATCTGTTGTTGCAACATAATCCTCTGTTGTCTGGGCACAAACTCAAACGCCGATGGGGGTGACTCTCCTTCTTGAAAGGCGGGCAGGACCACCATTCCCTTAATCGGCGGGATCTCACCGTTTCCAGAGAGGGAAGCTCCCGTCGATTCTTCCTTGGAATGTTCAAACGTTTCGGCCAACCATTGCTGAAACAATGGACGGACATTGGATGCGGTGTTCTCCCCAATCGACTCCATCGGCATTTCCATCACCTTACTCAGGAAGGCATGCCCAGCCAGATTGGAAAAATGAAGCTCAAATTGACAGGTTTGTTTTTCCGTATCGCGATATCCCGAAAGACTCAGAAAAAGGTTGGCATCTTTCTTGGCGAGCAAATTACCTACGGACAAACCGTAATCCAAGGCACCTTGTTCATTTGTGGTCGAATCCTTGACACCGTTCCATTCCGCGGTCGTTACATTGGTAACCGGAAATCCCGCTGCTTTCATAGCTCCTGCCAATTCCTTTTGCAGACTGCGATGCAAGTCAACAATCTTCACGTCCTGATTCTCAGGCTGTTTCTGGTCTAGAAATTGCGTCGGATCGACGACCACCCCCAGAACCATGTGATGTTCGATCGGCTGGAAATCTGCTGGCGAGACAACAACGGGATCGATCGGTCGTTGCACAGCCCGTTCGTCAGGTAACAGGGTCGTTCCGGCCAACTCTGGATTGACGGGATCGGCCGGAATGCGAGATGGCCAGGGATCCAAGCCACCGACGTACCAAACCGAGAGCAACAGAATCAAGCTCGGCACGATCAGCCAGAGGAGCCTGATTTTTTTGTGAGCCGGCTCCGAAGAAACGGGCCGTTGGAACAGGTCTGGTCGCGTTAGCTTAGCCGGACTGACCGTACGCCCCCCTTGCTCGGCTTGGGCTTGCCTTAACCAGAGAACGACCTCCTCGATACTTTGAAATCTTTCGTCCAGAACCTCCAGCATCCGATCGATAATTTTTTCCAACGATACTGGGATATCCGGATTGACCTCACGGATCGGTCGGTAACTGCGGCTGATGATCGCATGCATTGCCAACATCGGAGTCTCAGCCATGAACGCTGGCTCGCCCGTCAGCATTCCGTAAAACAAGGCGCCAAGGGAAAAGATATCACTTCTCACATCGACCGCCGTGCCGGCAGCTTGTTCTGGAGACATGTAACTGGGTGTGCCTACTATCTGCCCGGGAATCGTTTTTACGAAATTGGGCTTGGTTTGCCTTGCATTTCCCCGGTGACTCCAGTCGGTTTGGGAATTTGAATTCCATTTGGCCAAACCAAAGTCGACCAGCTTGACCACTTTCTTGTCGGTCAACATAACATTCGATGGTTTGATATCCCGATGGATGATCCCCTTCTCATGAATCACTTCGATTCCTGCGCAAATCTGTAACATGATGTCAAGGGCTTGGTTGACGGGTAGTCTATCGGCGTCGAGGATCGTACTCAGAGACTGCCCTTTGACATATTCCATCACGATATAGGGTCCGCGACTCGATTTTCCGACGTCGTGAACAATGCAGATGTTTTGATGACTGACATGTGAAAGTGTGGAAGCTTCTCGCTGGAAGCGCTGCAGATTCTCGGTTGATTCGGCCAATTGAATGGTCAGGAACTTGATTGCGACTATTCTACCGAGTTGTGAATCACGAGCTCTGTAAACCTGCCCCATTCCGCCCTGCCCGATTTTTTCCAGCAGTTGGTATCGACCGACAGATTCAATCGTTTCAGCCGAGGTTTTAGTGCCGCTCGCTGATAACCCGAGGGTCAAAAGACAAACCGGACAAACGGCGTCCGACTCGCCTTCCGCGAGTGCCGCGCCACAGTGAGCACATTTTAGAACTGCATTCATGGCAATCGCTTTGTCAGTTCACCGAGGACACGTGAGTTAAGTAAAAAGGACGATCAATGCCAGGGTTGCGATCATTTTTGTGGAACTAATGTTGCTGAATCGATTAAAAAAACTTAGAAAAATTGACGCACTGATTGAAAGCATGCCGGACGATGCGATCAACTCAATTTGATGCTTATGTTGTCCACCTGAACCGAATCACGCACCGGAAATAAATTTTAAGCATTGATGCCTTACATTTTTGCCGCAAGATAGATCGTTGTCAAATATTCGTACACTGGTTTTCGCAACCAAATGGCAGCAAGCTTCGTATGGCAGTCACGTCGGGTATGAACTTTGGCTAATCGCAAAGCTCATAGGAATTGTTGCTGGCCGAAAAACCAATCTGCGTGTTAACTAGGGAGTTACTCAATTTAGTGACACGACCAACCCGACGACGCAACGGAAGCATCATCACTGGTAGCCTCGGGATCCTCAATTTGGCGCCGTTGTGCAGTCCACTCCCTACTATGCGATGTGGGACGACCACGACAACGAACCCAACAACTCCAACGGTATCGCCGTCGGGAAGTAAAAATCGATCGTTGGCTGGAATCAAATCTTGTCAAATCCGCGTCAGTTACCGCCGCGAACTCTCGTGTGTTATTTAAATTCTCTTGAGGCGGCGTCGACCTTTTTATGCTCGACTGGAAGTTCGTCAGAACCTGGAAGAGAATTCATTTGAAAAACGCGTCTGATGCCGAAGCGTCTGTCGAAATCGTATTCGATTTTGTCGGAGACGGTACTTCGTCATGCCTCAAACAAATCGACCTGCCCGCGAAAGTTTACATTGCGGAAGTGTTTCCCGATGGATACACCGCGCAATGGGTTCGCTTTCGCTCGCGGTCATCATTCAAAGCCACCGCCACGTTCATCTACCGTCAATGTAACGGCCTTCATTCTTTTCCACTCAAGGGGAAATATAAGGCCCCTGAAAACCTGTGTTTGTCCCGACAGCGCTGCGAGAATTCGTGTTGGTTCCCGATGGCGAATTCCTCGAAGTCCAGTCGGGCGAGACGCAGGCGGAGGACTCTCGCGAGTTGCAGTTGGTCCTCGACCCCGAGTTCATGTAACCGGTAAACTATTTTTCATTTCAGTCCGGACGCGTAATCGGTTCCCGCCGTAGGTGCCCTGACAGCACACAAATCATCGAATCCGTTCGAGATCGCAAAGCTGGATAGCGATTTGAAATTCGCCACATCAAACTTGAACCGCTCGATTGGCACCTGACAAATGAAGCGGCGAAAATTGAGGCTGAAT
>JAAEMV010000516.1 GCA_024225195.1 Planctomycetaceae bacterium | reverse complement strand
TGGGAGACGCTGAAGTTTGGCGTTGTTGCTGGAGATTTCACCAATGACGAGCGTGACGAGTTTGAGATGCACACCAAAGTTGACGGGCGCGGGGTCACTGAATCCGGTGCTGCCGTCGGCATGAAGGCTCATCAGGTTATTGTGTTTGCGAAGTCCGAAGCAGATTGGAAGCTGAGCCGTTGGGTTCAGGAAGACTTTTTTGTTGAGCGAACGCAACAGCCTCTGTTTCGTGAAGTCCTCAGTGAAGTTCTTCCCGATGAAGAGGCACTAAGCAATGCACAGCGGTCATTCAAAGATGAGATTATTTTGAAGTCGTCTAGTAAGGGCGGGTTTATCTTACCCATTCCGGAATACGTGCCTTGGACAAACCTTACGTCGGATAATATTCTGCCGTCGGTTTCTGTTGTTGATTTTAACAACGACGGTCTAGAAGATATTTTTCTAACGGCTCGATGGGGTCCGACCCAGATGCTCAAGAATATGGGCGATGGCACGTACGTCGACGTCGCCAAAGAGATCGGACTTTATGAAGAGTATTTGGTGAATTGCGTTTTGTTTGTTGACCTCGATAACGATGGTGACAAGGATGCAATAATGGGACGGCCAATGGAGGCGGCTAAGTATCTTGAAAATCAGGAGGGGATTTACAAGGACGTAACAAAAACGAAGTCCGATATTGGAAGACAGTTTTTTACGAGTGGGATTTCAGCCACTGATGTTAATCGGGATGGTTTGATTGACATCTATTTAAGTAATTATCCGCCACTCAATAAGGAAAACGCTTCCTTTGAGCAGACTTTTCTCAACGAAGAGGAGCGAGCTTTATTTCTGGAGAAAAGAGCTGACAGTAATCGTTGGTTAAATCTTGCCGGTTCAGCGAATGTGTTGCTGATGAATCGCGGTGGCGGTCGTTTGGAACGAGTGCCTTATGACGAAGAGTTGGCTCAATGGCATCGATCTTTTCAAGCGGTTTGGGCTGATATCGATAACGACGGCGACGATGATTTATACGTGTGCAATGATTTTGCTCCTGACTCAATGTTGAGAAACGATACGCCCCAGGGAGCGGCTCAACCGGTGTTTGTTGACGTGACATCGGATGTTTTGACGTACAAAGGGTTTGGTTTTGGAATGGGGGCATCGTATGGCGATTTTGATCGCGATGGGGACCTTGATCTTTATGTATCCAACATGTTTTCTAAAGCCGGACGCCGCATTATCCAAAAGTTGGATTCGGTTGATGAGCGGATTGAAGTCGCTGCGGCCGGTTGTTTTCTGTTTGTGAATGACGACGGTAAATTTTCGCAAACCGCGGGTTCGGCGGACGACCAATACCACGTGAACCAAGTTGGCTGGTCTTACGGGGGGCAGTGGGGAGATTTTGATAACAACAGTCAGTTAGACCTGTATGTGCCTACTGGTTTTTATACGGCACCTGAAGAAATCGACACGCAGGTCGACACCTGATCTTGCCTTTGGCGCTCGGTCGTGCGCGATGATCCTTCTCAAGATGATTCCTTTCGCGATGATTCCCGCTGGGATAATCAAAAATATCAAAATCGGGTTTTAGTAGATTCCACGGAGGGCACTGGTTCCCGAGTAAAACAAAAATGGGGATTTACAAGTAATTCACTCAGCGGCCGTGAAAGGAATAGGATGTTCCTCCGGCATGACGATAATTTTTCCGATGTTAGTTTGGTCAGCGGTGTTGATGATATTGCCGATGGCCGTTCATTTGCCTTGTTAGATTTTAATCAGGATGGTTGGCAGGACATTGCCATGATGTCATTGAATGCTCCCCGGTTTAAACTTTACCGCAACGAACTGAAGACCATCTATCCTGAGAATTCCTCGTTTCGATTTCGTTTGATTGGGGGGCAAAGGTCTGGGACTGCGTCCGCAAACCTTAGTAACCGGGATGGGATTGGAGCAACGGCTTTAGTGACGTTCGCTTCAGGCAATAAATTGCTGGTTCAAAAACAGGCGGGTGAGGGGTTTGCGAGTCAAAATTCTGATGTAAAAATGATTGGTGTCCCGAAGGGAGATTCGATTGAGCGGGTCGACGTTCGCTGGCCTTCGGGGGTGACAACAGAGATCTTAAAACCGAGTATTTCTGAAATTTTGACGATCGAGGAAGTGGGCGATGAATAATCAGTCAGCGGTGCTTGCCAAATATGCTGCCATCACAAATTTCGTGTGTGTGATGGCAATTGTGCTGCTCGCCCTTGTGACGAATCAAGGGTGTATCGGAGACAAGGAAGCTTTGGTTAATCCGCCTCCAGAAGAAACCAACCCTGCGGAAGTTGCTACTATCCGCGACTTGATCAAAAGTGAAGACCTGATTCTGGATTTGACCCCGAGGTTGAGTCGGATTGCTGCGTGGTACGAACAACGCTCGCAGGATCCGCAGCTTCCGCTTACACCAGAATTGTCGGAATGTGTTAGCGTGACTGGACTGGCGGATGCCAGTGCTGAGCAGGTCTTTCATTCGGATTCGAGCCACGCTGATTTTGTAGAAGTCGGGCATTGGCCCATAGCCGAAACTCCTTTATTAGCGGCGGCCGACCCGTGGCAATCAGCGATGGCGCTTGATGCCCAATGGGAGACAATGAAGTTTGGTGCCATCGCGGGGAATTTCTCTGAGGTTGATGAAAACGTATTCGTTATCAATACGAAGGTCGAAGCGAGAGGGGACTCAGGATCGGCCAATCCGCATTGGTTATATGGGTTGAAGGCGTACCAATCGTTGGAGTTCCAAAAGGAAGCAGGAGACTGGGTCTTAAAGAAATGGACTCAGGAAGATTTTTATATCGAACGTTCCAAGCAGCCTTTGTTTGAGGAGGTTTTGGCTGACGTTTTGAAAGACCCCGACTCGCTCGCAAATGCCCAGCGGTCGTTCTTGGATGAAATCATTTTGAAGACGGCGCAGACGGGTGTCTATAAGTTGCCTGAAGATAAGTATTCAAAGTGGACGACGATGACGTCGGACCACGTCTACCCATCGGTCTCGGTCGTTGATTTTAACAATGACGGCTGGGATGACATTTTCCTAACGGCGCGCTGGGGGCCGACTCAGATGTTAAAGAATTTGGGGGATGGAACATTTGTTGACGTGGCTGAATCGGTTGGGTTAAAAGTTGATTTTCTCGTCAATTGTGTGCTGTTCGTTGACCTCGACAATGATGGAGACAAGGACTTGTTGATGGGGCATTCGCTAGAGCCTGCCCGATATTTTCAAAATAACGGAGGTGTTTTTGAGGATGTTACGAATTCGCAGTCGGATCTCGGTAAGGATTTGCAGTATTTTACGAGTGGAATAGCGGCAGCGGATGTGAATCGGGATGGCTTAGTTGATATCTACATGAGCAGTTATCCGCCGTTGGGTAAAAAGGACACGGCTTTCGAACACCACTTTTTAGGCGAAAAAGAGCGAAAGATTTATCTGGAGAAGCAAGCGGCGAGCGAAAAGTGGATAGGGACTGCGGGCACAGCTAACGTGCTATTAATGAACCGAGGTAACGGGCGTTTGGAACGAGTGCCATTTGACGATGCCCTGTCGCAGTGGCGTCGGTCTTACCAGCCTGTGTGGTCGGACATTGATAACGATGGCGACGACGATTTATACGTGTGCAATGACTTTGCTCCCGACGCTTTGTTACGGAACGATACTCCCCGTGGGGCTGCCCAGCCGGTTTTTGTTGAGATCACGGAATCCGCTCTGGTAAATAAAGGGGTCGGATTCGGTATGGGGGCATCATTTGGTGATTTTGATGCCGACGGTGATTTAGATCTTTATGTTTCCAATATGTTTTCGAAGGCAGGTCGTCGGATCATAAAAAAACTTGATTCGGTTGACCCTCGAATTGAAGTTGCAGCGGCCGGGTGTTTTCTATTCGTTAACTCAGATGGGAAATTTGAGCAGCGAGCCGGCTCCGCAGATGATCAATTTCACGTAAACCAAGTCGGCTGGTCTTATGGAGGGCAATGGGCTGACTTTGATAATGACGGACGTTTGGATCTTTATGTGCCGACTGGTTTTTATACGGCACCGCCAGAGATCGATACGGAAGTTGACTTGTGATCGTGCCTCTGGCGCACGGTCGTGCGTGAAGATGCAACACAGGGAGAGGACTTCAAAACAAATGATCTTTGGCAACACCAGCGATATGTCAATGACACGATTGTCCGGGCGCCGCCGAAAGCGTCCGGCGACCTTTCGGAAGACGGTTTGAAATTCACGAGTAATTCACTTAGCGGTCGTGAGCGGAACCGGTTGTTCTTGCAGCTTGGTGATAACTTCACGGATGTAACGTTGCTCAGTGGAGCTGACGATATTGCTGACGGTCGCTCATTTGCAACGCTTGATTTTAATCGAGATGGTTGGCAAGATATCGCCTTGATGTCGCTTAATGCTCCCCGCTTCAAATTATTTAAGAACAAAATGGCTTCCGTACGGACGGGGAATCGGCCGTTTCAATTTCGGTTAAAAGGGGGGAACACATCTTCTGTGGCCTCGAGTAAGTTGAGCAATCGTGATGGGATTGGTGCTCGAGTTTTGGTGGTCTACTCATCCGGAAAAAAGATTTTGATTCAAAATCAAGCGGGCGAAGGCTTTTCAAGCCAAAACTCAGCGACTCATTCCATTGGAATTCCGGCCGAAGATTCGATTGCGAAACTGGAAATTCGTTGGCCGAGCGGTAACAATACTACCGTAGTGGCTCCAGATGAAACCGAAGTTTGCGTGATCTCCGAGGTTGCGCCGGCGGCGAATTGAATTGGGGCAAAAGTTCTCGATCCAATGAGTTGAAATATGATTCGTATCACGCTGTTTATCTCTTTACTGTGGCTTGGCGGGATGCCGGGCAAAACTCTAGCGGACGAGTCCCGCCCGAACGTCCTGATGATCGTTGTCGATGATTTGAATGACTGGGTTGGTTGTTTGGATGGGCATCCGCAGGCGATGACTCCCAATATCGATCGCTTGGCGAAGGCGGGCGTCTTGTTTGGTAACGCTCATTGTCAGGGCCCGATCTGTGGGCCGTCGCGGGCGTCAATCTTTTCCGGGTTCTATCCTCATACGACTGGTGTTTATCAGCAGCCTGCGAGTAACCTATTGGAGAGCGATAAGAAGTTTTTCAAGGGCCAATTATTGCCTGAATATTTTTCCGGCAACGGCTATGAGACATTTGGTGTGGGTAAGGTGACCCACGGCTACCGCCCCGAAACCGCCTTTGATCATTACGGAGGTAAGTTCGATGGATCTGGTCCGAAACCGGCGAAAGGCGCGAGGTTCAATTATTTCCTGCCAGACGTTCCTTACACGGGGACTCAAACTGATTGGGGTCCGTTTCCTGATCGAGATGAGGCAATGCCAGACTATCGTTCGGCAGCTTGGGCGAGCAAGGTTTTGAATCAAGAACACGACCGCCCGTTTTTTCTAGCAGTTGGATTTAATCGCCCCCACGTGCCCTGGTATGTACCTGAGAAATGGTTCGCGCCATTCCCCCTCGATAAAATTGTATTACCGTCGATCGTGAATGATGACCTGGATGATGTTCCCAAGATTGGTGTGGAAATTCATGAACTTCCAAAATACCCTTCGCTCGAATTTTTACAGGCCAATGACAATGAACAGTTTAAGAAGTGCGTACAAGCGTATTTGGCGTGTAATTATTTCGTAGACCACCAAGTTGGAAAGGTATTGGGTGCGCTGGAGCGAAGCGAGTACGCTGAAAACACGCTTGTGATTTTATTTTCTGATCATGGTTATCATTTGGGGGAGAAAGCTCGGGTAAGCAAGCATAGTCTTTGGGAGGAATCGACGCGCGTTCCGTTCGTGATTTTGCCTCCCGGTAATTCTGAGCTTCGTAAAAAAGTTGCTGGTCGGAGTTCGCTTAAGCCAGTTGAATTAATTGACCTGTATCCAACTCTGACTGACATGTGCGGTCTCCCCCCCAAAGCCTCGAACGAAGGGAGGAGTCTGGTGCCATTAATGGAAGATCCATTGATGGAGTGGAGATTTTCGGCGTTAACCACTTATGCTCGCAAGAGCCACTCGCTTCGCACTGAAAGATATCGATATATCAGATATGAAAATGGGGCGGAGGAGCTTTATGATCACCAGTTCGATCCGGAAGAATGGGAGAACATCGCAGGTGATCCGGAGCAAGCCGAATTGATTTTCCGGTTCCGACTGGAACTTCCTCCGCGAAATGCCAAATACCACGCAGCGACCAAAAAAAAGCCGATTAACAAGTGGTTTCAGGAACACTTGAAGGCCAATGGAGTTGAGTGATTTAATTTATTGATTGGCATTCTGTGGCCATTGGATGATTGAGTTGTTCGCGTGAACGTCTTACAATTTGATTGTCACGTTCGTTTTCGTTTGATGTTCCTCGCTACGCTTTTAAAGGGTATTAATGCGCGCTTTACTGTTATCTGAATACCAAAACTTGAACGTGGTCGAGGTTGAAAAACCAATTTTAGGGGCTCATGATATTTTGGTCTCGGTGAAGGCTTGTGGGATCTGCGGCAGCGACGTTCACGGCTACGACGGCAGTAGCGGGCGTCGAATTCCACCGTTGGTCATGGGGCATGAAGCCTCCGGTATCGTTACAGAGATTGGAGCGGAGGTTTCTCGATTTTCAATTGGGCAACGCGTGACCTTTGACTCGATGATTTCTTGTGGCGAATGTCACCTTTGTTCAGCGGGCAGCACTAATCTATGTGCGGATCGTCGAGTGTTGGGAGTATCCTGCGAAACGTATCGTCAATCAGGTTGCTTTGCTGAGTTCGTTTCGGTTCCGGAACACATCGTCTACGAGATCCCCGATGATTTATCGTTTGAGCATGCAGCGTTAGTAGAACCTGTTTCGGTGGCAGTTCACGCGGTCAGCCTACTCGATGTTCCAGCGGGGGCGTCTGCGGTAGTCGTCGGTACAGGGATGATTGGTCTACTGGTGATTCAGGCATTGAAGGTCGCCGGTTGCGAACAAATCATCGCAATTGACATCGATACGTTTAAGTTAAATCTAGCGAAAGAACTTGGCGCAACTCAGTGCGTTAACGCCACCGATGCTGATGTTGCAGCGGAGGTGTTGGGGCTTACTGGAGGAGTCGGTGTCGATATCGCGATGGAGGTTGTTGGCAAAACCGCACCGCTTCGGACGGCGATCGACTGTGTCCGGCTCGGTGGGCAAGTTGGGTTGGTAGGGAATTTGCAACCGAATGTCGATTTACCGCTTCAAAAAGTGGTGACGCGCGAACTGAAACTTGTAGGCTCCTGCGGGTCAAGCGGCGAATACCCGCGCTGCATTGAACTGATGGCTTCAGGGCAAATCAAAGTCAGCCCCCTGATCAGTCAAGTTACAAGCCTGGACAGAGGGCCGGAATTTTTTCAGCGACTTTACGAGCACGAACCCAAGCTGTTAAAGGTTGTCGTCCAACCCTAGGAATCCTCCGTCGCTTCGCTGAATCACTCAGTGAGCGATTCACTACATAGAAGGTGCGATCATCTGCCCTTTGGCAGCGTTTTCGTCCGGCGCGGCTGGCTCTTTGGCAAAGTTCTTGTCCCCTTTAGGAACTTGTTGATCTAGCCAATAATAAAATCCGCCAACACCACAGAGTCCTAATCCGAAAATGAAAAGAAGAACTATTAATCGTTTTTGCATATCAATCTCTGAGCGAAAATGTAAGGATCAGGTTTGCTCCTAATTCCATGACGAATTAGGGGGTCAAAGTGGTTTCCTAGGATAACCAAAGAGGGAGTTGAGTGCTATCGAAGGGGATGGAAAACAAAGGAATCTGTGCGAAAAACAACCTAATTTTCGGAGTAAACTGTGTCATTTGACTTATCAGATAAAGTTGCCTTAGTAACGGGGGCAAGTCGCGGCCTAGGGCTGGGTTTTGCCAAAACACTGGCAAAAGCCGGAGCGAGTGTCGCAATGACGAGTCGCACCCTCGCTTCACTGGACGGACCTAGTGATGAGGTCGAATCGTTGGGCGTTCGAACCGCCAAAATAGAATTAGATGTACGAAATCACCAAAGCATCAAAGATGCAGTCGGAGAGGTGATCGATACTTTTGGCCGAATCGATATTTTGGTCAACAATGCGGGGTGCAATGTGCGTAAGCCCGCAGCAGATGTTGAGTGGGATGAGTGGAATCTAGTTCTCGATACGAACTTGAGAGGCGTATTCTTCGTTGCTCAGGAAGTCGCTAAGCACATGGCAAAGCGGCAATACGGGCGAATTATCAATATTGGTTCGGTGACCTGTGTAGCAGGGTACGCCGGACTTGGCCCTTACGGAGCAAGCCGAGGCGGAACCAAGCAGCTCACCATGAGTTTGGCTCACGATTGGGGTGGGGATGGGATCACTGTTAATTGCCTTGCACCGGGTTGGTTCAAGACTGAACAGAATAAGGTCATGTACGAGCAAGAAGGGTGGGTTGATTATCTATGTGAGCGGATCCCTTTAGGACGCCCCGGTGCCCCGGGTGATCTCGCTGGTCCGCTCTTGTTGCTTGCCTCGGATGCCAGTCAATACATTACCGGTCAGACGTTGTTAGTTGACGGCGGTATCTCAGTTGGCGCAGTCCGCGCGACGACGTCCTAACGCTCGGTAAATCCCTCGGGGTCTGAATGGACGCCCGAGGGGCGAGGTAGAAAATTTTAAACGCTCGTCGCTACTGATTTTTGGATACGCTCGATAGCAGTCACAGTATTTTCAAGGCTGTTAAATGCGCTCAGGCGGAAGTAACCTTCTCCGGCGGCACCAAAGCCGCTCCCGGGTGTGCCAACGATGTGAGACTTCTCAAGCAGTTGGTCAAAGAAATCCCAACTGCTGAGGTCACCGGGGGTTTTTAGCCAAACGTAGGGGGCGTTGATTCCACCAAAGACTTGGAATCCTGCTGCCGTAAGCCCTTCGCGGAGCAATTTTGCGTTGTTCATGTAAAACGCTACAAGCTCGCTGATTTGCTCCTGCCCTTCCGGCGAATAGGCGGCAGCCGCACCGCATTGGACAGGGTAAGAGACTCCGTTGAATTTTGTGCTTTGTCTTCGATTCCAAAGTGCATGTATCGAATGGGACTCACCGGTGGCGGTTTTACCGACAAGCCCCTTCGGAATTACCGTGAATGCACATCGAGTTCCAGTGAATCCGGCGGTTTTGCTGAAACTTCGGAGTTCAATCGCGACATCTTTAGCGCCCTCAATTTCAAAAATTGAACGAGGAACATTTTCTTCAGAAATAAATGCTTCGTAAGCAGCGTCATAGAAGATGATAGAATTATGCTCTTTGGCGTAGGCTACCCATTTCTCCAGCATCTCACGTGTTGCCACGGTTCCAGTCGGATTGTTCGGATAGCAAAGGTAGATTAAATCAACGTGTTCTGTTGGGATCGCCGGTTCAAAATTTGATTCGGCTGTGACTGGCATGTAAACCAGCTTTCCATAACGCCCCATTTCGTCCGCTTCGCCCGTGTGCCCAGCCATGACATTTGTGTCGACATACACGGGGTACACGGGGTCAAGAACCGCGATCACGTTGTCGCTTCCAAAAATGTCCAACAGGTTGCCTGAATCACATTTTGAGCCATCCGAAATAAAGATCTCGTCACTTTGGATTTCGATGCCGCGATCTTGATAATCATTTTTTGAGATTGCATCCCGTAGAAATGCATAGCCTTGCTCCGGTCCGTATCCGCGGAAGGACTCGCGAACTGCCATCTCATCAACGGCTTTATGCATTGCTTCTACGACAGCGGAGCAGAGCGGTTGGGTGACATCACCGATTCCCATTTTGATCACGTTGGCGTCCGGATTAGCATCGCAGAATGTATTCACGCGTCGCGCGATTTCTGGAAACAAGTAGCCTGCCTGAAGCTTCAAATAGTTATCGTTGATACGAGCCATTGATTTTTAATCTTTTTAGAGGGCGTGAAGGTAGTTTGCAAAAAGTTGCAAAACCAATTGTGTTGATCACCTTGGTAGGTTGTTATGATCACAAAATTACGAGCGAGACACAAGTCACGAGCGTGTTGTGTATTGCGTGCATCGCCATGGAACTCACAAGCGAGCCACGCCACTCTCTGGCGAGTGAAAAGCCAATTGCGAGCATGGCGAGTACGGGTATGCCATAGATTCCTTGCGGGTGAATTGCGGCGAAAATTAGCGCATTAATAACCGCCGCAAAAAGAACGCTCATCCATCTTGCTGAAAAAGATTTTACGTCTCGGAGGTGCCGATATAAAATGCCTCGGAAGACAGTTTCCTCAACGATTGGTGCAGCGACGCACGCAGTTAGGAAAATCATTAAAATCATTTTGGTGCCCCCCTCGGCGATGAGTTCTTGAATTGGATGCCCAGGGGCGATGGGGCTTCCGAATTCGTGTGATTCTTGAAACGATGAGACAAGTGCAACCAAGATAAACATGGCTAGAAACCCGGGAAGCAGCAACGAAAGTGTTGCCAGGTATGTCGGAATGGCACTGAAGATTTCTTTGAAGGGATGGGAGCAAGTCCAGCCGATATCTTGCCGAACTTGCGAGAATGGGATTCCGCGGAAAACTGGCCACGCGAGACAAATCAGCGATCCAAAGAAAATCAGTAGCTGGACGAATAGCGAGTTAGCGGGATCCAATTCGAACTCAGTCAGGATATAGGAGCTGCCAAATGAACTACCAAAAAATAATATCATCCAGAGCGCGAAGGTCTCGATGTAAATGTTGTGATTGTAAAATCGGATTTGAAAGTTGGCTTGCATTTTCTTTTTTCGAAATCTTATTCCCAGAACGATCAAAGAAATAAGGCTTGCAAGTCCAATGCCTAATCCCGCGACAGCGATAACGAAAATCAAAACCAGCATGGTGATCGCTTCGGATTCCAGTGTTTCCCGTTGTGCAGTTAACGGCGTTTCTTTTGGCAGGAGTGCGAGTTGGCCGGTCCAGCCAAGCCGTGATTCAATCAATTGACGATCTGTCAAAGGAAGAATCTCGCTTGAGTCGAGGTTTCCCTGCGAGTACTCCTGGTTCAGTTTTTCGATTAGCTCGCGGAGTTTGTTTTGATCTTCGGTTAAGGTCAGTACATCCTTGTTTTCAAGAACCTTCTTATCCAACTGAATTAATTGTTCATTGACGGTGTCAGGGCCTTCGAGTTCTCCCTTCAGTATGGCGTAACAAAGTCTTTGCTCGTAGCTTCCGGAGTCAAATTGTTCGGGTAAACTTTGGCTGGTGTCGGTTGGCGGCCCTTCGGCGAGTGCTAACAACTGTTCCTGGCCGACAATCAGCTTGCCCTGCATTTGCAAAGTCATCAGTTCACTGGGACTGGCATCCCCGCCGATTTCCTGCTCTGGAAAAAGCTGTGAATAGGCGACCAGGGAGAACATCAGTAAAGTAACAGAGCCCACGAGAAGCCAGGCTGCGATCCCGGTTATCGAAAGTGGAAACGAACTTGCCTCAACGATCGCTGCCTCAACTAATTCGTTTTCATCCCCGTCCGATAAAGCGTCTGTGGTGGGAAGAGGGACTAAATCGTTGGGGTCCTGACCTGAATCCGATTCGGGGGGAGTTGTTGTCACAATGCTACTTTTCAGTTTTTTAGGAAGGCAGTGATGACCGCCATTGATTTTGGGACTGCGGTTGTTTTTAGGTTCGGCTGAACCGCAGAGGCGAATTTCCGTGCGAAGATCCAATCAGGTCGCCGATGCCGGGTCGTTGAATTTACATTCTATTAAACCGCACCGCTGAAACTTTGTCATTCGGTTTTAGTCGGATTTTGGTTGATTAATTTGACTGCATTTTTAAATACGCGGTCGAGCATGGGTTTTGTGAGTTTTCCGGTGAAGGTGTTCTGCTGACTGGGGTGGTAGCTTCCCAATAAAAATCGATTGTGGTTCAGGGAAACCTTTTCGCCATGGCCAAAACGAGGTCTTCTCGGCGGACGATCGAACCAGCCAACTCGAATTAGTTCACGAATCGTTGCATTCCACGCTAGGCCGCCAAGAGTTAACACCACCGTTGGGTCACACAGTTCCAAAGTTTCCGCGAAGTGGGGGGAGCAGTTTTTAAGCTCTTCCGTCGATGGTTTATTTTGCGGCGGTGCACAACGACAAATATTAGTGATTGCGCAATTGGTTAATTTGAGCCCGTCTTTGATGTCGGTTGATTGTTGTTGGTTCGCGAACCCGGCTCGTTGCATCGCTCGGTAAAGCCAATCCCCACTTCGATCTCCAGTAAACATGCGACCGGTGCGATTGGCGCCATGTGCTCCTGGGGCAAGACCGACAATGAGTAAGCCAACACGGGGTTTGCCAAAGTCGGGTACAGGTTTGCCCCAATAGTTTTCGTTTTCATAAGCGCGGCGTTTCTTTTGAGCGACTGTCTTACAATGGTCGATCAAACGCGGGCAGCGGGAGCAGTGGACGACGTCGGACTGAAGCTGCTTCCAGCGAGACGGTATTGACTGAGCCTTACTCAAAAATCACCACCCGATTTATTCAATACCTTCGGTTGTCACTTCTGATTGTTCTGCTTGGTCAGCGGAAGGGGCGCTCGGCGAAGAATCTCCACCGGATTGTTCCAGTTTTTCGTTCAATTCTTCCTGAGCCATGTACTCTGCCTTCATGCTCTGGAATTTGCGTTCGACTACAAACAGGACGACGATCATTAAGAGCACGCCAAACAACTTGAGCGTCCAGTTATCGCTGTACTTTGCGATTTGTTTAGAGAAGATCAGCATCAACCCATTTCCAAGGATGCTGCCAACCAAGATTGCGACGACAACTCGCCAGCGTTTCATGCCGAGTAATCTGCCAAAGATCGAACCGCCGACGCTGCCGGTTGTCGAGGTTGGAAAAATCACGAATCCAACCAATCCGATAAAGGCGGTGCGGCGAATCCAGGGTTGTTTCCTAAGAATGAATTGGCTGTCCGAGATGATGCCTTGAATTCGCGGGCCAATCCAGGGAAGTCGAAAAATAATTCCTATGTGAAAAGCGACGAACATCGCAACCATCGTGTCCATGTAAGTTAACATGACAAAGAGGTTCGAAGCGGATAGGTGTTTCAGGAAAAAAATTGCTTCCGCGTTCGGTTCGCTTTGGCCAATCAGAATGATGAACCGGCCAAAGAAAAGGAATGCAGAGATCGCCGCCGTGGCATAGCTGTAAGCGATATCAGGGCCTTGAATAAGAGCAATAAGGCCAAGCAATACGGCGGTTATCAAGAAAGGTCCGATTAAGGCCAACCACCAAGCCACGGGGTGAGATTTTCGATAATCCGCCCCGACGCCTTCGACTCTGACGTCGAGCCATTGAGGTTGGTTCGAATTATCCGACTCGCCGTGTACCACTGCTGTTTCCTTCAGCCATTCTTAGTGATCGAACTTTGCCGTCAGCACCGTTCAAAAAAACATCCCCATTGCGGACTGGAAAGATTGGGTTGGAGTAACCAATCGAACGCCGAATTTGATGGGATTTAAAAAATAAAATCTTACCTTATCGCCCCCGTTTTACATACGTGCCATTCTGACGCACCATTGAACTATGAGCCGATCTATTGGGAATATCGGTTTAATGACATCGGAAAGTGAGTTAGCTCCTCAATTTGAGCATCAAAATAGCCAGAGATGTTTTTTGAGAAATTTTTAAGCTGGTGCCCAAATAAGGGATTTTTGGCTTAAATTCGGCATCCGCTCAAAAGGCCGGCGGCAATAGCCTCAAGAAATTCAGGATTGGGGAGTTTGCCGCAAGAGGGGGTATCGCCAGAGGACGTTCACTGTTTTTTCACTGCGAAAATGTGTAGGTCAGCAATCGCAGTAGAGATCTGGATTGAACTGGAACTTGGGCAACAAAAAAAGCCGAAACCATCTTGGGCCTCGGCGTGATCGGTAGTTGGTTGGCAGGTTGGTTTAGACGGCGGCGCTGTCCCAAACCTTCCACCAAGCTTTCTTGGTGTGTGGGGATTTGACCGAGAAACCCCAGGGGCGTCCGTTAGCACCGATGCTCCCCTCAAGTTTTGTATAGGTGAACGTCGCTCTCGCGATTTTCGCATCGGTCATGTCTGCGTGGCGAAGATCAGCTTGGGTGAAGTCTGCACTGCAGAAATCAGCACCGAACAGATTGGCACCAATAAGTGTTGCGTGATCGAACTTGGCACGTGCCTCCGAGAAAGAGAAGTCACCTTTGTTGAAGTTGCCGTGGGATAAATCAGCGCCGTTTAATTTTGCGTGGCGAAATTGCACGCCAACCGCGATGCACCGAGTGAAAATAGCGACATCCAGGACGCTGTCAGAGAGATCCGCTTTGGTCAGCGTTGCATCGGAGAAATCGGCTCTTCGCAAAACACAATTATCAATCTTGGCAAATGACAAATTGCAACCGGCAAAGTTCGCATCGCAAAGATTGCACCCTGTAAATTTGCAACCCGATAGATCCTGGCCAGAGAAATCGGCACCCGCAAGATCGTGCCCTGAAAGCAAACGGCCACGAATGGATTCGTTCTTTGCCCGGAGTAAAATTTTTCCAGACTTTTTATGTAGGATTTTGACCATCGAAATCTCCAAGGTAGAAACAAGCTAATCGAACCTCCTCGCAAACTAAATTTGCAATGAGCACTCGCCGCTAGGTTTGCCAGAGTAGAAAACCGACTCTGGCCAACTGTCTTCCGTTATCTATGAAAAACCAAAAACTGTTACGAGTTTCGAACAACTCACTCAGTTATTGGAAAATAAATCACTTGCCTTAGATCTCTGTTAGCTAATTATCGAACGACGACCTACCCAACGCAAGCAAAATGTCAAAAGAGCCGGATAAACGGGGTTATTGAGGCGTGTAATGCCCCCTTGTCCATGTTTCTCAAGATTGTTAGTCCCCCTATTCGTTCCAAACCGTTTTTTTTGAACTTAGGAGGCCCGCACTCATTTTGATTCCGGCGTAACCGGAGTCGGCGGGTGCGGTTAACTTGACCACCGCGATTGGTTCGTAATCGAAGTGAAAAAGGATACACAACCCGACTATTTCTTATTCCGCTGACCGCTGGCGATCTCCTCTTCGAACGAAGCTGTTTTAATTTCAGGTATTTTTAATTTGGGTTCTTTGTTGAATCCGCGATACTCCGCGAGGTGAACCGGTTTGTATTGCGCCCAATGCTTTTTGATAGATTTAATCCTGTCCTGATCTTGCTTGGACAGTTGATACCTCACAGTGTGTTTCGATTTCGCTTTAAATGCTTCTCGGAATAGGCTGTTTTGCTGGACGGAGATTTGAATTTCTGTTGGAAACCATCCAAGCCGCTTGATTGATTTGTTGAGTTCCATTCGAGCGAACGGTGGGACTTTGGTGGGATCGGAGACATTGAGCAAAGTGAAGTAATGAAGGAAGTCATTGTACTGCTCAAGAATTGAGACCTTTGCTGGTTGTGAACCGGAGTAGCGATACACAATTTGGGGACTCGAAAGTGTGATTAAGTTCGCGCTAAGATCAATATCCTCGTCGAATGAATCGTCCGTTAGAAATCTTGACCGATGATCCTGCCGCGTCTCTTTCCGGACGCCTTCGTAGATAGAAATGAGTTGCAGGTCAGACAAGTCAAGTTTAGTTTGCTTGGCGTGATTCAAGAGGGTAAATGTTTTTTGGCGACTATCAAAGATTACAGTTTCCTCTGTCTCAATTTCTCCGTTGTCGGACAGTTGAAAGTCATAAATTATCCCTGAAGCAAAGAGCGTGATGTTTTCAGAAACAGGTGACCTCATTCCGTCAACGTAAACCTGGGAGTCGATTCGAAAATCTTGCCCCAGCAAATTCGAGTTCTGGCATTGAGGTGTTACGAGGCAACTGATTGCAAGTAGCAGAGTAAATTTTGCGTATTTCACGGCGCGGTTTTTCATTAACGCAATCTCCAGGAACGAGTCGTTAGCGGGGAAGTTAGAAAAACCCGAGATTCAAGTCCAGACGTTTAGCACGCTAGCACTCGATAAATCGCAAAAACTCGCACTGGCACTTTTCTGATCTGTCGATCTCAGTTCGCCGCTGCGAGTTGGTTGTAGAATGGTCGCGGCAGGAAGTCGGAAGCGGATTAAGTGTGGATAGCGCGGCCATCGACGGCGAGTGCGGCTTCCTGCATGATTTCCGAAAGTGTTGGGTGGGCATGGCAGCATCGTGCCAGATCTTCGCTGGAGGCTCCGAAATTCATTGCTACGGCCGCTTCAGCGATCAAATCACCAGCACGAGCACCGATCGCATGGACTCCGACGATGCGGTCAGATTGGGCATCAGCGAGGATTTTAATTTTTCCTTCGGCTTCGCCCATTGCTCTGGCTCGACCGTTCGCTCCGAAGGGGCATGAGCCCTTTCGATAGGAAATTCCTTCGGCTTTGAGTTGTTCCTCTGTCTTGCCGACCATAGCAATCTCAGGATGGGTATAAACAACAGCGGGAATTGTATCGTAGTTGACGTGACCGGCGCCGTTGGCAATCCGTTCGACACAGGCAACTCCCTCTTCGGACGCTTTGTGAGCCAACATCGCTCCGCCGATACAGTCTCCGATCGCGAAGACTCCGGGGGCCGATGTAGCGAGGTGCTGATTCACGGTAATGAATCCGCGCTGGTCAAGTTCAACGCCGGCTTCTTTCAGGCCGACGTCACCTGTATTGGGAACGCGTCCTGCCGAAACCAGTACTCGGTCACATTGGATCGGTGCCGCATCTTTGCATTTAACAACGCAGGTGTTCCCTTCGCGTTTCGCGCTTTCGACCCACATGCTGGTGTGGAATTCGAGCCCCTGTTTTTCAAAAGTTCGTTTTGCTGCTCTAGCAATTTCCTGATCCAGGCCGGGCAAAACGTGATCCATGCCTTCGAGGATGATGACTTTTGAACCCAATCGGCTCCAAACAGATCCAAGCTCGAGACCGATGTACCCTCCACCGATCACGACTAAGTTTTTCGGAACGTTGGGATAACTGAGGGCTGTGGTGCTGTCACCGATGAATTCGCCGTCAAACTCGATTCCAGGAAGACGCATTGGGACACTGCCAGTTGCGACAATGATGTTTTCTGCAACGAGAGTGTCGCCAGTAGAGACGACGACCTGTCCGTTTCCTGCTAATTTTCCACGGCCAACGTAAGTGGTAACTTTGTTCCGCTTGAGAAGCATGTTGATTCCGCCGGTAAGCGTATCAACGATCTTCGACTTTCGCTTCATCATGGCTGAGAGGTCAACGGTCAGTTTGGTCGCAGTGATTCCGTGTTCGACCATATGGTCGCGGGCTTCGACGAGCAGGTGACTGGACTCAAGTAGGGCTTTACTGGGAATGCAGCCAACTCGGAGGCAGGTTCCACCGAATTGTGGATTCTCGTCAATGACAGCCGTCTTCAGTCCCAATTGTGCGGCACGAATTGCTGCGACATACCCACCGGGACCACCTCCGACAATGATAAGGTCAAATTTTTGATCGGCCATAATAGAAATGTATCGCTATGAGGTTGGGGATGAGCGGCAATAACGCGAGCAAATCCGATGCGGTTTATCCGGACTTTCAAGTCCGGATATGAATCGGCGTGATACGTTTAAACTTCAAGGAATAAACGGGCAGGCTCTTCGAGAACTTCTTTGATTGTTTTCAGGAAACCGACTGCCTCTTTTCCATCAACGATTCGGTGGTCGTAAGTCAGCGCCACGTACATCATTGGGCGAATCACGACTTCTCCGTTGAGAGCAATAGGGCGGTCTTGAATTGTATGGAGCCCGAGAATTCCACTTTGAGGCGGGTTTACGATCGGCGTGGAGAGTAGCGAGCCGTAAACGCCACCGTTACTAATCGTAAAGGTACCGCCTTTCAGATCGTCGGGAACGATTTTGTTCGCTTGAGCGAGGGCAGCGAATTCGCCGATTTTCCGCTCGACTACTGCAAAACTCATGTTTTCAACGTTGCGAAGAATAGGCACAACCAATCCTTTGCCGCCACCGATCGCGATTCCGATATCGTGATAATTCTTCACGATCACACGATCGCCTTGAACTTCAGAATTAATGGCGGGATACCGCTTGAGCCCTTCGACGACAGCTTTCGCAAAGAAGGACATAAATCCTAATTTGACCCCATGCTTTTTCAAGAAAGCGTCTTTGTATTTTGAACGAAGTTCTTTTACCGGCAGCATGTCGATTTCGTTAAACGTAGTCAACAACGCTGCTGTCTGCTGGGCTTCGACTAGTCTCTTCGAGATAGTCCGACGGATCATGCTCATTGGAACAGACTTCTCAACCCGTTCATCGGAGGCCGTTGCTGAAACGGCAACCGGTTGGGGAGCAGATTGCGGTTTTGGCGGAGTTACTACTGGAGCAGGTTGAGCAGGTTGTGAGTCGGTCGGTTTGAGTCCTTTGGTGCGTACATAATTGAGAACATCTTCCTTCAGCAGGCGTCCGCCGGGTCCTGTAGGCGTGATGGCATCCGCGGAAATTTGATACTCGCTGAGTACGCGTTCAGCAGCCGGCATGATCCACTCGGTGGTTGCAGCAGGAGAATCCGCGACCACAGCAGTGCTCCCTCCTGCGGCGGCCGAAGCCGTGCTGGTCGTGCCGGTCGGTTTCTCGCCTTCTTCGACGACACACAGGATATCGCCAACATGAGCAAATTCACCATCGGCAACTTTGATTTGTTGCAAGACGCCCGCTCGTTCCGAGCTGAGTGCCTGTGATGCTTTTTCGGATTCAAGTTCGACGATGTCTTCGTCTTTTTCAATCCAGTCGCCCGGCTGCTTTAGCCATGCCGCGACCTGAACTTCCTGAATTGACTCACCAAATTCGGGGACTTTGATTTCAAACATGTTCGACTGATTCTGAGTTGGATTGTGTTGAGCTGAAATGATTAAACGAAAATTGACGGGACGGTTTTCCGTCTGGTTTTGAGCTGGTTGTCTAGACGTTAGCGGTTCGTTGGAAACTCATCGCCGTATTCATGATGTCTTCTTGCTCAATCTTATGGGACTTCTTGGATCCGGTTGACGGGCTGGCTGATTCGGGGCGACAGATGACTTTTAATGGCCATTTTTCTTCGAGTCCAAATTCGTCCCATTTGACTTTCATGAAGTACCAGCCACCCATGTTTCGAGGTTCTTCTTGAACCCAGAATACCGGCGTTCCGGAAGCGTACTGGCTAAGGCATGCCTCAATTTCTTTGTGAGGCAAGGGATAAAGTTGCTCGACTCTAATCACGGCGAAATCCGTGCGTTCAGCCTGTTCTCTTGCTTTGAGTAGTTCGACTCCAATTTTACCGGCGGTCAAAAGTACACGTTGTGGTGCACTATCGTTGCGAACTGCCTCGTCGGCGATGACCCGTTGGAACTGTCCTTCGGTAAACTGCTCAATCGGCGAAGCGACGTAAGGTTCCCGAAGCAGACTCTTGGGCGTGAAGACCACCAGAGGCTTACGCCATTTTCGTTTGACCTGGCGTCGGAGCAAGTGGAAGTGTTGTGCGGCAGTCGTTGGGATAGCGACTTGAAAATTATGTTCGGCTGCTGAAGTCAGAAATCTTTCAAGCCGGCCGCTGCAATGTTCCGGGCCAGCCCCTTCGAAGCCGTGTGGCAGGAACATCGTTAATCCACTTAGTCGATTCCATTTGTCTTCCGCACTGCAGATGAATTGATCAACAATTACCTGAGCTGCATTGAAGAAGTCACCAAATTGGGCTTCCCAGATAATCAGGCTGTCAGGCGCATCGAGGCTATAGCCGTAGTCGAATCCAAGAACACCAGCCTCGCTGAGAGGGCTGTTGATAACATTTACCTTGGCCTGTGACTCTCCAAGGTGGTTGAGAGGAGTATAGGATTCGGCTGATTGAGTGTCGTGCAGCACTGCATGGCGTTGGCTAAAGGTTCCACGACCGCAATCCTGCCCCGAAAGACGGACTGGATGCCCTTCGATCGCAAGGGTGCCAAGGGCTGCCAGTTCCGCGGTTGCCCAGTCGATCGCCCGATTGCCGTTGGCAGAGTCAACGCGGGTTTCGAGTACCCGCTTCAACTTGCGATGCAGATTGAATGTCTCGGGGACAGTCGCTGTATTGCGAATAACCTCAGTTAACACTTCTTTGGAGACCGTGGTGTCCGCCTCATCATCAGACCGTTCTTTTCCCCCGTAGTATCCGGACCACAAACCTTCGAGCGTTTGCGTATCTGGTGTGAATCCGGCAATTTTGGTGGATTCGAATTCGTCCTGGAGTTTGGTGCCGCGCTGCTCCGCAATCAGGTCAGCCTCTTCCTGGGTAACTTCCTGCATTTTTAGAAGTCGCTTTAGGTAGCTGTCGCGGATTGTCGGGCGACTGTCGATCGATTTGTACATTAACGGTTGCGTGAATCTTGGTTCATCACTTTCGTTGTGCCCAAGCCTTCGGTAGCAATACATGTCAATGACAACGTCTCGATTAAAGGCGCGTCGGAATTCCATTGCCAAGTTGACCACTTGGGCAACGGCTTCCGGGTCCTCACCGTTAACGTGAAAGATTGGGATCTGCAACATCTTTGCGACATCGCTTGCATACGTTGTCGAACGACTGTCATGGCAGTCCGTGGTGAAACCAACTTGATTGTTGACGATGACGTGCAGCGTCCCACCGACTTTATAGCCTTCGAGTTGGCTCAAGTTGAGTGTTTCCTGAACAACGCCTTCGCCAGCGAATGCAGCGTCTCCATGGATCAGGACCGTCATGGTTTCTGATTGGTCGACATCGGAAGTGCGATCTTGTTTGCTTCGACAACGTCCCATGGCAACAGGGTTAACGAACTCGAGGTGGCTAGGGTTAAAGCAAAGTGAGATGTGAACCTTTTTGCCTTTGCTGGTGACCCAATCGTTACTGTGGCCAAGGTGGTAGAGTACGTCTCCGCCCCCGCGATGCTTTTCGGGATCCGGATCGTCGAATCCCCAGAAAATGTTTTGTGCCCGTTTGCCCATGATGTTAGCCAGCACGTTGAGGCGGCCGCGGTGAGCCATTCCTAGAACAACTTGCTTGACGCCATGGTCACCGGCTTTCTCGAGGGCGAGATCGAGTAACGGAATCAGGGTTTCGGCGCCTTCGAGGGAAAAGGTCTTTGCCCCTAGGAATTTCTTCCGCATGAATTCTTCGAAAATGACGGCGTCCGTCAGCTTGGTCAAAATTCTTAGTTGCGTCTTTCGGTGCAGTTGCATTCGGTTGCGCGAACCTTCCATTCGCGTTTGCAACCAATTTCGAACATCGTGGTCATCGATGTGCATGAACTGAACGCCGATAGAGCGGCAGTAGGTTTGCCGCATCAAATCCACGATCTCTTCCAGCGATCTGAAATTTTGGCCATCAACGGTCCGCGCCGAGAAGTTCTTCGGGAAATCAGATGGCAGTAGTCCATAGGATTCCGGGTTTAGTTCATTGTTGGTAGCGCGAGGCCGACCGAGTGGGTCGATTTTTGCCTCGAGGTGCCCCCGAACGCGAAAGCCACGAATGAGTTGATCCACCCGGTCTTGCAATTGAGCAACACTACGACTGTTCGTTGTGTTGTGGTCTGGCGAGGAGGCAGAAGAATTTGAGGCTACTGGAAGCGACGAAAAGTCGATCTCACTATTGTCAGGATCGAAGTTCTCAAAATAGGTTTGCCATTCGGGTGGCAACGAACTTGGATCTTGTTGGTAGTCGTCAAATAAACTGTCGATGTAAGCTCGACTGAATACGTTCATTAATCAATGCCGATCGTCGTCACAGGCCGGGATTCGTCCATGAAGGAAGTACCAAAGTAACTCTTTTGAAAATGCAGAAGTGTCGCATAACGTGATCGAGTTTGTCCGGGATTTCCGTCGGAAACCAAAATTATTGGAACTGGTTCGTTTCTAAAAAATTTGGTTTCGTTTTTACAACCCTCCGTGGGTTGCTTCTTTGACGTTAAATGTACCTCAGATTATCGAATTAGGCTTGGAGTTTCCATTGCACAAATCGAAAATTTCTTCGGAATCGACAAGTTTTTACGGCTTAGGGGAGACAGGACTTCTCTGATTCTTTTTGGGAAATCGGTCGTCTGACAATTTGGGATTCACTGACATGAGAAGCTGGATCGCTTTTTAGACTTTTGAGTTGGAATGTTGGCGTGCGAGAACC
>JAAEMV010000515.1 GCA_024225195.1 Planctomycetaceae bacterium | reverse complement strand
TTCACAGCCATAGAGTTTCCCTTTTTGCAGCTTGCGGATTTGTGAAATATGAATTGCCTGAATGTTCCGAGTGTTCTTTAACTAAATCATTTCAACACAACATATACTGTCCTTCGTCGACAAAGCCACGTCACAAAAAGATCATTCGAACCTTAATGAAAGAATCACCAGTGAAATGTGACTAGAGCAGAAAAGTTCTTGGAAGCGCTAAACTTTTCTCTTTTATTGCTTATTGCTTATCGCTTATCGCTTTTGATGTAGGTTAGAAACGACTACTTTTAAAAACCAAACAACGGCAATCGTCCTTGAGTGCTGTGACCTCATTAGCCGTTCCCACAGATTTAGGATCTGGTTCCCAAAAGGAATGCAGATTCGATTCCTGTCACCCCCACTTTAATTAAAGCCGTTATTGCAATTTTGTTGTGACAACGGCTTTTTTGTGCGCCCATTTTGTGCGCCCAGTAAGCCGATGATTCAAACCCAGTCACTTCCGCTGGTCGGCTCGGCTCGCTTTTACGATTAATCGGCTTGAGTTTCACGCCACCATTGCTGCCATTTCTGGGAGTCATCTCCAAAATCCTGATTCGTTGTTTTGGTTAGATGGCGAACCAAGGTTGGGCGGCTTTGCTCGTTGGCGATTTCGAATAAATCAATTAGATAGCCAGTCCTATCTAAAAGCCTGTTCGCCTTCACACAATCTACTGCACGGCGATCTCCCGCCTGCGCTTCCTCCGTTCGTTTGACAATAATTTTTAGCCGATTCCGAGCCTCAATGGACAATTCATCAGATTCCAACATTTTTAAAATGGCTCCCTCAAAACTTGGAAACAACGCTTCAATCTCTTTCGAAGCCTCTTCTCTAGCCGAGAATTCCGCCGCGTCGAGTTGCTCAATGAGAACCGAAAGCTTTGTCAGGTCTGTCGAATACAACGACCCCAACATCCGTAGTGCAACACGTTTAACCGCCGGTTCATCTACTCCCAAAGGAAGGTCGACGCCTGCGTGCCGGAATATCGCTGACAACTTATCGTGAAGTTCGGGATTCTTTTGAGACAGAACGTAATAGTCGGAAGCACTATCCGAGATCACTTTTTCGCCATCAATCAATACGCCCATGATTCCAACATCCGTTTGATTGAGCATTGCCAATGTATTCTTCCCAGTCAAAAGAACCCGGGTCCCCTCAGCACATCGAACCTCAAGGGTTCGTCCCGGATCTGATAATTCATCAATTCGCAACTCAAACCGATCGCCGGTAAGTACAATTTGGCAGCTTAAATCCGCCCCAAAAGTTGTCATCGTCTTTCGCCCTCCAGAAACAGAGGTGGAACTAGACCTCATCCCGCCACTTTTGCGAACCTTCGCAAACAATTTCGAAATCGGATCCGCTGTGATTCGCAATGGCAGACCATTTACTCCCCGGGGAGCCGGAGTATCTATTTCGCCCCAACTTTTTTGATCGACAAAAATAAATTTTCGATCTAAGTCGAATTTCAAATTCAAGATCTGCATGACAGGTGGACCGATCTTTTGCATAGGCCCACGTTCCAGGTCGCCCGCGTCGTTATCGGAAGTACTCTGGGACTCCTGTATCCCTGAAGCAGCGCGGGCCAAGCCGTCAAATTGAACTGCCACTAACAACGTCATGGCAAACAGAACTGGGGTTAGATATAAAGACTTCATTCTTGCACAACTTAAATTCACGATTGTTCTTTTTCCATCGATTCAGCGGATCTAACAGCCCTTCGGCTATTTAAACACAAAACGATCGAACGAAGCAAAGAAAACGATTTCTCCTTTGAATTTTTTACTGATTAATTTTCAGCAATTTACATGAAGCTCAACTTGGACTGAATTCGAGTTCTTGATAGTGATAAACGCCAGCTTATTACAACACAAAGCAAGCTATCGACCAATCATTTGCGCTCGACATTAAAAACGGACGAGCTTGCTGCCGTTTGCTCTTTGGTCGCGCCCCAAAGAGCAGTCAATTTGTCTTCACCGGCGAATTTCAGTGAGTGGGATGAGATATGGAGATCATTGGGGTCAGACATATTTCCAACCGCTAACAATTGAAAAACGATCTCATCTCCCTCCGCAGGTACGGCAACCATCGACGGCTGATTGCCTAAACTACAGTAATGGTGCATTGACAGTTGCCCCTTGTCGAGGAAATAGACAGTAGTCATTTCTTTGGTCTGGCCTGCGAAAAGTTTCTCGATCACACAGTTCCCTGCCGCGCTCGTCGCATAAGTTAGAAATGGCACCTCAGGATCTGGCTCCAGTTCTTTTCCTAATTGGTTACCACCAGTCAGATACCAGTCGCCAACGAGCGATTTGATTTTCTCAAACTGCCTCTCGCCCATCTCAGTGTCCGCAGGACTTGCTGGAGATGTCGCCTCCGTGGGCATTGCTATTTCCTGCTCAACTTTTTTACCGTCTTTGGTACAGCCAACCAAGGCAAACCCCAGAACGAGCATCGGCAGAATTTGTATCCATCTATTATTAATCACAGCTATTCCTAATGATTTCCCAACAAGTTTAACTCCGTTTTAATCTGCAAACGCCAACCGAGGAAGCATAATCAAAGGGAATCGCGAAGTCTCTTCTCCTGCGTATTTTGAACACCCCTTTAATCCTCACACGTCACGCTCTATCAAGATCGCTCGGAACTGCATTATGGCTAAACCGAGCGAGCAAAAACAATCGGCCGCAATTGAGATTTTCGAATCTTGGTTTTACCAATTGATTCGATACAATTTAGAAATGTTCAAAACAATCATCAGCACGACCGACCTCGCCGCCAACCTAGACAACCCTAATTGGATAATTGTCGATGCAAGCTACGAACTTGCTGACAAAGCTGCCGGTTATACAATGTACCAAGCAGGACATATCCCTGGGGCAGTTTACGCGCATCCGTTTGACGATCTCAGCGGTCCTCCGCTTACCGATCAGGGGCGTCACCCGCTGCCGTCACCAGAGAAACTAATTTCGGTATTTTCGCGGCTCGGCATATCCGAGCAAACGCAAGTCGTTGTGTACGACAATCGCGGCATCACGGCGGCCCGACTATGGTGGCTATTAAATTACATGGGGCATGATTTGGTCGCCGTCCTCGATGGTGGTATTGAGGCCTGGAAAAGTGAAGGCCGAGAAACGTCCGGCGGAGACGAGACCAACGAATCTGCAAATTTCACAGGGACTCCCAACCGACAAATGCTGGTGTTGCGAGACGAGGTTATGGACCAGCGTCTTCTTGTTGATTCACGAAATTCTGCTCGCTTTTTAGGAGATTCTTCCGGAGCCGATGCAAACGCTGGCCATATCAAAGGGGCGGTGAATCGCCCCCATTCGCAAAACAAAGATAAAAATCTCAAGCTGAGAGATCCAGAAATCCTTCGGCAGGAGTTTGCTCAACTACTTGGAGAAGTTCCAAGCGACGAGGCAACATTCTATTGTGGATCCGGCGTAAGCGCCTGCCAAACGCTTCTCACGATGGCTCACATTGGCCTGAAACCCGGCAAGCTTTACGTCGGCTCATGGAGTGAATGGAGTCAATTCGACGAACTTCCCAAAGAGAACGGGCCAGCACGCTAAATATTATAGGCCGAAGCCACCAAACAATTCGTCGCGTTGCTCAAGTTCAAAGCTATCGGCCTGCGGAAACAACTCAGACTTCTCAGTGCGATCTGGTGTCGCAGAATCGTCTGCATTGCCAGTCAACCAGCCTGCAAGCTGGTTGGATTGATTATCGGCGAGCTGTAGCGGCATCGCTTGCCCCGATTCTTCCGAATCACGTGAGATATTTAGATTTTGATTTCCAGAACTAAACCCAGACTCTTTACCAACGTCGCCCATGCTAAAATCGGCTCCCATTGTAAAGCCAAAATCAAAATTGAAATTAGATTTGCCATCATCTCCGGATTCGCTATTTCCGGATTCGCTATTTCCGAATCCACTCCAACCTGATCCTCGACTACTACTATTTGACGGCGTGATCAGCTTCAGTGGTGAAAATCCTGACTGGTTACTTCTCGCGATACTCAAATCAACCAGATTAACTTTTTCATTCCGATCGAAATCGTAAGGGTCTGCAATATCAGTCGATCCAAATCCGGTTTGGTTTGCTCGAACCCCAGCAACATCCGCGAGATTCACCACCGCATTGGCAGAATCATTCCCGGTTTCTCCAATCGCGTTGCCAATATAAAAGACCTCGGGATTTGCCAAACCAGTGGACGCATTGGCGAGTACTAAAATTTCCAACCAGGTGTTTTCAATTGCATTGTCCGCCCAGGTCAAAAACACTCGATCCGTTCCACTGGCATCGACATCGCTTTGATAGACCAGAGTAGGGGAGGGGGCAGCGGTCCAACCCGCTGGAGTGTCATCGTTTCCGACGTGAAACTCAAAGAAGTCGCCAATCGTACCCGTCGTTGGGGTTTGATTCAGATCGTTCAAATCGATTACGAATCCATTGATCCCTTTCCAATAGCTTGTGTAATTAGCAAACGTGGCAGTCTGTCCGAACTCCAGAACACTCTTCCCCGGTGCAACTGCTCCCATGTCTCCGTCATCAAAATTGGAATCTTTGTAGTAGATCTGGCGGCTGGTTAAAACTGCGTCATCGACGTTGAGTACATTGATAATGAAGTCATTGCTGACCATGCTCCCGTCGGTACTGGTCGCTTTAGCAGTGATTGTGTGACTTGTCGCCGTTTCGAAATCGAGCGTTCCGGCGACCGTCACCACACCACTGTTGGCATCGATGGCAAATAGACCACCGGCATTGTCGGTTAGTTCGTAGGTTACGGTATCACTTGAATCCGGGTCATCTGCGAATGCAGTCACGCCGACAACCGCTCCGGCTGCGGCATCCTCTGAAACCTCATTGGTGCCGGTATCAGAATCGACCAACGTCGTGATATCAGTATTTTCAACAAATGTGACGAAAAGCGACCACGTATTCAACGTCCCCTGATCCTGCGTGGCGTCGTCTTCGATGGAAAGTACCCAGTCCCCAACAACCTCTGTTCCGTTGAGCGGAGCGAAGGCATCTACTGGCCGGAAGGTTCCCGCAAACGGAGCGGAACCGGAAGTAATTGAATCCGCAGCAGCATCATCGAAATAGGTCCCGGAAAAATTATCACCGCTTGAACCCACTTCGCTAAACAATGTAAACACTGTACCGCCAGGAGAAGTCAGGGTCGCAATTAAATCTGCATCCCAGGTGTGAGTGATATCCAACTGCAAATCTAAGTCTTCTATCACGCCATCGTTTCCAATGGTGATCGTCGACTGAATCGTCGAATTATCGATGATCGCCACAGGGGTGTCTGTCGCGGTGTACTGAGTCACTGCGACCCCAACCGCAATATTGGCATCATTGATATTAAAAAAGATATTCCCAGATCCTTTGACTTTGACTCTCCCAAAAAGGGTTTCAACGTCCGGGACAGTAATGTCGTGAGCCCCATCGTTGGCTACTCCCGTCGCTAAAACGGTATCGTAATTCAACCCATCGGAAGCGAAAAAGATATCCACGTTGGCCGTGTCAATTCCATTGGCTGTGGTACCGGCAACATCCCACGTAATCGTCTGCGTCGATCCCTTCGCCCAAGTTTCACCAGTGGCTTGACTGGTGACTGAAAAACCGGCCCCCACATCAACCACCTCGATTGACATATCATCAGTGTTCACAGCAGCGCCACCGGCCGCATTGTCGCGAACAACTACTCGGAAATCCATCGAACTCCAATCCGTGGTAGGCAACTGTTCACCAATCACGCTGGTCCCATTAACCAAGTCGGAGATTCGCGGAAAGACGCGGGTCGGATCAGCCGTCGGACTCCATGTACGGAAAATCGGACTACTCCCATTATCAGAATCACTCGCGTCTCGCTGTGCCCCTAAGTTTCTCTGCTCCCACGAGTAGGTCAAGCTATCTCCCGAATCACCATCGGAGCCGATTGCAGTCAACTCAAACGGAGTTTGGTCGGGAATCACAAAATCTGAACCAGCATTCACCGTGGGAATTGAATTGCCGGTGCTGGTAATTGTTGCAGAGGAGTTTCCGGTGCCCGTGGTTACCTCCGTACGAATTTCGTCAATACTCTCGGAATGAAAAAAGGCATCGCTGTTACTTTGAAGATCGTCATCTCCGCAAATCCCGGCGTACCCCATAATGGTTGAACCGCTTCCCGGCTCAAACGCAGTGCTGCCGTTGCGGTTACCTCCCGCACAACTACCACTGTCGCCATTGAATGTGTGATTTCCACCGAACTGATGGCCCATCTCATGAGCCACAAAATCGACATAAAAAGCGTCACCGACGGGCGACCCAAGGCCTGTAACACCTCTCGCCTTAGCACCGTTCTGGCCGATAACTCCGAGCGAGGCTACTCCGCCACCACCCGTGCTGAAAACATGCCCGACATCATAATTTGAACTACCGATCACCGAATCCACGTTGGATTGGTTCTCGCTTAACATCGTAAATCCGTTATTGTTCGTGTAAGGATCGGTACTGCTGTTGGTGTAGACGAGGTCATCATTGTTTCCGACCAAAACCAACCGCACAGCAACGTCTATTTCATAGATCCCCACCACACGATTAACTGCAGTCACAATCGCCGCCTGCCCATCCGCTTTGCTGCCTCCATGGAAAGAGGTGTATTCACCAGTCGCCGCGACTGCCAATTCGTAGGTACGCAACTGGGCTCCGTGCGGCCCAAAACCATAAATATCGCCTTCGCCATCGCCGCCATTGGGAACGAGACTGTGATCACTATCGTCTGTCGTGTGGTGATCTAAGGCGGAATGATCATGGAACTCTGAGTGGTGATGGAATCCTGAGTGGTGGTCGGCATCTGAATGATCATGAAACTCTGAATGATCATGGAGCTCGAAATGATCATGGGGTTCGGAATGATGCTCGGCGGGAAGATCTTGGTTGGAAAAAATCAGCTCACCGGTATCCGAAGAAACAGACTCACTCAACGTTGCTCGCTCTGCATCAACCACCTGCCCACGAGTGTAGTAACTCATGTAAGGCCCG
>JAAEMV010000514.1 GCA_024225195.1 Planctomycetaceae bacterium | reverse complement strand
GTAATCATTACCAGAGCGAAGACCGACAGAGTGCGTTTGGGGTCCGTTGGTTCCAGGCTCAAGTGGGGGTCTCTTTCAATGATGCGTGACGCCGAAACGCCCAATTTTTAGGAAAGCTGAACCAAACAACATGCCACGGACGGAATTTCGCCCATGATTTTCAGGGAGTTACTGCCTACAGTCTTCACTATGCAGATCAAGATTTTTTCGTGAGCAGATCTTATAGCCAAAGCAACTGATCCTCGCGGAGCACCTCGTTGAACCTCCGCCATAGGGGAAGCCAACAAGGTAATCGTCATTTATAGTTTGGCCGTGATTTAGGCAGTTGTCAAATAACAGACGCCACTAATCACGGGCAGATTTCAGGTTTCGCTTTTGAAGAAACTCTACTAAGCGTTTGGTTTTATGTGGATGGTGACAGATCCGTTGTGCTTACGGGCTAATCAATTAGGTTCGGATGGGTGATTTGCGGGCTTTAAGGACGGCTATACCTTGTCTTGAATTTACGTGCGCAGGAACCGTGATTAATTCGAGTCGAAAACGAATGTCGAGACTTAAGCTTCATTACTCAACCGATGTTCATTGCTTCCCTGTCGGGCGGTCAAGTTTATTGCTCTTAGTTAGTAATTGATTCTGCGAGTTTAAAGCGTGCGGATGACTAGGCAAGACCTGATCCTTCTTGGACGCCTAAGGTGTTGTTTAAAATGCTAGTGGGCTTTTTGTAGATCGCTCAAACGCGATCGATGCCCTCCCAAACATTTCGCCACAACATTCATGAACCGAAGCCAGTTTGAATAACCCGCTTGCGTCACCTGCCCCAAAACCTCCCTCGGTGAATACCGATTTATTAAAATTATGAAAACGCGATATGTGGGGTCTTACTTTCACTCTTCGCTTTTATTTCGCTGAGGCTTTGTGTCATTTCTTTCGAGTTGCGAATTCTATTTTTTGGATTCTTAAAAGTACGAATCGGCACGAAGAGACAATCTGTTTCTATCACCAAGAGTGCGGATTGGCACGTTCCAATCCGCTCAACTTTTTATTGTTAATTTACCTCCATTGCTTGGGTTTAAGCTTGGCGAAAAAGCGTTGGCTCTCGATCATAGGTGTAGATCAATATTTGTTCTTTAATTTTGAAAGTCGTCAAGCATGATTCGATTTCCGGGTTTTATCATTTTGGCGATGGTTGTTTTGCTGGGAACATCTCGCGGATTAGCACAGGCCCGATACGAGATGGAGCCGATAAATTACAGCCGCGCCGAGCCGACTGATAAGGTCTATCAATTTGCACAAAAGTTGGCGAACGGAACGGAGTCCCTCGAATGGGATAAAAAGCACGGTTACTTGAAATCGCTTTTGGATAAACTTGACATTCCGGTCGAATCGCAGGCGCTGGTATTTAGCAAAACGAGCCTTCAGGTCAGTCAAATCACGCCCACGGAACCGCGGGCGTTGTACTTCAATGATGATATCTACCTTGGCTGGGTTCAAAACGGCGATGTAATCGAAATTTCGGCGGCGGATTCGAAGTTAGGCGCGACCTTTTATACGCTCTCTCAAAAAAAACAGATCAATCCGACCGTCCAGCGTGAGACCTTTCGTTGTTTGCAGTGTCACGGATCATCTCATACGCGAGGCCGCCCCGGACACATCGTGAGAAGTGTCTATCCGACTGAGACCGGTTTGCCGCAATATAGTTTGGGGACACATTCCATTGATGACAAAAGTGAATACGAAAATCGCTTTGGAGGCTGGTACGTTACAGGCACGCATGGAAAACTTCGCCACATGGGAAATACTTGGTTGCCGAAAACGACAAGAACTGGAACGAGACATTTTGAGCGCGATTCTGCTGAGCTAGACACCGCAAAGCACGCAAACATAAACTCGCTCGATTCCATTTTCGACACATCTCCTTATCTGATTGGGGACAGTGACCTTGTTGCTCAGTTGGTGCTTCAACACCAAGTTCATATGCACAATGTTTTAACGGCAGCCCTGTTTTCCGGTCGACAAACCGCGCATGACGCAGTCGTGATGAATAAGATTTTCGAAAGGGATCCGGGGTATGAATCCGAGTCGACGATTAGTCGGTATGAATCTGCTGCGGAGCGGGTCCTGAAAGCGCTACTGTTTTGTGACGAAGCCCGGCTTGCGGATCCGATTAATGGGTCGAGTGGATTCGCGGCGGAGTTTGAAAGGCAGGGACCCTTTGATAATGAGAAACGGAGTTTGCGGCAGCTAGACCTTAAGGAGCGGTTGTTTAAGTATCCGTGTAGCTTCCTAATCTATTCGGATTCCTTTCAAAACCTTCCTCAAGGGGTCAAAAGTCGTGTTCTTAATCGTCTTGATGAAGTCTTGTCGGGCGGGGATGTTTCGGAGGAATTTAGTCATCTGACTGAATCAGATCGCTCGTCCATCAAGGCGATTCTTGCTCAAACCTTGGGAGGTTTGTAGGTAAGCGGTTGGATCTGCACTGAGCGAGAAATATACGGACGTGTAGATTTGGTGCCTCATAAAGGGGGCGAAGAGGAGCCCTGGTTGCGGGGTCTCAGGCGTCAGAAAGCATGATGCAGATTTGGTGCGTCTCTGAGGAAACCGACTTAACATACAGAGAACACGTAGTTTGCCTTCAGTCCCAGTGAGTTCTCATTCAGGTTTGGCCAGGATTAACGGTGGTGAAGGCGTGGAGGCTTGCAGGTTGCTTGGCACCGTTTCCGGCAATGGCTTCCGTTTGCCAACATTTGGATTTGGAGAGCAGCAAAGGCAGTGATTGGAACTTCGCCGGCCCGGGCGTGAATTGGTTGCCGAGGTTGCTTGCGGTCGTGAGACGTGCGCGGTCTAGAGACCATGCCGCCTTATTCTGCAGGCAAGGTGGGATCGTTATCCGAGGGGGGTGGCAGATCAGGTTTTCCGTCCTCGTTTCTTATTGTGACGCTTGCATCGGTGTTTTCGTGCACTCGAGAAAGCAATTTTTCGATCTTCTCCATGCGTTGATGCAGAGACTGGATGCCGGTGTGATCCAAGCCCCCATGCAAGACCTGCGTCGGTTGAAGCCTCCGGAAAAAAACGCCAGGTGCGGTG
>JAAEMV010000513.1 GCA_024225195.1 Planctomycetaceae bacterium | reverse complement strand
CTGCTCTCGGCATGGCTGTTTCACAGGCACCGCGTGCGAATTTCTCCGACTCTCTCTGCTCCCAATACGCTTCGTATTCAGCCAAGTGTGTTTTTTGGATCGAGTGAATTGGCGGTGCTGGAACGAGCTTTGGAAGGGTTGTGTGCCGTTTTGCAAGCGCGAGACTGGCATGAGTTATGCCTGCCGATTGTTTCTGAGGATCCCTGGGCTACAGATGATCAAGAAACAGTGACAGAGTACCCTGCGATTGATATTGCGATCGATTCACCGGCTCCTGATGCGGAGCGAATCGGGTTTTTGGTTCACTATCTTCACGGCGCGGAGGAGTTGCGGTATGCCATTCCAGCTTTTCGCAAATTTTCAAAAGCAGCGTTGGAAATTCTGTTCCACAACCTCATTCAGCTTAGCGATGCCAGGGCGATTCCGGTTCACGCTAAAAACTTGCATGACTCCAAGGTGTGGATGAAGACAATGTTGGTTACCGTGGATGCTGCAACATTGCAGGGAAAACTGACGGCCAGACAGCGAAGTTTTTTGGTAACGCGACTTCAGCAATCAGTTGACCAATTGGCCTCGGAAGGATGTCGTTTTATAAGTTTAGGGGCGTTTAATTCGATCGTTACCGCTAATGGGTT
>JAAEMV010000512.1 GCA_024225195.1 Planctomycetaceae bacterium | reverse complement strand
ACTACTGAGCAACTTTATGTCGGTTCAAAACACTTATATCAGTACCTTTCAAACACTTGGGGCACTTGGTTTATTATTGGGGACTTTCGGTCTTGCCGCCGTCCAAATTCGCAGCGTCTTAGAACGCAAAAAAGAGCTTGGTTTGATGCGGGCGGTTGGGTTCCAACGCAACGCCTTGGCTAAAATGGTTGTTTTAGAAAACGCCTGGCTGCTGATTATTGGGTTGGGCATTGGCATTTTCTCAGCCCTTTTCACAACAGTCCCCCACTGGCTCGTGGGCACCGCAACCGCCCCATGGCTCGAATTGAGCCTGATGTTTAGCGTGATCATTGCCGTCGGATTGCTTGTCGGTTTTTACGCATCACGGATTATCTCGAAAACACCACTACTCGAATCTTTACGAACGTAAGGCCGCTTTTTTCTTTGTGATTGTTTTCAAAATCACCCGAGAGCAAAGTTAGGACTTGTCGATGGGGCTTGGAGTTGTTTACAATTTCGAGCCTGCTAATTGATTGAGCCGGTGTGGCGGAATTGGCAGACGCGATGGATTCAAAATCCATTGGGGGCAACCCCGTGGAGGTTCAAGTCCTCTCACCGGTACTAAAAAGCCAGCAAAACCTAGTGTGTTGCTGGCTTTTTTTATTTAATTCTAACAAAATGCCGCAATCTTCATTTTTCAGCTAACAAATCGCACCAGTAAAACGTCTCTCTTCAAGTGAATGGATCAGCTTCATTCCACCCAAAATTGACTGGAAAGTTAGATGTTTCTGAGAACGCGGCAATCACTTCCTACAGGTATTGATGTTACTCCCTCCGGCCACTCGCCAAGGCGATCAGCCGATTGGAACGACATGGACACGACTGACAAAAACCATTTCTTGGGGTTTTGTGAAAAGAACGTGCATCGAATTGATCAGGCTGAAATTTCCCGAATTGACGATTCGCTTCAGAAGGGTCAGAAAGTTTGCCTTCGCTTCAATCACAAATTTGCCCCTAATTTTGCTCTCGCCAAAAGACCTTTTGCTGAAGCGGAAAACTAGGTCTTCGGCCAATCACTAGTATCCATCTACTGAAACGGCGATTTGACTCCATCGACATCTTGAGGCCCTGAAACACCCTATTCCTGCCAACCCAAGACATCGCGCAGGATGCACCAACGGGGCACAGGAGACGAAGCGTCGATTCCAAGAATCCAGTAATCGTACAATCGCTTGTAAGTCCCATCCGCTTTTTTCAAAGCCAGCCAGTTTTTCAAAAACTTCTCAAACGCAAAATCGCTCGCGGTTAGATAATAAATCGGAACCTGTATTTCACCCTGAAGCGGATTGGCGACCGCAAACTGGGGCCTCAACATTGTCCACGCTGATCCTGACTCGGCACTCATCACGATGCCATCTGCCTCTACATCACGCCCGTCAAAATATTCGCTGGCTGAGTTCATTTCGACGACCTCAAACTCCGTCGGAACCAGTCGCTTCACTCGGTCAGCAAAAAAACTATTTTTAATTACGGCTAACTTCAAATCCGGAATCTTTAAGATATCCTCCTTCGAACGAAAATCTCTTTTTCTGTGATCGGGTACCACTACCGCCAGAGTGACGTCCATATACGGCAAACTGGCTGGCAGTTGGATCGCTTGCTCAATCGTGCCCTCAATGGCGGACATCGCGATGTCGATTTCCCCAGCCTCCAGATGCGTTTGCAATTCACTCATTTTCACCGGAACAAATTCAAGACTTACCTGGAGGTCATCGGCTAGATAATAGGCCATGTCGATATCGAAACCGACGAGCGAACCGTCGGCATTGGCATAGGAGAAGGGCATCTTTCCCGGTTCAAAGCCAACTCGCAACGCTCCTCGCGCTTGAATTATATCTAACCGAGCCTCGCTGCCTGAATTGCCATTAGCCCAATCGTCTTGAACCGAGGTAACTTGAGAGCTGATACTTGATTTCACTCTGTCATTGAGAAAGACCAACTGACGCTCGGAGACCAAATCCGACCGGGAATACTGCTCCTTAAAACTTACGTCGAGATAACTTCGGATAAGACCTGCATTGAACGCCAGCAACAGGCAGGAGACAGTCGCCGCTAACGCTAACTTACGAAAATCCCACCGTACCACTCCATTGATGCAACAACTAACAATTACGGTGAAAGCCACCAGATGCGTTGTCTTCATCAAATCGCCAAATCGTGCAGCGATAACCCCTGATGCCAAAAACAAATTAAAAATGTCACTCGGAAGCTCAGCCACATCTAGCAACAGTGGAATCGTTACGACGGGCTTGCCAAATGAACCAAGCAACCCAACTCCCGCAAGCACTGGATAGCGATCTAAATCAATCGAAGTCCCGTAAAACCAAGCGGCGAATGGGATAAAAACTAAACCCAAAATACGGCCTAAATCTGGAAACGGATAAGCCAAAGGCACAAGATACTCGGGCTGCGGACTCGACAACGCGTCCAAAACTCCCTCGCGTTCATGCTCATCTTGAAGTTTTTTCACCGCTTCGACAATCATTGGCAAAACGACAAAAGAGTTTCCAATCACAAATGCTGCAATCAGCGGATCTCGCAACGTAGTCACCAATTCGCCAAATCGATAGGGAGTAATTGCCGCGATTAAAAGAGGAAGTACTACGAAACAAAGAACAATCGAAGATCCCGCGTAGGTAAGGATATAACCTTGAATCAAACTTAGTTGATTCAAATCGATAGTGCCCGCGGTATATGCGACAATTGCAAACATTCCAACGGGCGTCATCTTTACCACCAACTTGTTCAGTCTTGCCAAAGCATCGACGGCAACATCCAGAGGTTCCAACAATCGAGATTTGTTAGGCAATGCCATGATCGCCACCCCAAGCCCCAGAGAAAAAACAACCACCGCGGGAATCGCGTTGTTGGCCAGCGAACCGAATGGATTCGCAGGGATAAACAACTCAAGCCAATCTTGCGAAGGCAGCACTTCGTTAAAATTACTACTATAAAACGAACCGGTATCCCACACTGGAAACGCTTGAATCGAAATGGCCAATGCAACGAGACCTACCATCCACAATCCACATAGCACCAGCAAAGAGATACGTAATAATTTCCAACCCGTTTCGGCTGACAACCGACCTACGTTGACAATCAGTGATGCGGCAACGAAAGGCAAAACTGCCATCTGCAACAAGCCAACGAACGCATCCCCCACCCACTTAATCCACTGAATCGATTCGCCAAAAAACAATCCGCAAATTAAACCAAGCAACAATGAAATCACAATCTTGGTTGTGAACCCGACCGATCTCCGCTGCTTCCCACTCTCAATCATCAAGAATCTACCTTTTGAAAAATCATCGACGCGTCTTGGTAAGTGATTGCCGGAACAATTTCCAGGAGCGACTAGCCCCAAGTGTCGTCAAAGGCACAAAGAGTGGCAACTCAAAGTTGCTTTTTATCCTGAAAAATCACGATTCGATTTTATCCAATCACATGGACCTAAAATATTAGTTAGAATTGCCAATCGATTCGACAAGTAATTTTTGATTTCTACGGAACTCCTTAATGCAATTCCCTCTCCAGTCCCGTCTCGTTTTTGCTTTGATTTTCTGTGCGTTTCCAATAGTTAAGGTCGCAGCAGCTCAGCAAAATACGCCACCTAACATTGTTTTCATTCTTGCCGATGACCTCGGCTATGGTGAACTTGGTTGCTATGGCCAGGATAAAATCAAAACACCTAATATCGATCAACTGGCAACCGAAGGCGCCCGGTTCACACAGCACTATACGGGCGCTCCGGTTTGCGCCCCTGCACGCTGCACTCTGCTTACTGGCCAAAACTTGGCTCACGCGGAAATTCGAGGCAATCGAGACTCCGGCAACGGCAGAGTATTCCCGGGTCAATTCCCGATCACGGACGAGATCGTGACGATTGCAGAAGTTCTCAAATCAGTCGGATATACCAATGGAGCTTTTGGAAAATGGGGACTGGGGCCTTCCAATACAACAGGGTCGCCAATGAAGCAGGGCTTTGACCGCTATTACGGATACAACTGTCAACGAAATGCTCACAGCTACTATCCGCCATTCCTCGACAGCAATGAAAAAGAAGTGCGGATCAATAACTTTCCAATCCCTGGGCATTTGAAATTACCGTCGGGCGAAGTGCGAGCCGATGACTACCGGGCGGAAAATTATGCACCTGATCTCATTCTTGACGAAGCAGTCAAGTTTATTGAAAAAAATAAAAACAAACCATTCTTCCTTTATCTACCTTTCGTCGAACCTCATGTCGCCATGCAGCCGCCACAAGAATGGATCGATCAGTATCCAACGGAATGGGACGACGAAAACGGCGTCTACCGTGGGCAAAATGGCTATCTCCCTCACCCGCGACCGCGGGCCGGATACGCAGCGATGATTTCTGATCTTGATGAGCACGTCGGTACTATTTTAGAAAACTTGAAAAAATTCAACTTGGACAAAAACACCATCGTCATTTTCACATCTGACAATGGGCCAACGCACGGTAGCCGTGACCCCCGATTCCACGTCGGCGGTGCCGCATCCACTTTTTTCAATTCAACGGGAGGATTAAAAGGATTTAAAGGGAGTTGTTATGAAGGTGGCATTCGTGTCCCCTGCGTTGTTCGCTGGCCAGACCATGTTAAGCCAGGGTCAACGGTCACTACCCCATCCTATTTCCCCGATTGGTTTCCAACCCTTGCCCAAATTGCTGATGCCCCAGTCGAGACAAAACAAACTCTCGACGGCATTGATCTTACCGGCGCAATGAAAGCAGGCACCGCCCCTAAACGTGAGCACCCCATGATCTGGGAATTCAATGGCTACGGTGGAATCATTGCTATCCGAGATGGGAACTGGAAAGCACTGAGAAGAAATCTTAAAAAAGGAAAGCAACCACTCGCTTGGGAACTTTACAATCTTGAGACGGACCCTTCTGAGTCGAATGATGTCGCAAGTCAACATCCAGAAATTGTTGCAAAACTAGAGACCAAATTCTTAGAAAGTCGAACCACCGAACCAGATTTCCCGGTTCCATTTTTGGACAAGATCGCTCAATAAGGTCAATGCCATAACTTGCTCAAATACGCAAACTCGGCGTCGATCTAAATGTCCTTGTATTCTTCATGGTCGTCGAGTTTTCGATATAACGTAGCACGACTGATGCCAAGCAGTTCTGCTGCTTGAGGAATATTTCCTCCGGTTCGTTTAAGTGCATCCCGGATCAATCGCTTTTCCCAATCAGCAATATTGAGTGTCCCCAATTCGTCACTGTTAGGTTCACGAATCCCGAGGTCACTCAATTGGATTTCATTTCCATCAGCCATCACAATTGAACTATCAATAACGTTCCTAAGCTGCCGCACATTTCCAGGCCAATGGTAAGCCAGCAAGCGGGAGTTCGCCTTTTTTGACAACTTCATTTTTGGATGGCCGTGTTGACTTCGAAAATGCTCAAGGAAGAAATCAATCAGCCGTTGAATATCGTTGTCCCGATCCCGAAGCGGCGGGATCATTAATTCGTAAACGCTGAGTCGGTAAAATAGATCCTCACGAAACTGTTTCTCTGCAACGAATTCTTTTAAGTCACGATTGGTTGCACAAATAACACGCACATCGACTTTGACTTCTTTCGTTCCTCCCACAGGGAGAAACGGATGGCCCTCCAACGTCCGGAGAAGCTTAGCCTGTCCTTCGAGCGACAATTCACCAATCTCATCGAGAAAAAGTGTTCCTCGATCGGCTTGCTCAAACCAACCAATATGATCTCGGTCGGCACTAGTGAAAGCGCCCTTCTTGTGCCCAAAGAGTTGACTTTCAATAAGATCCTTCGGAATTGCCGCGCAGTTCACGCTAAGCATAGGGCGATCGGCTCGCGGACTCGATCGATGAATTGCCCGCGCCACGAGTTCTTTACCCGAACCACTCTCGCCTCGAACCAAAACACATCCCGACGCTTTCGAGACTCGCCCAATTTTAGTTTTAAGCGTTTGCATCGCCTCACTCTCACCCAGCATCTCATCAAACGCAGCATGCTTCTCAACCAACCGGGAATGTGAAGCTGCGAGAGTTGAATGACGATTGGCCCGAGCTAATGAACGAACCATGATATTCGACATCGCACAGGCTAATTGAAAATGCGAATCCCGAAATGGATCAAGATTCCGATACAAATGAATAGCACCTTTAACCTCGTCTTCAACAATCAATGGCACGCAGATCGAATCTGCACGCTTTTGAGAATCAGAACGGTCATGCTCAATCCGAATCGCTCTTTTTTCTTTGACAACTTTTCGAGTTAGATCTGTATCCAACTGAAGCTTGTCAGCGGATTCCTCTGGAATTACTGATTTCGGTGCCAACATCCCATCGTCTGATAACCATAAAATCCCCACCACCGATGCGTCGGTTCTCTCCATCAATCGGTCCATGCAAACCTTGGCGACGGATTCGGGATCATCCACCGAAAGCAATTTCACGCTCAATTGGAACAAAAAGAAAAAGTCTTGCCCCCAATTATGACCCTTCAGAAAATCGAGAGTGTATTGACCCGTTTCTCTTGGGTTCATCGATCGATCAAGCACAATCGTGAGATTTCCCGTCGAACACCTTTCTGATTCAGGTTCCTCAGAAAGTGTCTTGGCTGCACTTTGTTGAGTGGCTTCCGAAAATATGAAACTACTCGAACCGATTCGAACCTCGGTTCCCTCCATTAATCTCGCTTGATCAACCGACTGACCATTAACATACGTT
>JAAEMV010000511.1 GCA_024225195.1 Planctomycetaceae bacterium | reverse complement strand
GCAGTTGCCACGATGGTGGCAAGCATCAGAAAACGCGAAAGTGATTTCAGGTAGGATCGACCTAAGGCATTCATGATTGTTTCGATTGGGATAGCGGGGAATGCATTTGAATTTCTGTCACTTCTGACTCACGTCGTCTGGTAACCCGAAGCGTGAGCGAGGGACCTGTGGAAGTAGTGAGCTATTGAATGAGGTAGCGATTGAGCGTCCAACATTGTTTGTCGAACATTGTTTGTTCAGCTTTGTTTGTTCAATATTGTTTGTCCAACATTATTTGTCCAACATTGTTTGTCCAACATTGTTTGTTCAACATTGTTTGTCCAACATTGTTTGTCCCTCGCTTACGCGTCGGGTTACCGAGGAAAGGTTTGCTGCGATTTCATCCGCAGGAGGTGATCATTGTCCGTTTTCAGCTTGGGTAGTTTTGTTGCAGCGTTAACGTGTTATGAATGACTCGTCAGTAATGATGGCGATGATCAAATCACGCAACTTATAATCATTATTCTTTGAGGTTTCTGAAATTTGATGAAGCCGCTCTGTGTCGGCGTGATTCATTTCTCTTCCCATTGCATATTCAGAAAGCTTGGTCACTAAGTTCTTGGCGATGGCATTCTTGTCTTCTAGAAGAAGGCCCTTGAGGCCATTCATGCCCTTGATAACGCGGCCATCACGATGCACGGCATCGGATTCGACCTTGTTCGTGTCAACAAACTTGTGAGTGACGCGTTCTTTCTGGATAACTTTTCCGTCTCGCTTCTCTTCGTAAGGAACTTTGGTCACGACATGTTTTTGGTAGCTGTCGCGATAGCGACCCAATACATCGAAATTCTCCATGGCTAATCCGTACGGATCCATCTTGCTATGACAGGAAGCACATTGAGGATCTTTGCGGTGCTCAATGATGCTGTCTTTAATCGTAAATGTTTCGGTGGGCGAACTAAGTGCTTCGACCTCAAGACTGGCAGGCAATTCCAATTCCATGCCATAAATACATTTAGCTACCCAGGCACCGCGATAAAAAGGGTTCGTGAATTCACCGTTGGTCGTCATCATCAAAACGCCAGCCTGTGACAGTAGACCACCACGCCGTGATTCCTTGTCAATCATGACTTTTCGAAATGTGTTTTGCTGACGCCTCTTTTTGTCGTTCAGAATCAACTTTGAGTCTTTTTCATCAGCTGTGAT
>JAAEMV010000510.1 GCA_024225195.1 Planctomycetaceae bacterium | reverse complement strand
CAACCTCCAGGTTGAACACGCCGATGATTTTCTGCCAACTCGCATTTTGCCAGATTTGAGGCAACTGTCCTCTATCAAGCCTTGTCTTTTCCACTGAATCATTCCCCTGAGACGCATGTTGCTTCCAGAATGCCCCCATAGTCCGATGCTGAACGAATCAATCGATGATCCTGAGTAACGCCTGTGTTTTCCGGTACGTTCCCGTTCGTGGCGGATTCGGCATTCCGTTCGACAATCCTTTTAATCGATTTAAAACTTCGCAAATCACCCCTGATTGCTGTCCGACAGGCATCTTCCACATGACAGGCTTCGTATTTGCGGATTAAATTGACTATTCCCTGTATGCGCCTCTGCCCAGGACGGCCTTCCTCAGCAAACAACAGCTTGCAGAATTCATGAGTTTCGGGCCCGATCTTCGATGCCTTCATGAGAAACGACCGGGTTTGCCGTGAAGGATTGAAAATGCGATCCTCCTCTTCCATGTAAACTGATCCAGGGCGATTACTTTTGGGATGCCGACGAATCACTTCCATGATGACAGGATCGATAATTTCAATCTCATGATCATAGACTCGAATCACTACCTGCCCGCCAATACGGGCCGGCAAGGCTGAATAATAACTATGATCGATTTGAATTGTTCCGTCATCGTATACGGTTCGGGAGTTTTGTTTAAAAAACTTGAAGGATTCCAGTGGCAGCGCCTTTAAATGCGGCTTTTCTTCCTCGAACATCTCCTCGACCTGGCGTTTCATCCGGCCATGAATACGTTTTGCCGCCCATCGTTCCTCCCAGTGTCTTAAAAATTCATTCTGGCTTTTGATGGATTCAAATTTCCGGCCTTTTAAAGCGGTATTTTGAGTGTGTTGAACCGCATTCTCCACAGTGCCTTTGCGATCCGGATCCCTTACTCTTGCGGGATCGGCGACAACTCCATAATGTTTTAAAACCGCATCATATACAGGATTCAACTCTGGTTCGTAGATGTCGGCTTTGATTACGCCTTCTTTTAAATTATCCAGGACCACATACTGAGAGCAACCGCCAAAGTAACGGAATGCCTCTTCATGAAGTCTCGACCAAACCTCCTGGCCGGATTTCCATACCACTTTACGAAAGGAGCGCCGGGAATATTTCAATGTCAT
>JAAEMV010000509.1 GCA_024225195.1 Planctomycetaceae bacterium | reverse complement strand
GTCGATGTTTGTGAATTGCCCCACTGCATGATCAAAAACAGCAGGAGTACACCGATCAGTAGCATCGGGATCAGCAAATTCGGATTTCGTGAAGGCCCTTTGCCTTTTCGATCTTCGTTCTTCTTGCCGTTGTCGCGTTCGTTATCCATTGACTTTCCTCGACCGTTCTACGGAAAAACCGGACGGGCGGTGGTTCTAATTTTCGTTTGTCGTAATAAGACCGTCGTCTACCAATAATCCGAATAAACCGTTCTCTGCTTAACTAATAGACGATTTGACCTCGGATGACGCAGATCTGTGTGCCATGCGGACGCAAAACTGCGGACACCCATTGTAGCCCAGTAATCATAGGTTGGCGATGCGGGATTGACCGGGAGAAGACGATTGATTGAGAAGCAGTGGCGTTTTAGTGCCGGAAATCACATCTGGTGTGGTCGGGTATTAATATTTTCAACATCTGGTTCGTTTTTATCGAAATTGCCTGCGTGTTTGGACTCTTTCTATTGCCCGCCGGACGCGTAGGACAGATCTACGCCAAGGGGTGGTTCTCCCAGCAGTACCCTATCGCTTGCAAAAGAGAACCTACAGCGAGTCGTCAAGAAGCCGTTTGGCATTTGAGGAAATAAACGAGTTCCTGCGGTAAGCAATCGGAAGGGAGTTTGGAGATAAGTTTCGATGTTCGATCCGATGGATGTTGCGATATTAATTTGTTTAATGTGGCGATTTTTTCATCGGACAGTAACCACTCAGCTTGAACCGGCAGGTTGTTTTCTGTCGCGCGAAGAACGTGGCTAAAGATAGTTTCTTCATCAATTTGCCTGACTTGCCGTAGGTGATCCATGGAATAACCATCAGCGAGTAGCCTCCATGTCCAAAAGAAATTTGGCTGAACCGAATGCGGCTCGGGCCGATCAAGCCGGAGTTTACTCAGATCCGGTTGAACCTGCTCACCTTTTTCGCTTGGCACTTTCGATTGAGATGAACTGGTTGATTCCACGGCATGCGTCTGCTTTTTCGCGGAGGCTTCCGGTTGGGGTTCTACTGATTCAAATAAATCTGGCGTCGTCGCTGGTCCAGAGGGGGAATCGCTGGTTGTCGTTTCCTGAGGAATTGCAATGGGTTCCAATTCCTTGGTGGTGGTTGCAGCGGGTGCATTTCGCCGCGGAATTTTTCCTTGGAATTTGAGTGAGAGTGCTTCGACCAGATCGCCCGGCATTAGCGTGGTTAATTCAAGCGGAAACTCCCCGGCCAGCAGTTTGCGTCCGGTCGGTGAAATCGCAAGAACCGGTCGGAACTTAGTCGTTTCGGTTTG
>JAAEMV010000508.1 GCA_024225195.1 Planctomycetaceae bacterium | reverse complement strand
TCAAGCGGAGAAAACAGTTTCGGATATTTAGGGTGTTGGGCCATGATTGCAGAATCCAGTTTACAAGTTTACATCATTTGCACAATTCCAATTTCCTGTCGAATTGTCCAGAAAATCGTTTGTATGGCAGAACACCTTTAAGTTGATCATGCAATCAGGAGCGAAAAGCGACCGGCGCCGTTGCGCCGCCCTTGCGGAGGCCGGGCGCAAGCCCGAATAGCCGTGAGTAAAAAAAACAGCCTTCAAAATGATCATGCGATCAGGAGCGAAAAGCGACCGGCGCCGGTGCGCCGCCCCCGTGGAGGCCGGGCGTTAGCCCGAATAGCCGTGAGTAAAAAAATCAAAACTGAATCAAAATAAAGGTATTCTGCTATACTTTAACGATGAATGTGGCCTCCTTTGATTGTCGTCGATCCGCCAGTGTTCGATGATCCATTGTGCCTCTGCCAGCGTTGTGAACCGGTGCAAATTGAGACATTCTTCGCGGACCCGACCGTTGAAACTTCCGATGGGATCAATTACGGTGTTCATAAATTGTTCTTGCGATGTTAATAACCGCTTAATCTCGCGTTAATCTCGCGCACATGCATTAATCACCAATTTGCACTACAAAATATAGTGG
>JAAEMV010000507.1 GCA_024225195.1 Planctomycetaceae bacterium | reverse complement strand
TTGGGATGTTAATTCCGTTTCCCAACCCGCCTGAGTTAAGGAAAGTTGCGGACGACACGTTTGAACAAATTGCCAATGCGGTCGATCCGCCAGAGGTGGTCGTTGATCTGAGGGTGAGGCTGAAGATGATGGCTCGCGGCGGCGCACCCGTGCCCGCGGCGGCGGTGATGGAAGATTCACCGCTGATGATGCAAAAGAATTCAGTGCAGGTGTTAAAAGAAGAAGCGGTCGGGATGTATGAAGTAGCAGTTCTCTCAGCCGGTTCGGCGGAAGCTCTCAAGAAATGGATGGACAAAAACAGCTATAAGTATCCGGAAGGGATGGACGCTGTTACGGCTGATTACATTTCTGAAGGTTGGTGCTTTGTCGCGGTCAAAACAAAAGTAGGCGATCGCGGTGCTGTTAACCCTCAACCTGGACAGCGTCGAGTAAAACCTGATCTGCCCGACGGTAGTGTTTTCGATGGGAACGTTCAGGGGATGGGGTTTCGTTTCAAATCGGAAGAGTTGGTCGTGCCGATGAGATTGTCGGCATTCAACAAGGGCGAGTTGCGGAACGTTGTCTATTTGTTGACCGATGGGCCGCGGAAGATCCGAGCAATTCCCGAGGAGTATGTCGTTCGGCAGGTCAGCGGTATCGATTTGTTCAATAACGTCACGCGTCCGTTGCCACTTCGAATTTTTGGTGGAGCGGAAAAGGACATTCCAGAATATCGTCGAAAGCAACTTGTGAAAGAGCGGGATCCGGAACCGAAAAACGGAATTGCGAAAGAGTTGTTTGCGTCTGATCTTCTCGCGGTTGCCGATGGCACGCTTTCTCTTGGCCATGAAGAACAAGAAAAAGAACTGTTAAGCATTGGAGAGTATTTTGGGCTCCGCGGACCGGCCATTGATCGTAAGAATGCTACAGCTTTGAAGAGCGATCGGGAGAAAACGGTCGCCTCGGGACTCGAGCTATTGAAATCGATGACTCTCACGGTTGTGGATGGCGACTTTCCAAGAGAGGTTCTAGCGAACGAGAATTTGACGTTTGCTAATTATCGAATGCCTCGCAACCTAAATAATACGCTGAACTATGATGCCAAGCGATTTGGTCCGAGTTCCAAGAAATCGGGTAAGCGGAAGGTTGGTGTGATTGACTGGAACGAGGTTGATTCGGCCGTGGTTACACGAAATGAAAGAGAGTCCGAGCCGACAGTCGAGAATGGCTTAAGTGCGACCTCTTATACTTCTGGCATTTTGTTTTTTGGATTTTTGGGAATGTTGGTTTTACGGCGATCCCGAGTACGGCGATCGTCGCCATATTGATGATCGGCGCCTTGGCTATCCCGGCCTTGGCTGCTGAACCAAACGGTCTCGAATCGTAGGACGAGATGGTCGCGCCGTTCGAGACATCAAGAATAGCGATACAAGTGAATTCGAATTGCAAGTCATAGCAATATTGCAGGCAGTGGAGTGGTGTTTCAGTTAAATAATGCGAGCGGTCGGTTTCAAGGCGCTCGTGCGTTGCATTTTTGAGAAACTTTAACAAAGTAATTTGTCATTTTAAGCAGGTTCAGTAATGAAGAAACGAGACCTATTTACATTCTTTTTTTCAGTAGTCGCGGGCTTAGTGATACTGGCTCAAGTGAAAGCTGATCCCTGCGGAATGGTACCTCCAATTTTTACTGGAAATCAATCGCCAATTACACGTATTGGGTTACAGAAAACTTATGTATTTCATAAGGACGGGGTGGAGACGTTTGTGATTCGGCCTGGTTTTTCCGGGAACGTTGATAATTTTGGGATGTTAATTCCGTTTCCCAACCCGCCTGAGTTAAGGAAAGTTGCGGACGACACGTTTGAACAAATTGCCAATGCGGTCGATCCGCCAGAGGTGGTCGTTGATCTGAGGGTGAGGCTGAAGATGATGGCTCGCGGCG
>JAAEMV010000506.1 GCA_024225195.1 Planctomycetaceae bacterium | reverse complement strand
GTAATCAGGAATTCCTGTACATGCAGTTTGGTATTTTGTGGTCATTGATAGGTTGCTAGGGCTACGAATTATTGTCGAATTTTGCTTTTCCTAGCTAAGAGCGATTAACAAATCTGCGGTGGTTCATGATGCGATTTTCGATATGATCATTGCCATACATCGCCTTGCGAATCTTGGTTGTTGCCTCTCCAAGTTGGTTCCAGACCTTTTAGTTCCACCACTGCTGTTGTGTCTGGATTGTTGCTTTGTTTTAAGACGATTTTGGTCGCATCGCAAAATTAGAATTGGCGGAATACGATCTGTTACCTTGCGGCCGGCTTAGTTTTCGAAAATGCAAGGTTTTGTCGATCTGTTCGCTGGCGATCCTTGCGTTAGGCATTTTTTATCTAGGGAAGAAAACTAAAGGGGATTTGGAATTGGATACTCCGCTCGATGAAAAAACGGCTAAGAAGGACGCGAGGCGTCCCTCGTTTAGTATGGGCAACCTGCTGATGGTGATTGCCTTGGTAGGAATCAGCCTCGCTTGGTGGGTTGATCATAATCGTCCCGAACTTGAAGAGTATGACATTCGGGGACCGGTTAGTGTCACTTTCAGTATTCGGACATCACCGAATTCGAAGGAGGGCGGGGTGATTAAAGACATAGACGGAATTGACTTTCACGGAGCCACTATCGTCCTTCACAAAGAAAAGGGCGGTCGGGTGTTTCCGGCAAGCAGTTTGATTAATTTTCATTGGCAAAGTGAGTAAAACGCGTCTTGGGCTGACGAATGGGCTCTCGGTTTGGCTATGAGTCTCCTCGTTGTTCGGGCGGTTTCGGTCAAAAAGACTCTAATTTCTTTTTAATAAAAACTGTGCTAGGACTGGTGGGGAACGAATCGATGCGAAAGTGTTTGGCTTTGTAGATTTCACGGACGAAATTTGTAATTGCGTGGGTGAAATGAGTAACGCACAAAAAATAGGGTATGAATTTGAATCTTGGTTTTTTGGCAAGATGGCCGCTTACACGCCGAATCAGATAAGTAGGTTCATGATGACTAGAATCGGTTCAAGTTCTCGCCAAAACCTAGTGAATTAACCAGTAAGATGAAAAGATGGACAATTCAGCAGCAGACGAAATGCTGGAAAATTGACGAAGCTGACGTCGGCGGCCTCGACGCCGTTGTGACGTCTTCGTTTTCATTTGGAGTAGTCTCGAATAAGAACTGAGTTTTGGAATTCTCGTCGAGAATTTTGCTGAGAAATTTGTGGCGGGCAAACAGTTTCCTGGGATTGCAAATTGCAGCAATTTAGTGACTTAGATTGGTGCCTTCGCAAAATAAAAGAATATGAACATTACCACTGAGCTCGAAAAACTAACTTCCCTTAAGGATCGCGGCGATCTTTCTCTTGAAGAATTTACGAAAGCCAAAGAAAGGCTGTTGTTTGACGACACAACGATGCCGGCAAATGACGGTGAGGCGAATACACTTCCACCTCCCCGAAAAAGTAAAGTCGCTGAGCCTAAGCTACATCTGCTAATCGCGGTTCTTTCAACCATTGCAGCAGTGTTATCCGGTGGATCGGTAATCATTAATCCGCGCCCGCTGGCAATAATAGCGTTTGCAGGATTTGCGATTGCTGCCTTTTTGAATTGGGGTTCTTTCGTTGGTTCTTTGTATCGGAAAACAAAGCCATAGCGTTAGTCTCTAGAATCCCTTGGGCGAACTACTACCAAAATTGGGACTGACGGTTGTTGGTCTCCGTAGCGTTGTGTTGTTCTTTTTGTCGTAATGCTGTGGGGATTTTGGCGGGCGATAATCTCGATAGCTTAATTTGTATCTCCGGTGCCCATTCTCCAATGATTCTTGTGTAAGAGAGTTCAGTTTCCGTTTCTTCGCCGAATCATTTTATGGTCTTGAGCGAATGGTTTGTTTCTTTGCTTTTTAAATTTTAGACTGCCTCCCGTTATGGTAAAACGAAGGCTTGATATTGTTGTAAGCTCACGAGGGAAAAACAGGATTTAGAATGCAATTAAAAATTACGCTAACTGTTTATTTGACAGCACTGTTTGCATTTGTGTTTGCCCAATCCGCTTCGGCCGAACAGAAGCCACCTAATGTATTGTTGATTTGCGTTGATGATTTACGACCCGAGCTTGGTTGTTTTGGCGTTAACTACATTAACTCTCCAAACATTGATGAGTTTGCATCCAACGGGACGGTATTCCATCGGCATTACGTGCAAGCTCCAACCTGTGGTGCTTCGCGATATACGTTATTGACTGGAACATACGGTGGTTCAAATAACGCAGCATTATTTACTAGAGCGGGACTTGTAAAAAAGAAAGACAAGGCAGTTGCCCCCAGCATGCCGGCTTGGTTTCGCAAACATGGGTACACCACAGTATCCGTTGGTAAGGTCTCTCACCATCCTGGCGGTTGGGGGGGAGATCGCTGGAATGATCCGGCAGTATTGGAAATGCCGGAAGCTTGGGATCGTCATTTGCTGCCCTCTGGAGCGTGGCAAGATCCGCGAGGTTGGATGCACGGTCTGGCTAACGGGGAGATTCGGGATGACTCTCGAACCAAATCCGGTGGTATTTCGATGGATGTGTTTCAAGCGGTAGACGGAGGGGATGAAATATATCCAGACGGGGTTTCAGTGGATGAGGCGTTGCGTCAAATGGATGACCTTGCTGCTGATTCAGACTCTCCGTTTTTCCTCGCGGTCGGAATATTAAGGCCTCATTTACCTTTTGGGGCGCCGGCAAAATACCTTCAGCCGTATGAATCGGTAACGTTACCCGTCATACCGCACCCCGCAAAACCGAAACGCAAAACGACTTGGCACCGCTCCGGCGAGTTCATGAAATACAATCGTTGGCAACGAAACCCCAATACTGATTCGGAGTTTGCGAATGAAGTTCGGAAACATTATGCAGCGTGCGTCTCGTACGCGGACGCTCAGGTCGGGCGTTTAATCGATCGTCTTGAAAAAACGGGTTCCGCGGACAACACGATTGTTGTTTTATGGGGAGACCATGGTTGGCACCTCGGGGAACATGCTATTTGGGGGAAACACTCGCTATTTGAGGAATCGCTAAGATCGCCGTTAATAATTTCGGCGCCGGCGCTAGAGCAACACGGATCGGCTACCAAATCCATCGTTGAGACGTTGGATCTGTTTCCTACCCTCTGTGATCTGACCGGGCTCGAAACTCCAAAATCTATTCAAGGAGTTTCTCTCACTCCAATCTTGCGTGATCCGAACTGGAATGGGCGTCCAGCCATTTCGTATTTTAAGAAAGCGAAAACGATCCGTACTGAAAGCCATCGTTTGATTTTACACTACGATGGTTTTGTTGAACTCTATGACCATCGAACGCCCGAGAAGGAAACGGTCAATATCGCAGCGACTGAGCCAAAATTAGTAGCTCAATTGACGAAGCAGCTAAAAACCCGATTGAGCCGTTAAGAGACTGGATGATTCACAGGGAAAAACTTGACTCAATCGTTATTTGATTCCGGGGTTTTCATACCAAACGACACCGAGCAGTTGTCGTTCTTCACAGGTGATAATATCGAGGTCGCCGTCCGCGTCGAGATCGACTAATTCCATACGGTCGAATTTGCATTCGGTTTCCGTGCCGATTGATTGCCAGTTGGAACTTGAAGTTTTGAGCCATAGTCCGGGTTGATCTTTGTTCTTCCGATCAGCGGCAGTGTTTGCAGTCAAAACAATATTGTTTTGGCCAAATGTTCGAATGGCTTTACCAAATGGAACGGAAATGGGATTTTGGTGTAGCGTCTGGTTCCAAATGCCATGTTCTGTTTTGCGGAAGTCGATCCAGCTTGCTTGTCTGGTTGGAACCAGAATTCGATTCGGCGTCGCATCGATAAACAATGGCTCGTGCTCCGTCGCTCCGACAGGGTGCTCCTGCCAGGTTTTGTTAACGTCGCCATCATTTGGCTGCTCGAGCCAGCCAACACCCCGCGTGCGTGTTTTTCGGTCGCTAAACACGATGTCGATGTCGCCGTCCCGATCCATGTCAATATTTTGGATTGACATGATCCAGCCGCAATCACGAAGCTTTACAACCGACCATTGGTTCAGGTTTTTTACGCCTTCCGGGGGTGGAACCAATAGCGTTAACGTGGCATTAGATCCCTTTGATCCAAGCACGATGCCTTGGCGTGAGTCTCGCAATTGAATCGGTGTCGCGAACATCCATTGCTGCCCAGTGAGTTTGGAAACGGAACTGGTTGTCCAGTTGGCTGGATTTAAAATCTCTTCGTTGGGGTCGCCGGGTTGCCCGGAGTGTTGATTGCCATTGAACTTGTGGACGAGGACCTGTTTAAAACTACCTTCATGACAACTGATGACTTCCAGCATTCCGTCGCCATCCACGTCAAACGGAACGGCATCTTCTGGAGATTTGCCTTCGCCTATTTGACAAAATGGCCACCGTTGTTTTGATTTTTTTGGCCCAGGATTAAGGTATAGCCGAACTACACCGGATTCTTCCCAGCCAGTGACGATGTCGAGGTTTCCGTCTTGATTAAAGTCGGCAAGCCGGACACCATCGGCTCCGATTCGTGAAGAATCAATGGTGTGTCTGCGCCATGGTTTGTCTGCGAGGCAAGCGGAACTGCCATACAGGAATTGCAAGCCTAGGATGATGGCAATCGGGACCAGTTTGAATGGCGGTTGGTAATCCATGATGATCAACCTCAACTCGGTTACTGCTGGATTAGAAAGTTTCTGAAGCGTTCGACTACGCGTTAGGGGCGTCTGCCGCTTTGGAATTATTTCTGCTTGGCAGTCAGGTCTGAAAGGGATCGTTTAGCGAAGGATTCGTATTTCTGCTCGATAAGTGTCGGAGTAGCAATTCCTTTGAAAAACTCGACGCCGTAACGAAGTTCAAGTGTATTTCCTGAAGCGACTTTAAAAGTGCCGGAGCCTTTAGGTTTACCCAAAAAGTGATGCATTCCAAAGGGGTTTGCAGTAACCAATCCGTAGTCCCGTGCGTGCCACGTGGTTGGGTGGCGAAGATTGGATGGGTGGTCGTACATTGCGATGCTCATGGGTGTCCCGTCAATCTCTCCGTAGTAGAGAAGCCATTTGGCTTGTTTGCCCCAAATTGCTTTGCCAGTGATTCCCTCACTGTTGATTGCTTTTCCAAACACCTCTTTCACTCCTGATTTTGGCTTCGCCGTCAATCGAAGATCTGGGTGGGTGCGGATGGCGAATAGACCTTCCTTGGTATCGTCAAACTCAAAGTCGCCGTGCGTAGCTTGGTATTTGATCAGGCAATTCATCCATCGACTCGATTCGTCGCCACCAAACCAATAGGTTGTTTGATCGGTAAGCAGGGGTTCAGTATTGCCGTTCTTAATCCATTGTGAGGTTGCTCGGAAAACGTTCGTCGGATTGCCTGCGAACTCAGTTTCAATTAGTTCACTAACAACTGTCCCACCTTTTTCAGACCAAAAATCAACGCCGCTGATTTCATGAGAGATCCACATCGATTTGTGATGAGGGTGATCCTTGCTTTCCCCTTTTGCATCGTCCTTCATTGGCCAGGTTCTCGTCATAGAGATCTGTCCCGGTCCATAGACCGGGTAGAAGATTGGTTTGCGATATTTAACAACGTCAAAGGTGGTAAATAACTTTCCGTCTAGGTCAACATTTACCTGATTCTGAGTCTTGTTGATTGACACAGTCGCGTCAATCTGATTCCCACGGACACCATTCAAAGTTGAGATGCCATGTTCTAGTTGAAAGCACTGTCCCGTTACTGGATAAAGAGCAACGCAAATCATACTAAAAACAAACGTGCGGAAGATCATGGTTGCCTCAGGCTAGATTTAGTTTTTTGAAATCAAATAAATCGCACAAGCTTTAGGCGGAAAAGAAACTGGAGTTTCCAGTTTCCTCCGCTTTTGCCAACTTATTTAGCTGACTCAATAGCTCAGTCAAGTGACTTAATGGTGATGTTACGATACCAAACTGGATCGCCATGATCTTGAAAACAAAGATGGCCTTTGCTATTTTTCCCGAACTTTTCCCAGGTCTTAAATTTGCTGGCGTTTACTTTTTCATTCCAGTCCGTGCTGCCGATTTCAGCTTCAACAACCATTTTTCCGTTGAGCCAGTGCTGGACTGAGTTGCCTTTCAAAACAATTTTGGAAGAGTTCCATTCACCGACTGGTTTCAGTGTTTTGTTGTTTGGGACGTACATAGCGTAGAGCGCGCCCGCACGATGGGACTCGAGTTTGCCGTCTTTATGTTTGTCGTCATCGAGGATTTGGTATTCCGGGCCGGACTTGTAGGGTTGTTTGTCACCTAAAGAGACGCGGTACATGACACCGCTATTCCCAGCTTCTGAAATTTTCCAATCAAATTCCAAAATGAAATCTCCAAACTCCTGTTTGGTAACAAGGTCACCGCACTTGTTGCCGTCGAAGTGAAGAATTCCGTCCTTCATTGACCAGCCAGGACCGATTTCCTTTGATTTGTAGCCGCGGAAATCGTTTAAGCTCAATTGCCTTACGCCAACGACGGTTCCTGATGTTACTTCGGCCTCATTCATGAATACACGCCAAGTGCCTTTCATCTGTTGACCACTAAGCTGCGCGTCAAACTCAAATTCGATTGTTTGGCCCTCACGCTCAACTTCGAAGCCAAACGCGACCGTGTCGCCTTTGACAGTGATGTTGGTCAGTTCCTGTTCGTTGCCGCTCTCAGTTCCAACGTATTTGCCGGTGTATTGGGAGCCACTGCTTTTAAAGACTAAAGTGCCTGCTCGATCGCCACGATCAGATTCGATCGCGATATCCCAGACGCCGGTCACGGTTGGTTTGTTAGCATCGGTCTGTGCTTCCGCAGCCAACTGAAAACCAACGGTGAGAATAAGGGAAAAAATTAGTGGTTTCAAAAGCTTGATTTGATTTGGAGTCACGTTTTGATCTCGAAAATTTGTGATTTGATATTCGCCTAATGAGTGGTTGGATGCTTTAGTATGGGAAACGCTGCAATTGCGGTGGTTCCTGAAACTAATCTGGCTGGCAGTTTATTTGTCTAAATTACTCAAATTAAAAAGCAGTCAGTGAGCCGAACTAAAGTAACTTCACCGATTGGAGCGATGGAGGAGTTAGGTGCAATCGTATTTGCAAATCACTTTATATTGTTATGTATTCACGAAAGCAACTGATGGCGTTTCAGGAGGTAGGTTGCTCAACCGGTAGTTGGTTGGATGTAGATTTAATCTTGTGGATGAATGTTTGCAATCAGGTCTGGATTTTTGAGAGTCGCAGCTAGAATTTTGGGATAATTGTGATGTAGTTATCATTGGTATGAGCGTTTCGAGTGATGAGTAGAATTGTTGTTGAATAACAATCTGTTTCATGGTCAGATTATGCGTGCGTTAGCTTTTTAACAGTTGTCGCTCAATCGGGTTTTTCAGTTTTTGCATCGCCCGGAAAACATTGCATCCAACCTGCAATCGATTAATTTTGTTTGTTGTCCTGTTTCCATTTTTGATGGCCCGCTACTCGCGATTCAATTAAGAGAAAATATGAAATTGCTTCTATCGATTACTTTAAGTCTTTTTGTCACTGGGTTTGGATTAATCCAGCAAGCGGTAACGACTCCGCCGGAGATGGCTGTCTCGGCTAAACCGGTGGACGACGTCGGAAGCCGGGCGACGCCTGTGGAGCGCATTAAGGCCGCCAAGGGGTTTAAGGTTGAATTGATCTACTCGGTTCCGGGTGATACCTACGGTTCATGGGTCAATTTGTGTGCGGATGACAAAGGGCGGTTGCTAGTAAGTGATCAGTTTGGCGGGCTTTACCGGCTGACGCCTCCAGCAGCAGGGCAAAAATTAAATGACGGTGATATCCATGCCGTTCCGGCAAACATTCGGGCAGTCAACGGGATGGCTTGGGCCCAAGGATCGCTGTACGTCGGTGTCAACGATTATGAGAAAAAGATTCCCTCCGGTTTGTACCGGATCAGTGACAGTGATAATGACGACCAACTCGATAAGGTTGAGTGCTTACGTGCGATGGACGCGCGTGGTGACCACGGAGTCCATGCCGTTGTTCCGAGTCCCGATGGGAAGTCAATGTTCCTAGTGACCGGCAACACAACCAAGCCGACCGAGCTTGCGGAAAATTCACAGGTGCCACAGGTTTGGGGAGAAGATCACCTACTTGCTAGTTTCCCTGACGGGCGAGGCCATAATCGGGGCACATTAGCTCCGGGGGGAATTATTTACAAAGTTGACTGGGAAGGCAAATCGTTTGAGGCTTATGCTTCGGGATTCCGAAATATCTTTGACGCCGCCTTTAATCGTGACGGCGAATTGTTTACTTATGATGCAGACATGGAATATGACTTTAATACTCCATGGTATCGCCCCACGAGAATCTGCCACGTCGTCAGCGGCGGTGAATTTGGTTGGCGTAATGGTGCAGGTAAACGCCCTGCTTTTTATGAAGACAATCTTCCTGCTGTACTCGACATCGGGCCGGGATCACCAACGGGAACGACGTTTGGTTATGGGGCTAAGTTTCCACAAAAATATCAGGATGCATTATACGCGTTGGATTGGAGTTGGGGGAAGTTGTACGCGGTTCATCTCGAGAGAGACGGATCGACGTATTCAGCTACCAAAGAGGAGTTTTTAACCGGCGCACCGCTACCGATCACCGATGCAATTATCAATCCCATCGATGGTGCGATGTACTTTACGATTGGAGGTCGGCGAGTCCAATCCGGGTTGTACCGAGTAACGTATGTGGGCGACGAGTCAACCGAATCAGTCGTTGCGACGTCTCCGGCGAGTGAACCGATGGAACTTCGCCGGTCGCTAGAGCGGTTTCACGGTCGGATCGACCCAAAGGCTGTGGCGGAAGCTTGGCCCTGCCTGGGATCCGACGATCGCTTTATCAGCGCGGCAGCACGAACGGCATTAGAACATCAGCCCCTTGAATCCTGGTCCAAGAAAGCCCTGAACGAATCCAATCCAAGGACACAGGTCCAAGCGTTGCTTTCGTTGGCACGGGTTGCTGGGGTTTGTCCTCAACACCGGACCGACGACACGCCGCCAGTAGATACAGCGATGCGAGATAAAATTCTTTCTGCGGTGCTGAAGATTGACAACGCGGATCTTGATTTACGAAACCAGTTGGTAATGCAGCGTCTCATTCAGATTGCCTTGAATCGATTTGGGGCACCGGACGAAGCAACACGGAAAGCTTTGACTGCAAAGTTGGATCCAATGTTTCCGTCGAAATCAGATGATCTAAATTGGCTGCTGTGCGAAACTCTGGCATGGCTTGAATCGCCGAATATCGCGGCCAAGGCGATGGCAATGATTCAGAATGCTCCGACCCAGGAAGAGCAGATGCAATATGCAAGGTCGATCCGAATGTTGAAATCGGGTTGGACACCTGAATTACAAACCGCATATTTTGAATGGTTTATTAAAGCGGCAAATTATCGTGGCGGCGCTAGCTTTGAAAAGTTCATTCAATTTATTCGAGACGATGCCGTCGCTTCGCTTACGCGTTCCCAAAAGAAGTCGCTCAAGGCAATCCTTGCAAAGAAGCCTGTCAAAAAGAGTGCAATCGAAAATCTCGGTGAAATCTTTGAGGGGCGTGCCGCCAAAAAATGGACACTGGATGAGTTGTCCGTAGCGGCCCAGGAAGGTTTAAAGGATCGAGATTTTGACAACGGCCGAAAAATGTTCGCCGCTGCTGCGTGTTATGCTTGTCATCGATTCCAGAATCAGGGTGGGATGACAGGCCCAGATTTGACGACCGCTGGACGTCGTTACTCCGCGCATGACTTACTTGATCAGGTGATTAACCCCAGCAAAGTGATCAACGATCAATTTTCGTCGGTCTCGGTGCTGACGGATGATGGCGTTATGCATAACGGTGTTATCGTAAATCTCGGCATAAGGAAAAACGCTTCAACGCTTGTTCTGAACACTGATTTGGCTGATCCAAATGAGCGTGTAACCATCGATAGAAACACGATCGAGGATTTGAGAGTTTCTAAAACGTCTCCGATGCCCAATGGGTTATTCGATCGTATGCAGGAAGATGAAATTCTTGACCTGATTGCGTATTTGTTGAGCGGTGGAGATGCGAAGCATGAGTTTTTCGCAAAGTGATGAACGTATGCGGTAGGGATCTACCGTTTAGTTAGATTATTAAAAACGAGCACCTCGCTTTGGGGTGTGTGTTTCTTTAAGAACGAAGCTAAATCGTTGTGAAGGAGCGAGGTGCGGGCTATGCGTAATCAGTTGCATTTGAATCGTCGTCAGTTTCTTCGTGGGACTGGAATTGCGTTATCGATACCGCTGTTAGAAACATTTTCTGTTGCGAACATTGGGCCGGAACCGATTCCGCGGAGAATGGTTTGCATTGGCAATTCGTTTGGAATGTACCAGCCCCAGTTTTTTCCAAAAACAGCGGGCGCGGATTATCAATCGACTCCGCTTCTTAAGCCTCTCGAAAAACATCGCCGAGATTTTACCGTTTTTTCTCATTTGGATCATGGAATTAGGGGCGGGCACTATGCGATCCATTCGTTTTTGTCAGGGGTGAAATATTCGGATGCTGCAGCAATGCCCGCCGGGAATATATCCCTCGACCAGCGGATGGCTGAGGTTGTCGGAGTTGAAACTCGACTTCCGTCTTTAACAGTTGGCTCGGAAAACGGATTGCATGGAGGGTGCATGATGTCCTGGACGCGAACGGGTGTCCGGGTTCCTCCAATACAAGGTCCCCGGGAGTTGTTTCAGAAGCTTTTTTTAAATGAAGGTAAATCTGGGAACGCCAAGGCGGTTGATCAGTTTGCGCTGCGTGGTTCGATTTTGGATGCGGTTCAAGGTGATGCTGAGAGTCTTGGTAAGCGAATCAGTGGCCGTGATCGTAAAAAACTGGATGAGTATTTTTCATCGGTGCGGGATGTCGAGCGGCGTATTCAGCAACGGGAACGGTGGCGCGCGGTGCCCAAGCCTAAGGCCCCAATTGAACAGCCGCAGAATAAAAATTTAGTCGATGACATTCCCGAGCTTTACGAATTGATTGCTTTAGCTTTGGAGATCGATTCAACGCGAATCGCCAGCCTCGAATTGGCAGGAGCAAATTTCAATACGGGATTGCTTAACCTTAAAAAGGGATACCATGCGTTATCGCATCACGGTCAGGATCCTAGCAATATCGCTGGTCTCGTGAAGTTGGAAACCTATCAGATGTTGCAGTTTTCGAAGTTCCTTGATCGGCTTAAATCGGTAAAGGGAGTTCACGGAGAAACTTTGTTGGACCAAACGGCTGTCCTTTTTGGTTCAGGAATGGGGAATGCGAACGCCCACACAAATTCCGATCTTCCCATCATACTGGCGGGCGGCGGTTTCCGGTTGGGCGAACATCGAGTCATGCCTGAAAACAAAGCCGAGCGCGTTCCCCTTTGCAATCTATTTGTGTCTTTGCTCCAGCGAATGGGTATTGAAGATGATCGGTTTGGGCATAGTACAGGAACGTTGACTGGTTTGGAGTTGGTTGGATGATTCTGTTTTGCCGGTGGAAGCAAGGCGTAATCGCGGTGGCTTTATTGATGCCGTTATTATTTTGGCAGATTGGCTTGAGCGCGAGTAACTTCAGCGATCCAGAGATTGGAAGCAAAAGTGGTGTTCGTCCTAGCTCTAATTCGGGGGACTCGTCGGTCGTTGGTAAGTCTGACGAGAATTTTCCAAATCAGATGTTCGAAGATGAATCCCTCATATCCGGTTCGACCGATGATCAATTCAACCGGTTGATCGTTCCGTTCTTGAAACAGCATTGCTACAAATGCCATGGTTCCAAAGAACGCGAGGCGGATCGACGGTTTGATCTCTTAGAGTTTCCCTTGGCGGATGACGATGCCCTGATTGAATTTCAGGATGTGCTCGATCAATTAAACCTTGGCGAAATGCCCCCCAACAGTGAACCACAACCGGATGTGGCGGAAACGACCCAGGTAATTGGTTGGCTGACGGCAGAGATCGCTAAATTTCAAAACCTACGGCAGGGCACAGGAGGCGAGACTGTCCTGCGACGGTTGAACCGGAGAGAGTACGTTAATACGGTGAGTGATCTTCTGCGTCTAAATACCACCGGTTTTGATCCGACGGTAGGATTCCCGGCCGACCAAAAAATTGATCATCTGGATAATCAAGGTCACGCCCTTGTCACGTCAGGGTTCTTGCTCGACAAGTATCTCGAGGCCGCTGATAAAATTATGGAGAAAGCCCTGCCAGGGTTGGTAAAGCCAGAGGTTCAGGAGTGGAGCTTTGCCGGTGGGTTTCAGCAGGGTGAGTTCACTGGATTTGTGACGGACGTTGAACTTCGTGAGAAAACCGAACGTTATCTGAGCAAACTTCGAGGAACTTTCCGGTCTCTTGCCAAGGTGACCGAGCCAAGTAGGGCAGCGGCTATTCGGGATCGAGCTACAACCGAGTTTGAGAATATGGCAAACACTGCCGAGCAGATTCCAACGCAGATCCGACTTTATGAACATCCGCGTTCACAGAGACACGTTGGTAGTTACGGGTACGTTTCTGATTTTGCCAATGGTGTTCCGCACGATGGTTACTACCGGATTGTGCTTGAAGCCGAAGCGTTGAATCGCGTGCCACCGTATGAAAAAAATTATGCTCAGACACGAACTGAAGAGCTTTTGATTCTCGGTTTAGTCACTGGAGATGTGAAAGAGGGGCCACTTCATCTTCCCCAGAAAATTGAACCGGAGCTTGCTCGGTTTGAATTAGCGGATGGTAAGCAAAAGGTTGAGGCTCGGGTTTGGCTCCATAAAGGAACGACGCCGCGATTTATTTACGTCAATGGAAGCCATCGTGCCCGGGCGGCCCATATCGAGATCGGCACAATTCTGATGGAAGCAGCGGGACTGAAGCCACAAAAGGGAAATGATGCTTATGCCTATGGTTTGCAGCACGCAAAATTACCCCAAATCAGGATTAATTCGGTTTTTGTCCGAGGTCCAGTTTACGACAAATGGCCGACTCGAACTCAGGTAGAGTTACTTGGAGGGACGGCGTTTGATCGGTCGCGTAACCGAGCCAATGTGACGTCGTTTCTCACACGAGCCTACCGCCGGAAACCCACCGCGGACGAGATTGGTCGAATCCTTCACGTCATTGAGGCACGAGAGTCGCAAGGTATAGCACCCCTTGATGCCTACCGTGACGGTCTGAAGGCAGCGCTTTGCTCGCCCGGTTTTCTTTATTTAGATGAACCGTTAACGGATACGAGTACTAGCAGACGGTTGTCCGATTATGCGATAGCCGCTCGGCTTTCCTACTTTCTTTGGTCATCGATGCCAGATGACATACTGTTCTCGTTGGCCACGGACGGTCAACTGTCGGATCCAAAAGTTTTGGCGAATCAGTTTGATCGAATGTTGGCCGATCCAAAGTCAGACCGGTTTGTGAGAGATTTCCTTGCGTCGTGGCTAAATTTGGACGCACTGGGCAGTACTCCTCCCTCGCTAAATGCGTTTAAGGAATATTACATTGACGATCTCGCGCCGGCGATGAAGGAGGAGACATTTTTGTTCACCCGACATCTCTTGGACGAAGAAATGTCGATTGACCGATTCATTAATTGTGATTTTACGTTTGTTAATGCTGGGTTGGCTCGCCTGTATAAATTAGACGTCGCTACCGATGGAAGTGCTTTTAAAAAGGTGAACACTGCAGGTGGACCACGTGGAGGGCTTCTCGGTCAGTCAAGTGTTCTAACGGTAACTGCCAACGGAATTGATACCTCACCCGTGGTTCGCGGAGTTTGGTTGTTAGAGAACATATTGGGAACACCACCCAACCCACCGCCTCCTGATGTTGAACCACTCGATCCGGATATCCGCGGCGCCGGGACTATACGTGAGCAAATCGAAAAACATCGTAACAATCCCGCGTGTGCTTCCTGTCACAATAAAATAGATCCCCTTGGGTTCGCGTTAGAGAATTTTGATGCTATCGGACGTTATCGAAGCAGCTATCGACAACGCGGGAAAGTTGATTCCTCTGGAATTTTACCTAGCGGTGATTCGTTTGCCACGGTTAGCGAATTTAAGAATTGTCTTTTGAAACAGCGGAGCAAGTTCGCCAAAGCATTGACTAAGAAATTAATGACTTACTCGCTCGGTCGCCCAGTTGATATTTCGGATCGTCCAGAGATTGATGCGATCCTGACCGATCTGTCAAAAAATAATAATCAATTTAGGTATTTGATAAAACGAATTGTCTTAAGCGATACCTTTGTCCGTCCCTAGTCGAATTGAGTTTGTCAGTTTGCTATGCCCGCTTGGACGCTGTTT
>JAAEMV010000505.1 GCA_024225195.1 Planctomycetaceae bacterium | reverse complement strand
CACTACCAGCAGCCGCGTTTGGCAGTCATATTATTGGAATGATAAAGGCGACAAAACGACAAAAGAGAAAGCGCTTGAAGTAGCTTTAGACAATTGGCCGGAGGAAAAGTTTTTGCATCCAGGAAAGCCGCGCAGCAAAAAGGCGCATGATGGCTTAGTGGATGCAGCACTGATTGCGTTTTATGGGATAACTTGGATGTATGAGTAAAAAATAACTAATTTAACGCTTGCAAACAATTATTGCAGCAGTCAAGGCTAGCATTATGAAAAACCTAACAGATAAACAAAAAATCGAACAGCAGCGGCAGCAAATCCAGTTGATGCAAGCTGACATCATTAACCGGCAAGAGCGTAAGATTGCAGAGCTAGAGCTTCAAATCGAGGAACTTGAGTGCAAGCTGCAAGGGCTGATCAAGTGCATCGAGTGCGACGGTGACGGCGGCAATTTTGCTGGCAGCACTGGCAGGCTAGGGCATCCACAAGACCCGCAGACATGGGAATACTGCAAAGCGTGCGGCGGCGAGGGATGGTTGAAAGCTTAATCAATGGCATTCATACCAACTGAGGCGCACTTGCGCCCGCCTGAGCCATCGCAAACAATTGACTACAACCAACTCGACAGCAGGTTAGCCGAAAACATAGAAGGCAACCTTCAACGCTGGTTTGATGGCAAACCTATTAAGCACGCCGGGGCATGGTACAAGATAGGCAACAAAGGCAGCCTAGCGGTCAATGCACACGATGGCCACTGGCATAGCCACGAATCAGGCGAGGGAGGGCAAGGCATGCTTTCCCTTTACGCTTGGCAGTTTAACTTAGACACCAAGACAGCCGCCGAGGATTTAGCCAATGACACAAACTTGATCACATTCCGCGAGGCCCGGCCAACTATAAAAAAGCAGCCGGTCCAGCAGTGGGAGCATTCAACAGAGATACCAACTGTCACGCCTAGCGATCATTTTGAGTATGGCAAAGCAGATCACGTTTACCGATACCGCGACACAAACGGCAACCCGGTCGGCGTGGTCATGCGATGGGACAAGACAGAACAGCGCGAGAAAGAGATTCGCCCGATGTCCTGGGTACAAATGCACGACAAGCGCGAGCCTGAATGGAAGTGGTGCGGATTTGCAGAGCCGCGCCCATTGTACAAAGGCGAACTGATAAAACAAAAGCCAGACGCGCCAGTGGTCATCGTGGAAGGCGAGAAAGCGGTCGAGGCGTTGCAGCCATTATTGCCGGATCACATTGTCGTGACGTGGTGCGGCGGCACCGGGCAACTAGGCAAGGCCGATTTTAGCGCGCTACAGGATCGCAAGGTCATTATTTGGCCAGACAACGACGAACCGGGGCACAAGGCCGCAAAAGATATTTGCAAGCTACTGCCAAAGGCCAGGGCCATCGACATACCAAAGCAAGCGCCGGATAAATGGGACGCAGCCGACGCCATTGCAGCAGGCATGCAACCGGACGCAATCAAAACGTTATTGCAGACAGCAGACTCCAATTTACCGCAAATTGAGTGCGGCATGCAGGGGATGCCAACAAGTTTTGACAAAGCAAAGGCAATGCGCCCGGAAATAATTATTGACGGACTGCTATACGCTAGAAGCAAAATGCTTGTAGGCGGCGCAGCCAAAGCGGGCAAAAGTCATTTTGTCATGGATCTAGTCGCCAGCCTATGCAATGGCATGCCGTTTCTAAAATGGGCGCCAGCAAGGCCGTTTCGCGTATTGTACGCCGATTTTGAGCTGCACGAGTGGGAGTTTAGGGAGCGGGCAGGAAAGGCGTTTAAATGGTGCATCCCGGACACATTCGGCAGGCTATCACTGCGAAAGCATTACGATGTCAGAAGCCCGCAAGAGATAAGCAAGGTACTCGACCGAATAGATGCCAGTCAATGGGACGTGATAGTGCTCGATTGCTTGTACAAGTTTAACCAAGCAGAGGATGAAAACGACAACAGTCAAATGCAGGCAATATGCGCTTGGATGGACAAGATTATTGCCCAGTACGAGATAACCCCTATATTGATTCACCACTTCGGGAAAGGATCGCAGGCGGGCAAATCGGTCATTGATCGTTTCCGGGGCGCGTCGTCATTGGTCGGTGATATGGACGCAATCTTGAGTCTGACTCCGCATGAAGAGGACAAAAATATAATCGTTGAGACTGAGGTCAGATCGTTTGCACCGACAGACAATTTTGTAGTGCGGTGGGACTATCCGAACTTCATCATAGATGAGGCAAAAGACGCCAGCAAGCATGCAAAGCCGGGCGCAAAGCGTAAACATTCAGACGACGATATATTGATCAAATTGCCAGTTGGAAAGGCCAATGCGATGCACTTTGACGCACTTGGCTGCGACATGAACAAGCGGTCATTTGAGGCCAGAATTGCGCAAATAATCGGCGCAAATGTCACAAAAAAGCTGAATGCCAACAAAAAGCTAGAAAAAGCCTTTTATCGTGAATAAGCTGGTTGCATGTATTACTGGTTGCAGGTTGCATGTTAATACATACAATCAGCCGCAATCCCTGCAAACAAGCGGCTTGCTGGTTGCATGTATTAATTTTGTAATCAATGCAGGCAGGACTCAAAGGTATGATTTGCGCAGCTTACAGCGCAATCATTGCCTGGTTGCATGTATTAATCAATTTCCTATAGGGGAACAACAAGCAGCAGCACTTTAAATAAAGCGCTTGCAAAATAATAAAAACCGCCTAAAGTGGCACAATATGAAACCTGAAAAAAAAGAAACAACAGCACCGACAAGCGAAGCAAAAGTCACATACGTTTGCGAGCTACCATTCGACACATATGCCAAGCTTTTAAAGTATGGAAAGCGTAACGAGCAATTGATGGAAGAAACCGTTAGGAATTTGATCGAGGAACACTGCAAATGAAAACCGAACAGATTATTGAAACGCTTCGAGAGCACAACGATTGGAGGCGGGGAGTTGGCAAGTGGGACAATGGCGAAAAAGCAAACTACTTTGACACAATATCCGCTTATGAGTTAGGTCAGACAATTGATGCAGCCATCGAGCAGCTTCAGGAGCTGTTAGGCAAGCGCTGGCTCATAAAACATTATGAGCGAATATATGATGAATCGGACAAGGGAACAGTAACCGAAGGCATCGGCAATTGCGTCAAGCAATTAAAGAAGGAGCGAGACGAAGCGCGGCACATTGCTAGTTATTGGCGAAATATACCATTAGAGGATTTAAAATGGAAACATAAATTTCCTTGGGAGGATGGCAACGAATGACAACGCGTTCACAAATCATGCCAAGTTGCACACAAATAGACCCCCCGGGCAAGGAATCTTTTAATGCAGCGCAGATCAAGGGTTTGAAGCCT
>JAAEMV010000504.1 GCA_024225195.1 Planctomycetaceae bacterium | reverse complement strand
TTTTCTGCTTCGGCTGAGAACAACATTCGGCAGTTTACAGGGAACGAGGAACTTATCTCGATTGGTATATCTGCAGTTGTCAGCCCACAAGAGGGAGAATTAAATGAAGACGACCTACCGCCTCGGCCCCGGGTTGCAATAAGTTCAAAGCGAAAGCGTCCTTCCTATGAAACGAAGCGTAATGTTGTCTACAAACAAACGGATGACGGGGAGTTAAAGTGCGACATCTTCATTCCTTCCGGTGCTGGTCCTTTCCCGGCGATTGTGGCCGTTCACGGTGGCGCTTGGCGCAGCGGGACGAAGTTCACGATGCTTCGACATGCGTGGCGGATGGTGAGCGCTGGTTATGTAGTTGTCGCAATTGACTATCGCCATGCTCCGAAGCACAAATTCCCTGCACAAATACACGACTGCAAACATGCAGTTCGGTGGATGAGAGCGAACGCCGATATTTACAAAATTGACGCCAAACGGTTGGGCGCTTTTGGGTATTCTGCGGGGGGACATTTGGTTGCCTTGCTGGGGACGACGCATCCGCAAGATGGTTTAGAAGGAGAGGTTGAACCGTCTCTCGCCGGATTCTCCTCGCGAGTTCAATGTGTCGCGGCAGGGGGAGCACCTTGCGAGTTTAGTTGGGTCTCACCCTCTTCGAATGTGTTGGCCTACTGGCTGGGCGACTCTCGAGCGGCTGCTCCGGAAGCTTATGAACTCGCGTCACCCACGAGTTATATTACTACCGACGATCCACCATTCTTTTTGTTTCATGGGAATTCCGACTGGGTAGTTCCGTGGGAGTCGTCTTTAAAGCTACATCAGAAATTACTGGATGCCAATTTAGAAAGCCGGCATGAGATTGCCAAAGGGAATGGTCATCTGGGTACTTTTTCTGATATGACTTGGGTGCGACAAGCTAT
>JAAEMV010000503.1 GCA_024225195.1 Planctomycetaceae bacterium | reverse complement strand
CGATGCAAATCAAAGGACACCCAGAACTTCAAAGCCAAATCCGGCGTGAGTACCGTAAGAATTGGGCTCCCACTGCGTAGTGAGAATCGAATGCTGAATTTTCGGCAGATCAAAAATCACTGGAAAACAGCTTAGCTGCAACCAGAAGTCCAAAGCGACACGAATCGCACGAGTGCATCTACGGACCAAAACTCTCTACAAAACAGTTCTGTAGAGAGTGCCCGGTAGACGCATAAATTTGTCGACTTACCTGAACGGTAATTTCGACAGCCCTGGCAATGATTCATCGCATGACGTAACAGCCAGTTCTTTCAGGATCGGAAGCGTCTAGCTTCCAACACGGGGCTGGCGAAGAAAATCTGTTACCGTTGTCTGCTCCGGCTCTTCTTCTGGCCATGGACTGAGAAGCTTGCTCCAAAATCCAGGTTCCTTCTCTTTTACTGGCGTTGTTTTGACCGCAGACTTCGAAGAGGTCGTAAAGAATCTCGCAGGATTGAGATTTTTGGGACTCAACGCAGTCTTGGTTTTCGACCAACTATTCGAAGCAGTTTTACCTACCTGATCAAACAAGCCATCCTTCTTTTCGTTGATCTCAGTCTGCTCCGCTTTGCTAGGCAACAAACTTTTGAAGTTAGGCATTTTGAGCTGTGGCATTTTCCAATTCAATGGATTCATCGCGCTGGCAGCCTTACCGAATCCCGAAGACTCTTCCGGCGTGTCAGCACTCACATTGCCCAAACTGGTAAACATCACGAGAGAGAGTGAAGCGATCGCAATCGCAACATATCTTACCGGCGTTTTCATGAATTCATTCTCCTTATGGCACTCAAGCCCGACCCGTTCCAATCAGCATTGTCCGGGTGGTACATATACGTTTGTCAGTGGCTATCGCACTTTCTATCGAATTCATGCAAGATCATTTTCGCAACAAATCAAAATCGGCATCGGGTTTCTAGCGTGAAACTCGCCAACATTGCTTTAGCGATGCACTTCCGACTGAGATTCCCAAGTGCAGCCGCCTGAAGTAACACGCATAAAACCCAAGCATGATGGCAGGAGTACTGTTTCCCTGACGCTTAAATCCTTTCCCCAGATGGTGAAACGTGTTGATGCTTAGACGCTGAGGTGCGCAAACGCTACAGTGAGGCAATGTTTCATGCCCACCCACCTAAACCACGTTCCCTGCCTCGTTCCCAAACTGGATTCGAGCCTGGTTTCAAGCCTGACACCCCATCCTGTGCAAGATGGTGGGGCCAAGTGGCCTACAGATCACAAGTCGTTTTTTTGATGATTTGTTGCGGG
>JAAEMV010000502.1 GCA_024225195.1 Planctomycetaceae bacterium | reverse complement strand
GTTTATTAATCGTCAACGTTCGACACCTAATTCGCCAGTATTCCCCTGCTGTAAGAGTTAATGGGCACAGTGAAACGTTATTAAAAATGTGTGTTATCAAACACAAATGGCCATGCGCCATCCTATTAACTTCGTATCGGTGAAGGTTAGCGGTGCCCGGAACGAACGAATTTATCAGGTCGCAATCCAAATTGATGCCTACCAATATCCAGAATTAATCGCTGAGCTATAATGAAGGTGTGCGAAGCCCGCCGGGCAAATTTTCCTCGCCGTTCGTAACAGCAATCTAGGCTGAATCCGGATGAAGACTACAACTTCAAAAAATAAGAATTTCACTATTCGAACAGCGAATTTGACGCTGCCTTTGGTCAAGATGATCGTCGAGGATATCGTTGTCAATTCAAAAGAGGTCAGCGAGACGAGGGAGCGGCTTGACTACCTTGTTGGAGGTCGTGGTAAAGGTGCTCAGAACGACGACTATGCAAAAGAGTTGGAGTCGATTGAGCAGGCAAACGAACTCAAATCAGACAGACTGGATAAGTTTGTCAACGAGCTTACTCAACTCGAACTTGGTGTAGCGCAGGTCGACGAAGGTTTTGTTGACTTCCCGGCGGTTCGAGAGGGTGAAGCGGTCTGTTTGTGTTGGCATTTAGGTGACAAGGAAGTCATGTACTGGCACCGTGCGGACGAGGATTGCACGATGCGTCGTCCCGTGGATTTACCATTGATCCGCCAGTCCGGCGATCGTAGTTTTTCCAATTCGTAATCTCTGTCCACTTTGAGCGGCAGCGTTCGCAACGTTTCCAGGTTCGATCATGTTGTTTGATACTCACGCCCACCTTGAAGATGAGCAGTTGCTCCCGATCCTTGGGCAGGTGCTCGAAAATGCTTCGTCGGCAGGTTTGGTTGGAATCACGGCCATCGGCACGACTGCCCAGACCAGTGAAAAGTGCGCTCAGCTTGCCAGAGAATATCCTCAGGTTTACTCCGCGGTCGGTATCCACCCGAATCATTGCCAGGATGCGACGGAGCAGGAATGGCAAGAAATTCTCAAATTGTCCACTCAGTCAGAAGTGGTTGCGATTGGAGAAACCGGTCTAGATCGCTATTGGGATTACTGTCCAATTGAGCAGCAAAGAACTTGGTTTGCGAAACATATTGAGCTGTCATTTGAAACTCAAAAACCGCTTGTCATTCATATGCGAGAATGTGAATCAGATATTCTTGCGATGCTAAAGGCGCACCAGCGTGACGGCAAGGTGATTGGAATTATGCACTCATTCGCCGGCTCGTGGGAAACCGCTGAGCAATGCCTTGAGTTAGGCATGTACATAAGTTTCGCGGGGATGGTGACCTTTAAAAAGTCAAACGAGCTAAGAGAGGTTGCAGCGCGCATCCCCGAAGATCGGATTTTAGTCGAAACCGATGCTCCGTACCTAACGCCTCATCCTCATCGAAGTCAGCGACCAAACCAGCCTGCGATGGTTTGCCACACTGCCTCTTGTCTGGCCGATGTCCGAGGCGTTGATCTTGAGTTGTTTTCAAAAAGCACCACGGCCAATGCGAAACGCGTTTTTAATCTGAACGATTAGAAGCCGGATCGGTAGTGAGTTGGTTCGCAGGATCTTGTTTGCCTTAAAACCAGAGTGCCTTATTTCGCATTTGGTGAAAAATTGAATTCGATTTCCTGTTGTACCTTGGCTGATTTATTTCCATCGTTGTCGACTGCCCAGGCCGTGGCGGTAAGCCGGGCGGCGTTAAGTTGGCTGATTGGGTAGTGCCAAGTGATCAGTTGCTGGTCGTTGGCCGAGACATTGGCTTTCAGGTCAGTCGGAGATTCACTCCACTGTCGGCCAGTCCAGAATTCCTTGGTCTCTGGATTCTGGAGATGAATCAATATCTCTGCAATAGAATGGTCGTCCTCTGCCCTACCCTGCACCCAGTCAGCACGGTCATCCAGTTCCACCGGTGCAGGGATGATAGTCGCAATGGGATTCATCGAGACGTTCCGACTATTCAACAGATCTCTTTTTAGAAGTCGTTGTTCAGGAGTGCTTAGATTCTCGAAGGCATTGCTGAGCTCGTGCGGATCGTCGGAAAAATCATAATATTCTTTATCACCATTGATCCATTCGACGTAAATTTTATTGTGGTACCGCAGGCCACTGTAGGCACCTAAAAAGTTTTTGCCACGGTTTCTTTTGGCTTGCCAGTTTTCAATGACTACTGGTTCTCGCCAAGTTGTTTCGCTGGTTGCTTTTGGGTCTTTCAAAAGTGGGGTAAATGACTTGCCGTCTACAAATTCGGGGATCTTTGCTCCGGCGAGTTCAAGAATGGTCGGGCACAAATCAATGTGCCCAAGCAAATGATCAGCGGTTTTGCCGCCGGTGATGCCAGGTCCTGAAACGTAAAGTGGAACATTGGTGCAGATGCGATAGGGATACAGTTTCCCATGAAGGCGGTGTTGGCCAAGCTGGTATCCATTATCCGATGTAAAGAAAATATAGGTTGATTTTCGAATGCCGCAGGCTTCCAGAGTCTCAAGGATTTCGCCCAAAAGGTCGTCGACCGATTTAACCGCTCGGGCACGGCTAAGATATTCAAGGTGGAGCAAGTCAAGTTCCGCCTCCGTGTAAGGAGGTGACTGGCGATGAGGTGGTTTGTCCGAAAGAGGGGCTGTGTCGAAATCTGGTGTCTTCGGGATTTTTAATTCTGGATGCCAGTCATCATAGCGTGCCTTGTGAACCATATTGGTAAAGTCATTCCCGACCGGGCGGTGGGGAGCCAGCGGCGCTAGGTAAAGGAAAAACGGTTGAGAGCTGTTGGATGTGGTGGACGACGTCGTGTTGGGCTCCGGCTTACGGCGACTTGAAAATGTGTTTGCGGCTGATTGTCGGGTTTGTTTTTCAGTGTGTTGCTGAATTAGTCGGATCGCGTCAATTTTCTCCTGATCAGTCCGGTAGACGTCGTCAGGGTTTTTGGAGTGGCCACCGTTTCGGTTGTCGCGATTGGTAAACCGGTAGGTGCCCATGTACCGTCCTCCGTTTGACATGTAAAAGTCATCCCACCCCGGCGGTATTTTAAAATTGAAACCATTGTGATGATATTTGCCAATCATCATGGTGTGATAGCCTGCTCGCCGCATCCAAACACCTAGTTCCTCTTGCTCGTGCTCTTGTCGTAGGAACTCGCTATAACCACCGCGAAAAGAAAGCGATAGTGGATAATCCGGAATGTTGACTCTCACGCCAGTTCGGTGTGCGTACTGGCCTCGGAATAGAGCTGCCCTGGAGGGAGCGCAAAACGGAGTTGTGACGTGGAGATTGGTGAACGAAAGACTCTGGTCGACAAGGCCTTTGATGTGTGGATAAAGTTTCAGCATCTCAGGGCTGAACATTTGGTAATCGGCGTCATCGAGATTGATCAAGATGATGTTGGGAGCATTGGCAGTTGGAGAGTTGTCCTGAGCTGAAGCGGAGACTAACCATACGTGAGTTAGCAACAACGCCCCGCAGAGATGGAGGATGCTCTTTCTCAAGCTAAGCTCCTAAACGCAAATGGAGAAGTTTCGTATTTGATAAAGTCGCCCACGTGGTTGGGGCGTTAGCCAAGTCCACGAAAACGGTGTCTAACCCAGTGTACACCAATGCCTGAGCGGACGGGACGAAATTCCGGGGTGTAGCGATCGGAGATTCACGCCGGCACAGCGGGTTTTAGTTACTCCCTGAAGAAGGTGCCTCGGGTGAGTTTTTAATTATCCCTCACGCGAGCACCGGACAACCCAGCGGTTAGCTTGGGAGTATCAAGGCCGTTAAGACCCACATCTGGCCCGCACCCGTCGCTGCCATGATGATTCCCAGAATAATTAGGTAGGGAACTAGGTCGCTGTCGATTTTTGGAAGTTTCACTATCTGCTACCGCATAAACTAAGACGTGTAAGTGGTTATTCAAGCAAGCCGGCGTGGTTTCTCATAACAAGATGGCTGTCAATTTTCTGAACGAGGTCAAACGCAACGCTGACCGCGATCAAAAGGCCTGTTCCACCGTAGAAACTGGCAACCATATAATCCACACCAAGTAGTTCAGAGATAATGGTTGGAACAACGGCGATCAAAGCCAAGAAACCTGCACCAACGTAAGTGATCCGCTCGATCACCTTCTCAAGGTAGTCCTCTGTTCTGCGGCCTGGGCGGTAACCAGGGATAAATGTCCCGTTGTCTTTCATGTTGTCCGAGATTTCTTTCGGATTGAACGTGATCGCTGTCCAGAAGTAACAGAAGAAGTAAATCATCGCGATGTAGATTAAGTTGTAAACCATCGAGGTTGGGTCTCCGAGCAAGTTTCCAAGACCGCCCATCATACCGCTAAAGAATCCCTCGCCTCCGCCCAGATAGCCAAAAATGAACGGTGGGATCATCAACAGGCTTTGAGCAAAGATGATCGGCATCACACCCGCTTGGTTAACACGCAAAGGCATGTACTGTCTCGTGCCGCCGTAAACGCGTCTGCCTCGAACGTGTTTCGCACTCTGCGTAGGAATACGACGTTGTCCCAGGGTTACGAATACGACTCCGACAACCACGCCAACGAACATCATCACCAGCATGATGATCTTTTCCAGACCAATGCCAGAGTTGAAGCCCCTAAGTTCAAACGATGCGTTGCTCAACAGGCTCATCAAGGCACTCGGCATCATTGCGACAATGCCGGCCATGATTAGAAGACTGATACCATTTCCAATGCCGTATTCGTCGATTTGCTCACCGAGCCACATCAGGAATACACTTCCACTGGTCATGATTAAAATCGCGGTAAACTGCCAGCCAAGCGTTAGCTTGCCCGTGCTCGCCACCTCAAAGGCCTCGTTGGTCATATTTTGTGCACCGGTCCCAGAAGGGTCGGCCATGATCACAAACCAGAGGTAACCTGCACTTTGAATCAAGCAAAGAACAACGGTTAGGTAGCGGGTATACTCATTAATCTTTTTGCGTCCAGCCTCGCCCTCTTTTTTGAGTTCTTCGAGAGGCTTGTAAACGGTGCCCATTAACTGCAAGATAATCGAAGCAGAGATGTAGGGCATGATGCCAAGGCCAAAAATGGTGGCTTGGTTTAGCTGACTGCCGCTGAAGACCGAGACTTTGGCTAAAAACTTAGTCAAGTCACCGCTCATGTTCTTGGCGAATTCAGAGACGGCTTCCTGATCGATCATTGGCAGAGGAATCTGCCATCCGATTCGATAAACCGCGAGCAAAGCCAAGGTAAAAAGTACCTTGTTCCGGAGTTCCGGAATCGTAAAAATGAGACGGAGCTTCTCTAACATAGTTTCGTGTTCCTGACGATCCTTCTACAGTTTGCCCGACGGCGAATTTGCCAAAGCAACCAACGATCGGATTGCTCCGAATCACTTATTCGTGGCAGATCTCATTTTATTCTTAACGACAGCCTTCTTTTTTGGAAGCTCAACTACGGTTCCACCGGCTTTTTCGATTTTTTCTTTGGCCGAAGCACTAAATCGGTGAGCATGGACGGTCAATTTCTTAGTAATCTCGCCTTTACCCAAGACTTTTAACTCATCGTAGCGGTAATTGGCAAGGTCTTTTTCGCGTAGGCTGTCTGGAGTGACTTCTTCACCAGCAGAGAAATTTGCTTCCAATTCTCCGATGTTGACTTCACCAATCTCGACTGCCCATTTATTGTTGAATCCGCGCTTTGGAATTCGGCGAATCATCGGCATTGCACCACCCTGAAAGGTTGGGTGTTGCGAGTGTCCAGCACGAGATCGTTGCCCTTTATGGCCACGCCCGGAAGTTTTTCCGAGTCCTGAACCGGTTCCCCGGCCAAGTCTCTTGCGTTTTTTGAACTTTTGAATGCCTTCGTGTACGTCGTTTATATTCACAGTTGGACTCCTCGCAGACGCTCTACGTCGTCCTTTGTTCGTGCATGTTGAAGAGCTTCAATCGTGGCTTTGACAAGCGTCACTGGATTGTTGCTTCCGAAGCTCTTGGTCAAAATGTTTTTAACACCGGCAGCTTCGCAAACGGCGCGAACCGCAGAACCGGCGATAATTCCGGTACCAGGACCGGCAGGCAAAAGTACAACGCGTGCGGCACCAAAACGTCCGTCGATCCGGTGTGGGATCGAGCCATCAACCATGTTGACGTTGACGAGTGATCTCGAAGCTTGCTTGTTTGCTTTCTCAACGCTTGGCTGAACTTCGTTAGCTTTGCCGTAGCCCCAGCCAACTTTGCCTTTGCCATCGCCACAAACAACCATGGCTGCAAAACTGAATCGGCGACCGCCTTTTACCACGGCAGCACATCGTTTGATTTTTACCGTTCTCTCGATCAAACCGGAACTAGGCTTGTCCTGATCTTTCCGGTTGTCTTTTCGGTTGCCTTTAGCCACTTTCTACCTCGATGTTTTCATAATGAACCTGCCTGAGCGTGATTCATTCTAACAGTTCGTATTTGATTTCTTGTTTAAATTCTACTCGCAAGGTGCTGTCTTAAACCAGCGGGAGCGAACTGGATATCCAGCGGTGCTCCTTCATTCAACTCACTAAAACTTCAATCCACCTTCGCGTGCTGCGTTGGCAAGTTCTGCTACGCGGCCGTGAAACTTGTAAGGTCCTCGGTCGAAACAGGCTTCGGTCACTCCGGCAGCGATTGCTCGTTCGGCGATTGCTGCGCCGATAATTTTCGCCGCTTCACAGTTGCCGCCGTAACCAATCTGGTCGGCGAGCGTTTTATCACGTGTACTTGCTGAAGCGAGGGTCTTCCCGGCATCGTCGTCAATCAGTTGACAATACAGGTGTTTGTTACTGCGGCGGACACTTAACCGTGGGCAAGTGGCATCACCACGCAGTTTCTTGCGCACACGATTTGTGCGACGCCAACGCTGCTTGTTAACTAGTTTTTGTTTTCTCACCGCACTATCTCGCTTTAATTTTATTTCCAACCGAAAAACCGCCCAAACCCATCCAGTAATCCATTTACTGGAACCCTCGGTTACTGGGCTGATTTACCCGCTTTAAGTTTCACATGCTCACCGACGTAGCGAATTCCCTTACCCTTATAAGGCTCCGGTTTTCGAAGTGAGCGAACCTCTGCGGCGAATTGGCCGACTTTTTGTTTATCACAACCCTTTACATCTACGTGTGTCTGATCGGGACACGTGACGTCGAGGCCATCGGGAATGTCTTTGACGAGTTCATTGGCAAGGCCCACACGCAGTTTCAGTTGTTTGCCTGCGACCTGGCAGACATAACCGACGCCTTGAAGCTCAAGTTTCTTCTCGTAGCCGTCTTTGACACCGAGAATCATGTTTTGCACTAAAGCCCGGGTAAGTCCGTGAAACGCTCGCGAGTTTTTATCGTTCCGCTCACGCGAAACTTTCACGATGCCGTCTTCCACGGCAACTGAAACTTCCGGGCGATGCCGGAAACTCAATTTACCTTTAGGGCCTTCGATATCAATATTTCCATCGGTCACGCTGACGGTTACACCATCAACGATTGAGACAGGTTTGTTGCCAATTCTTGACATGGATCTTTTCCAACAATTTGTTTTTTGTATCAGAACCGCCGACTTCCCGGCAGTTCTGGGCCAGATTCGGACGGGTTTCCCCGTTTGAATTCGGCTGACTCATTTCTGGTCAGGCGAACCTCTTACCAGACTTCACACAACACTTCGCCACCGACTTTTTGCTGGCGGGCTTCCCGGTCGCTCATCACACCTTTGCTGGTGCTGAGGATCGAAATACCTAAGCCATTCAAGACCGGTCGCAAATCACGTGCACTGGAGTAGACCCGACATCCGGGTTTACTAACACGTTTTACGTGGCGAATTACTTTTTCGCCGCTCGGTCCGTATTTTAAATCAATCTGTAGTTGGCCAACTGGTTCGCCTTCTTCGGCTTTCCAGTCCCATATGAAGCCCTCTCGTTTGAGTACTTCTGCCACACCACTTTTGACCTTGGAAATTGGCATTTCCACGTTGGGCCGTTCCACGCTCACCGCGTTGCGGATGCGAGTAAGCATGTCGGCAATTGGGTCAGTCATCATAGTCGCTTGTTTCCCTTAACTTGCCTTTACCAACTTGCCTTGCGAAGACCCGGGATAACTCCCTGGTCAGCAAGGTTGCGAAAGCAGATTCGACACACGCCAAATTTGCGATAAACCGCACGGGGGCGGCCACACAATTTACACCGTCGCTCACGGCGAACCGGGTACTTCGGTCGAGACGCTTTAGCGATCTTCGATTTTCTTGCCACAACAAAAGCCTGTAAAAAATTCTGTTTAAGTACGTTTGATTGAGTCCTGTGACTCGATCACCTATTCTTATCGAACCCAACGGGGGTTCTAAATCTATCGTCGTATCTAGTCCTTCTTGCTGGAATCCTTAAAAGGCATTCCAAACATCCGTAGCAACTCACGTCCTTCTTCGTCGCTTTGGGTCGACGTTACAAACACGATGTTCATCCCTTGTTTCCGAGTAAATTTATCCGGATTCAGTTCGGGGAAAACTCCGTACTCATTCAAGCCCAAGCTGTAATTGCCTCGGCCATCAAACGCCTTTTCGCTAATTCCGCGAAAGTCACGAACTCGTGGTAGTGCCAATGAAAAAAGGCGATCCATGAATTCGAACATTCGATCTCCACGCAACGTGACTTTACAACCGATCGCTTGTCCTTCGCGAAGGCGGAAGTTAGCGATCGACTTTCGAGCTTTCGTAATTACCGGCTTTTGGCCTGCAATTAACGTCATGGCCGCGTTTGCATCGGCGAGTTCTTTTTTATCTTGTGTCGCTGAACCGACACCCATGTTGATCACGACTTTTTCCATTCGTGGCAACGAAAGTATGTTCTCTCTTCCGAACTTAGTTTTCAATTCGGGAAGAATCGTTGTTTTGTATTGTTCTCTTAGTCGAGCCATGATTTCTACTTTTTCTGGTGAGCCGTTGATGATTCCAACTGCTATTCGTTTGTTTGTCTCTTTAGTCTCGCAGGCCTAGTTAAATAACTTCGTTGGCCAGGCTGACGATTTTCATGTAGTTCTTGTCACGCAATTCACGGGCAACCGCACCAAAGATACGCGTGCCGCGAGGGTTTTTGTCTTTGTCAATGATGACTGCAGCGTTGCTGTCGAATTTGATGTAGCTGCCGTCTTCTCGGCGAGTTCCCTTTTTGCACCGAACGATGACCGCACGGACAATCGCTTTCTTCTTAATGTCGCTGCCCGGGATAACGCTTTTGACACTGCAAACGATTACGTCACCGAGTCCGGCGGTTCGACGACGCGAACCCCCGAGAACTTTGATGCACATGATTTCTCGTGCACCTGTGTTATCAGCGACCGCAAGTCTGGTTTCTGCTTGAATCATGATTCGTCAATGTATAAAGGTGATTTGTATCTGTCGTTTTGAGCGTCAAGTTCGTTTTTATTCGGACGCTGTCTCTTCTGTCGCTGCTTCCGCTTTATTTTCGGTGGCAACGGCTCCGCTTTCCTCTGCTGCTTCTTTGAGCTTCCGAGCAGCTTTCATGGCTGTTACGTCAACTTCGTTGCTCTTTTCAACAACACTTACCAAAGCCCAGCGCTTCTTTTTGGAGAGTGGTGCGGATTCAATAATCTGAACCGTATCACCTTCCTTCGACTCATTGTTCTCATCGTGAACGTAACAAGTGGTACGGTCGCGGTAGATCTTGCCGTATTTCGGGTGCCGAACCAGGCGTGCAATCTGAACGACTCGCGTCTTGTCCATTTTGTCGCTCTTGACACGACCGGTTAAAATTCGTTTCGGCATTTGTTATTCCAGTTTCTTCTTACTCTTAATGTTTTCGTTTTCGCACTTAGTCCGTAACCGGGTTACGCTTCGCTACCGGCAGCAGCCTTGGCTGCTTCGATTTCACGCTGTCGCTGGATCGTTTTGATTCGAGCAACTAACTTGCGATTTCGTTTCAGTTCCGACGGAACATCCAAGCGATCGGTTTGTGCCTTAATTCGCAACTGAAACAAATCTTTGCACGCCTCTCGGAGGACGGCTGCCATTTGCTCGTTACTCATTTCCCGTAGTTCTGATAGGGTCGCCATGATCAGTTCGCTTTTCAGTTCGCTTTACGTAGTTGTTGTGCTTTTCTTTATCCGTTGTTCCGAGAAGTGCACCGTGGCACTTCCCGCGTCGACCGATGGTTAGATCGGTCGGCGTTTTACCATTCGTACGCGGAACGGCATCTTGTGAGCGAGACGAGCAAAGCAAATTTTTGCTTGCTGTTCGGTCACACCACTTAATTCGTACAAGACGGTTCCGGGCTTAATAGTGGCGACCCAATATTCAGGTTCACCCTTACCCTTACCCATCCTGGTTTCCAACGGAGTCGACGTGATCGACCGGTGTGGGAACACCCGAATGTAAAGTTTTCCAATTCCGCGAATATATTGTTGGGCCGCGATACGACCCGCTTCGATAGTCTGTGCCTTCAGCCAGCCTGGATCAAGCGACTGGAGACCGTAGTCACCAAAGATAACGGTATTACCTCGAGTAGCGTTACCTTTTATATGACCTCTTTGGACCTTTCGATGCTTGACCCGTTTTGGCATCTGAGCCATCGACTTCGTCTCCGTAATTACCTTGGTTAATCCAAACTTGAACTCCGATGTGCCCTTGAGCAGTCAACGCTTCGCTGAAACCATAACTGATTTTAGCGCGAATTGTACTCAAAGGAATCGAACCGCTAATGTGTTTCTCTCGGCGGGCCATTTCTGCACCACCTAAACGTCCGGCCAACTGAACTTTAATGCCTTTGGCACCAGCATCCATTGACTCTTCTGCAGCCCGCTTCATTGTTCGGCGGAAACTGGCTCGACGTTGTAATTGTTCTGAAATCTTTTCGGCCACAAGCTGTGCTTGTAAATCAGGGCGACCAATTTCTTCGACTTTCAAATTGATGCGTCGCCCAATCAGGTTCTGCATCTCATTTTGAAGCCGTTCTACTTCCTGCCCCTTTTTACCGATGATCAAACCAGGACGAGCGACAAACAAAGTGACTTTCACTTCGTCACGTGTCCGCTCGATCTCGACTCGATCGATTCCGGCTGCTTTGTAATTCTGCGTTGGGTGCTTTTGCACAAAATCGCGAATCTTTTTGTCTTCTACCAAGAGCGTCGCAAATTCAGCTTTGGGAGCATACCATCGGCTTTTCCAGCCTTCCATGACCCCGGTTCGAAACGCGATTGGATTTACTTTTTGACCCATCTGTGACTCACTAAACGACAGTTGTTATTGTTTTGTTTTTATACTTCGTCGATGCCAACACGAATGTGCGACATGCGTTTTTTGATCATGAACGACATGCCTCGAGCACGTGGCCGTACTCGTTTAAACATTGGCCCTCCGTCGATGCACACTTCGGAGATAAACAGGTTGTGCTCTTCGACGATTTTCCCAGGGTTTTGACTAGGGTCCTGAGCGTTGGCCAAAGCACTCTTGATAACCTTCTCAAGCATCCGAGCTCCACGCTGAGGCTGGTACTTGAGAATGTCCAAAGCTTCGTCCACGAATTTCCCACGAACCAAATCGGCCAGAGGTCGAACTTTTCGTGCGCTAATTCGTGCGTAACGATGTTGTGATTGAAATGCCATTTTTATGTCTGCGTCTAAATCGTGCTTGTTTTAATTTAAAGCCGGCTGCTGCCAACGAGTCGCACCGGGCGACTATCGCTTCTTGCCGCCACCGTGCCCCTTAAATGTTCGCGAAGGGGCGAACTCACCGAATTTGTGTCCAACCATATCTTCGGTCATCAAAACCTTGACATGCTTTCGACCGTCGTGGATCAGAAAAGTGTATCCGATAAATTCCGGAATTACAGTGCAAGCCCGAGCCCAGGTCTTAATGGGTTCTTTTGAGCCAGCGGCTTCCGCCTTTTGAACTTTTCGGTAAACCTTTTCGTCGACGAAAGGGCCTTTTTTCTGTGATCTACTCATAATGTTTTGTGTTCTTATGGTTAGCGGCCGAACTGATTTGACTCGTTGGGCCGGTGTGCCTAAACGCGATTTCTATTTAACTTTCAACTGACCGTAACGCTTCGACTTACGCCGTCGGACAATGGAAGCATTGGATGCTTTTGCCTTTTGACGTGTCCGTCCACCTTTGGCTGGTACGCCCGATGGACTCACTGGGTGACGACCACCTTTTGTACGACCTTCACCACCACCGTGCGGATGGTCAACCGGGTTCATGGCGGTACCGCGAACATGCGGTCGACGTCCAAGCCAGCGTGAACGACCCGCTTTTCCGAGAACGACTGCACCGTGCTCTGAGTGGCCGACCTTGCCGATCGTCGCACGGCACGTGGCCGGGACTCGACGAATCTCACCACTTGGAAGTGAAATCTGTGCCCACTTTGCTTCGCGAGCCATCAAAGTCGCTCCAACACCAGCACTCCGGCACAGGATACCGCCCTGGCCTGGTCGCATTTCGACATTGTGAATCGACGTTGCCAAAGGAATGTTCTTGAGCGGCAAGCAATTGCCAACAGTCGGAGGTGCTTCTGCACCGCTGAGAACAACATTGCCGACCTCGAGGCCTTCCGGTGCGATAATGTATCGCTTCTCGCCGTCGACGTAGTAAATCAAAGCGATGTAAGCACTGCGGTTCGGATCGTACTGAATCGAATTCACCACACCCTTCACACCGTCCTTGTCACGCTTGAAATCGATGATTCGGTAACGACGCTTGTGACCACCGCCGCGATGACGTGCCGTGATAATTCCCTGGTTATTTCGACCGGCAGTCTTAACGACCGGGCGTAGCAGGCTTTTCTCTGGCTTGGCGCCTTTGGTTAGTTCTTTAAAGTCACTAACGCTCGCGTCACGCCGTCCAGCGGAGGTAGGTTTGTATTTTCTGATTGCCATTGCAATGTTCCGTTTAGTTTATGTCTGCGTTGCTTATCCGAATCGCCATTCGATATTTAGGAACCCGAAGATTCCTGAACCAATTCCAGATTGGTCTAAAAGAAGTCGATCTTGTCTTCTGGGTGCAGAGTGACAATTGCCTTCTTCCAGTCTTTCGTGCGTCCAAACCTGAACTTATACCGACGCGGTTTGCCCTTGCGGACCTGCGTCGAAATCCCGGTTACTCTGACTTCAAAAAGCTTTTGAACAGCGTTCTTGATGTCGGTCTTCGTAGCCAACGGGTTGACCTTGAAGGTGTATTGATTCAGCTCTGTCGACTGAAACATCGCCTTTTCGGTGACGGTCGGCTTAAGGATGACCTGATGTGGTTCCAAAACCAACTTCTTGGGAAGCGCCGGTTTTCGATTTCGCTTGGTAATTACTTTGCCCATCGTTGATTAACCCTTCGCCTCAGCCGTTGCCGAACTTGTTTTTTCTTTTAATTGATCCATGGCTTCCTTGGTCACCAACACACGGTGTGGCTTCAGGATTGCCAATGCATTGAGGTCGCTCACAGGCAAAACCTCAACACGCTGCACGTTGCGAGCGCTCTTGTAAACCATCGGAGCGTGCTCCGCAGTGGTTATTAATGTGCTCTTACCTTCGAGCCCCATTGTCTTCAGCATTCCGGCGATCGCACTTGTTTTTGGTGCGTCCATCGAAAGACCGTCGAGCACAACAACCTGCTCATCTTGAATTTTTCCAGCCATCGCCATGCGAGTTGCAAGTCTAACGGCCTTGCGAGGCAGGCGATACGAATAATCCCGGTTGCGGATCGCAAATGCATGTCCACCACCACGTCGAATGTTCGAGCGGCGACTTCCTGCACGGGCGTTACCCGTTCCCTTTTGACGGTACATCTTCTTCTTGTTACCAGCCACTTCGGCTCGACTTTTGGTCTTGTGCGAACCTTGTCGAGCACTGGCTTGGTACATCACGACGACGTCGTGCAACAATTGCTTGTTGATCGAGGATGCAATTTCCGTCGGATCGATCTCGTATTTACCGATTTCTTTTCCGCTACTGTCGTATACAGGCAAACTAGCC
>JAAEMV010000501.1 GCA_024225195.1 Planctomycetaceae bacterium | reverse complement strand
CAGCGATCTCGCCCACCGAACGACGTTCAATTCTCAATCGTTCAAATCTCAATCGTTCAAATCAGCTCCTGAACATTTAAGCGATGAGTACGGCAGATCACAATGAGTCAAACCAAAACTCTTCGGCAGCGTTCCTGGCCGGATCAAACAAAATGGCGAGCAATCAATTTTTCAGAATGAATTTTCATCGGCCGGGAATTCCTGATCCCTGACTTCCGTGCACCACTCCGCCGCTGCGGTTTGAATCGTCTCTTTTAAATTCGCATAGGATTTGACGAAACTTGGCACATAGCCACTGGTCAAGCCGAGCATGTCGTTGATCACCAGCACCTGTCCATCACAATGCTTTCCAGCGCCAATTCCGATCGTAGGAATATTCAAATGATCAGTGAGCTCTTTTGCTATTTCGGCGGGAATACATTCCAAAACGATGGCAAAAGCCCCGGCAGCCTGAGCCGCGGTCGCATCGATCATAATTTGATCTCGATCCCTTTGGATTTTATAACCACCCATCGTATGAACAGCCTGTGGTCGTAACCCAACGTGAGCCATTACTGGAATCCCGGCAGTCACAAGAGCACTGATGACTTCTGCCTGTTCGGCTCCCCCCTCAAGCTTAACCGCCTGACAACGCGTCTCCTTTAAAATTCGTCCCGCCGCAGTGACGCATTGGTGAATCCCCTGATGATTAATGGGAAAAGGAATATCGACCACCACTAATGCGTTACGAGAGCCTCTACCTACCATCTCAGAATGGTAAATCATTTCGTCTAAAGTGACGGGCAGCGTATTTTCGTGGCCTTGAACGACCATTGCCATACTGTCTCCAACCAACAATACATCAACACCAGAAGCATCGAGCAACGACGCCATCGTGAAATCGTAAGCCGTAAGCATCGT
>JAAEMV010000500.1 GCA_024225195.1 Planctomycetaceae bacterium | reverse complement strand
AACACTGTACACAACAGAGCTTTGTGCCAAAGTCCTGTTAAATCACGTTGTAGTTATACGGCCCACGCATGTCGCGTGCTACATAACTTTGGGCCTCAGGGTCGTTGACGAATTGTTCCTTGACCGGATCCCAGTCGATCTTGCGTCCCAGACGCACGGCGAGCACGCCAAGGTGGGACATGCTGGCAGAACGATGCCCCACACCCACAGGGCAGATCGGCTGCTTGCGTGTCTTATTGAAAACTGATCGGATTTAAATCCACAACCAAGTTGATAGCTTGATCACTGGGTCACTACCACACACGAGAAGGCCCGCTACGATGCGTCGAAAAGCATCAGATTTCCTTCCGGAGGTGCAACAATCATGATCGCGACGACGCAGATTATTCGATCCATGCCAAGATAACTATCACCGCCATTGTTGCCTTTCCCTCCGATGTAGTTAATTTTTCCCCGGTGGTCCTGCATCAATGCCAGGTACCAGCGCCATTCTTTAAGGAATCTTTGATAGGCCGCCTCGTCGTGTCGCCACAATGCCGCCGGCGCTAACATCATTCCCAGAGTACCTACGGCATGAGCTTCCCGCGTTCGAGCACGATGCTTGTCGAGGTACTTGGAAAACGTTTCGCACAATTCCGGCTCCTGGCCTGCGATATCCATTCCCAACGCCATCGAAGCTGTGCGTAACGACGCATCCGCTGTTCCCGTTTTCCAGACACTCCAATATCGAATTCCACCGTCGGGATCGACGGACTTTTTGATCTGGCCAAGACTGAGTTCCCAGCTCGTTTGATCAATTGGGACGCCAGCTTTCGCACCCATCGCCCAAGCCAAATGGGACAGCGTGTTGATTACGTTGAAGCCTTTGCCGCCGTAACCCGTCGACACGTCATGCCCAAACAGCCCGTTCTCGTTCATTCGTTGTTGCAACGTTTTGCAAATGACCTCAAGCGTTTGTTGGTCGTCACGTCCCGGTTTTCCGCCGCACATTTCGACCAACGCAACCGCCGTCCCAGTCAAGGCCCAATTGCCAAGCGAAGCGGGCCCCTGTTTCATCGGATCGTCCGGTACCCAACATCGACCTTTGGGCCCCCGCAACCAAGCTCGGCACTTGTTGAGCAATTCCTTGTCCTTCGAGTCGTTCAATGCTCTGAGCGCTACGACCACCCAAGCTGTCAGCACGCGATCCCCCGTCAAGCCCCAGGCAGGCGCATCCCAATAACTTCCCTTAACGCATGTTTTTCTCAGATGTGCTGCTGCTCGATCCATCAACAACTTTCGACCTTTTTTTTGCAAAACGCTGGGTCGATACGGAAGCGCACAAGCGATCCTTATCGTGTCCTTTTCTTGATCTTTTTCTTTTGACCTTAGTAGATTCAACACCAGCTTTCTTTTGTTCGGATCGATAATGGCCGCAACCGTATCCAACGCTTCTCCTAGCGTCTTTTGGGGGCCATTTCCCCCGTCATTAATGTTGCTCGTATGTTTTCCAAACGGTTGGTCGCCTATACCTGTGATCCTGTCGCCAACGGAAACCCCAGCCAATTCGGCCGGCGAATCTTCACCGACCGAAGTGATTTCGATATCGGATTGCCCCGCGACAACTTTACCGGTCGCGCCGAGGATTCCCAGTGGAAATTGTTCCGCGTAGCAATTGGATGAAAAGAGAAGAAACCATGTCAGGAAAATCTGCCAAAGCTTGGGCTTAATTAAAAAGTAACCACTTTCATTGTTCATCGCGGGGATCCAGTTTTTGGAAATCGAATTGTTAACGGAGCCAGCGTCTTCTTTATAACGTAAATTGAATCTCGAATCGCCTCTGCCATCTTCGCCATGTAGGTCTTTTTCTAGTGATCTAAGCCACATCTCAAACGCTGGAAGAGTGCGGAAAACTGTATTTGCAGCCTGCTTTTTCCTTCTCGACGGCTTTACAATGTTTGCGTTATCTGCGACCGATGTAAGCGTATAAAAGTTTCACCTTGATCCGCACCTTTCCCTATAATGGAACCTCAATGAAAAGTATTGCTAAAACGCTTGTGTTGTGGCTCACCGCGGGTCTGTGTTCCCAGTCCCTATTCGCGAATGAGTCACCCAATGTGCTGTTCATCGCTGTGGATGACTTGCGTGATTGGGTCGGCCATCTGGATGGCCATCCGCAAGCAAAGACGCCGAATATTGATCGTCTTGCCAAGCGTGGTGTTTCCTTTGGAAACGCGCACTGTGCGGCACCCTTGTGCAATCCTTCCCGTATCAGTTTGCTGACAGGAATTGCTCCAGCAAACTCGGGGGTTTATGGGAATGGTGAGAAGTTGCGCGCCAAACTTCCAGAGGCGATCACGCTGATGCAACACTTTCGTGCAGCAGGTTATGTCGTGCGCGGGAGTGGGAAGATATTCCATGGGACCAATCCATATGATAAGGAATCATGGGACAATTATTTCGTCCCGGAACGAACGAAAGGCGGTGCTGGTCGGCAACGTGATATGCGTCTACCCAAGAACGCTTGGACGCCTTGGGGAAAAGTCGACCTGAAAGATGAAGAAATGTTCGATGGCCGGGTTGCCAGCTGGGCAGTGTCAGAATTGGGCAAGCCAAGCAGTGAACCGTTCTTTCTGGCGTGCGGATTCACTAAGCCTCATTTGCCGTGGGTCGTTCCCCGCAAGTATTTTGATCTGTATCCGCTGGAGAGTATCGCACTTCCTCCCAGTGTGGTTGGTGATCTGTCAGATGTTCCGGCGTTTGGAAAACGGCTTGCCCGTGAGGTTTACGATCCTTCCGGCAAAAGGAACTTTGCGACACGTGGGGGAGATCATGCCAATGTCGTTTCGAACGGGCAGTGGCCCACTGCTGTCCAGGCGTATTTAGCGACGATTAGTTT
>JAAEMV010000499.1 GCA_024225195.1 Planctomycetaceae bacterium | reverse complement strand
GGATGTCGTTAACTTTGCTAACGATTTCGATTCCCAAACATGAGCCAACGAGGCGTTCGAGAAGAGGCCTAATCGACTCTCCACATCCGTCCATACCGGCGGGCACGATTCCTGAGGCAATCACTGCGGCCTTTAATAATCCAAGGTAGTCTGCCGCGAAGTCAAACACTTCACTAATCGACTGAATCTCAGCCGTCGACTTAAGGTCGATGCTAACTAAACGTAAAACAGGTCTGTCGATTACGCGAAGATAGCATTCAATGGGAGGTTGAGGTTGTTCGTCCCTGTCGACGACGCCGAGATTGATCGAAGCATTGATGACTTTTGCACCGGCTGGGAAATCCATTCCCAGAAAGAAAATATCGCTCCAGCCACTGTGAGAGAAATCCATTCTCACGGCTGTTGTTTCTGAAAGAATGGGAAACGCCGGTGAGTTTTCATCTCGAGCCAGTAGCTCGGGCCGGAATCTTAGCGGATGATCGTCGGGATGGCCGGTTCGAAACATCCATTGATTGCCCCGCACCGTACGAACACTTTTTCGGACTTGATCTGCGAGGCGTTGAAAGGCGAGTTCGTGATAGGCTTGAGCCAGAGCACTTGAAATTCCATCGCTCGGACCGTTCTCGGTCTGAGCGGTCAGTAAGGAGTCGATCGACTCGATGAACCGGCGCTCGAGCAGTTGACGATAACTGTCAAAAGGAATTTTTCCCGGTGCGGATCGAGACCGGTCGAATTGTTTCGGTAAATGGTATCGGTGAATTGCCGAAAGAAAGAACAACGCTCGGACTTGAGTGTATAGGTTGTCAGTGGTTCGCCAAAGTTGATCTAGCGCTGCGGAATCGCCCAAAAGTTCTTCGCTTGTTGACCCGCGACATAGCTCATCGAGTGCTTGATTTCTCAAGTCATTATCGCTGGTTTCAATGACGTTAACCAAGCGGTTAGATCGCCAGTCGGCGGTTTTGTCCTTACCAGCGAGTGGATTTTCCTGATCGGCGTTCAAGTTCATCGGATTTAAGCTCCCGATGAGGGGGTTTGACGAGAGTTTGGTTTACTTTCAGCAACAAGGTTGAGTAGTTCAGTTAAAATCTCGTCGCGGTCTTTACCTGATAACGCCAAGGCGACCTGCGCTTTTAATAAGCCATATTGGACGCCAATGTTGTATCGGCCGCCGTCGACTTCGGTTGCAAGGTATCGTTCAGATTTTGCGAGTTGCTCAAGCGCTGGGGATAAAGCGATATTGTTGTCAGGCTCGGCAGACCGCATCTCTTTTTCAAGAAGGTTCATTATGGTGGGGGTGAGAATGTGCATTCCAGAGAGGCACAGGTAATGGCTCGCGCGAAGGCCGGCCACAATTAAGTGTTGTTCTGCTTGCGTTGGGGTTGGTTTTTCCATGACGCTTTTGATTTCGTACAACTTTTGCCGATTCGCAAGCCTCGTCGCTCCGACCGT
>JAAEMV010000498.1 GCA_024225195.1 Planctomycetaceae bacterium | reverse complement strand
ACAAGCGTGATTGAGATCTCAACCAGCGACCCGACTGTACTCCTTCTCAACCAACCTAACCTTTTTGAAATCAAAGTTCGAAATCCCTCATCACAAAACGCGACCAATATCATCGTTCAAATGAAAATATCCAAAAACATGGTGTTGACTGGATTCGACCGCTTGAGTTGGATCGATGAAGCACAAAGGACTGTCTCTTGGAGAATCGATAGCCTCGATAGTGAAACGGAAACTGTCATTCGTTTTCGAGCTCAATCCAACGCAATCGGTCGCGACACGCAACTGATCACGGCAGGAATGGAGAATCGATTTCAGGGGAAGTGCGAACTGGTGACTGAAGTAGTCACACCGATCGATGACAACACTTCTAGAAACGCCATTCGCAAAAACTAGTTGTAATAAAGAACTGAATTTCAATTCCATCTTACTGGAACTGTGGAAATTAAAATGCCAATTTGGACGAAACCTCTTGCACTCACATTTGTCTCGGCCTGCCTTACCGTTGCCGCTGCGACTCCTAACAGTGCTTTTGCCCAGTCTCCCAATACGGCTGTCTTACTGACAGGTGCAACCGAACCCCTACCTCAAGAAAATTCGGGCACGACGGCCAAGCTAATCAACATTGAACCCGTCGTTGATCTCCCAACGACTCCGGTACAACCACATCGAATCGTAAATCAGCTTGCTAACTTCAATGAAACACCCCATGCTGCCCCGCCCTTGGTAAATCAACCGACCCCTGCCGCCATCGAAAATTTACCAGCTAGACGATCACCGACCCAACCGATTGCCGCCCCGCAGCCATCTCCGCTACCAGTCAGTTCCAACACCACGTTACCGACCGTCATTGTTCGTCCACCCGCCGAAGGGTTTTTCGAGGGAGACGGTGTTTCAGTTGACGTTGATCGGGTTGACCCAAATTTACCCAACGAATTTGCTGTAAAACTTCGTGTTCCGCACTCCGTCAAGATCATTGAAGTCACCCCGATTCAAAATGGTTCAGTAGCTCAAAACTACAAAATCCGACTAACTCAAAAGCCCGATGGCCGGCACATTACTTCCGAGATAACACAATTACTTGAAAAGACGCCGGGCGAGCTGGTCTCCGACCAAGTCAGCCAAGTCTCACCAAAGCCGATTGAAACACGTCCGGGTTTCCAGCGCAACCCATTTTTCAACACTCAATCCCCAGCCCCAACTGAGCGAGTTGTAACCAACCGAATGATCACCGAACGGGTCGCCAAAGAGCGAGTGGCAGAACTTCCAAAAATGGTTCTACAACCGGAATCAGAATTAGCTGAATCCCATTCCGTTCGATCTGCGGCCAAACCGTCAGCAGTTGCGACTCAACCTACACCCGTGGAAGTCTTACCGGCTGCATCGGTTTTAACAAGCGATAGTGCCGCCCAGCTAAACTCGTCAAAAACTGAATTGAATTTCACTCAATACGCAGCTCCCACGCTGGCCGATCCTGCACCCGCCGCAGTTACCAAAACAAATACGGTTCCGCCAATCGTTTCTTCTAGCCAAGCAAACTCAGCTGAACAAGCGATTTACAAAGCGACTTCCGGTCAAACGAAATCTTCTGAAATGCTCAAAGGGGTCGCGTTCAACTCGACGGATTCGTCAAACTTTCATCAAGTTCCACTCCATACGAAATTGGTCGGCCCAGATACGATGGGGCTCAACGATGTTTGTGAATTCCACCTCGAACTCCACAACCCGGGTGTTCACACAGAAGAAAATCTAAGTATCCAAATCACCCTTCCGCTGGGACTTGAATTCTCTTCCAATGGCGATGCTGTTCGCATCGGCACACAAACTCAATCCTGGAATTTACCCAGCCTCGCTGCCGGGGAAACGCAAAAGATCCAGTACTTGGTAAAATCAATCTCTGAGGGATCCAAGACGCAGAAACTATGGATCAGCTCAAAAGGTAACGCTCCTCAAGCTCGCCAGCTCGATACTGTTGTGGATCTTGAATTTGAAACGGAAGACGCACCGTTGCTTCCCTTTGAATCTGACATCAAATAACGGCCACCTTCCGGTGTATGGTTACTGGTGGCGACAAAAATCGGTTATTCGGTTGTCGGGAAAGGCCGCAGCATTTCCAACGCCATTTGCTATAATTCGCTTCGGTATTCTCAGTGGCGTGGATGAATAGCTCGTGCTTTGTCAAACGATGGTCAGCTTGGCGACGCATGAGTTCCTCATTGATTTCTAAGGTTGATCCTCTTAAATCATCGGCGACCGACAAAGCGATCGCTACCTTTCCCGCTCTGCCCCAACAACTCGCAACATCTGTTGATCAAACGTGGACTCTCCGATTTCTTCCCTCGAAAAGCAATTACCGTTGGCAATGCTGCGCGACCAGTTTCGACTGAAACGTGAAATCCAACGTCACAAAAGTGCACAAGCCAGCGGCAAAATCAATCAAGCGACATTGGTAACGTT
>JAAEMV010000497.1 GCA_024225195.1 Planctomycetaceae bacterium | reverse complement strand
CAAGGTGTATTGCAAACCGTTGGACAGCCTCAGGGACTGCCAAGTCAAATCATCCAACAAACGGAACAAGGCGGTGACTACAAATACCTAGGCACACACATGGTTGGAGATGAAAAACGTGTCGTCTTTCGTTTGCGTTTGGCCGGAGACCGTGGCGTAAACTACCACGACATGAAAGTTCTCAAGAACGAACAGGGGCAAACAAGAGCCGTCGACATCTACGTTCTCATGAGTGCAGAATTCATGTCCAAAACCTTACGACGCGCGTTCATTCCGCTCGCTGCGGAGCAATCGAAATCGGTTTTCCAAAAATTGACCCAGGCTGAAAATGATTTCGTCAAGAACGTTACCAAGTTTCAAAAAATGACCCAACTTTATCGATCGGGAGAGTTCCCACAAGTTGAAACCGTCTATCGTTCGCTGCCCGATAGCATGCAACAAGAAAAAAACATCATGCTGATTTGGCTGCAAGCGGCTTCCCAGATCAGCGATGCTAAATATGCCAACGCCATTAAAGACTTTCGTCGCTACCATCCCGATGACCCCTGCGTCGATATCATTTCCATCGACAGTCATATACTCAAAGGACAATACGACGAAGCGTTACAGTGCATTGACAGATTGGATGAATCCGTCGGCGGGGATCCCTATCTCAATGTAATGCGGGCTAACATCATGTTGGGCAAAGGTGACAACGCGTCGGCACGCAAATTCGCCACCTTAGCCGTCAAGGAAGAACCGACGTTACCTCCTGCT
>JAAEMV010000496.1 GCA_024225195.1 Planctomycetaceae bacterium | reverse complement strand
TCTGATTCAGGTTCCTCAGAAAGTGTCTTGGCTGCACTTTGTTGAGTGGCTTCCGAAAATATGAAACTACTCGAACCGATTCGAACCTCGGTTCCCTCCATTAATCTCGCTTGATCAACCGACTGACCATTAACATACGTTCCATTGCTACTCTTATTATCGCGAAGCCACCAACCGTCCTCGTCCTGGTAGACAGCGGCGTGCACGCGAGAGCATTGCGGATCATTCAAGACAATCCGACACTCCCAATCCCGCCCGAGTAAGTTTTCCTCAAGCACAGATAATTCAAAGCGGGCGCCTGCATTGGCCCCGGCATTCATAACAAGAAAGGCTGGCACGAGCGTATTTTTCTTAACAGTCGTTGGAAGTGGATGGAGGGTCGTGATCCAATAAGAATCACGCTGTGTCATTGTAAAGGCAAGTTATCGACAAGTCGACCAATTCCAACCCTAGAATGGAGTGATTTACCGAGACGTTGTTTAAACTCACCAAATCGAACTCCCTAGGCTAATGCTCCACCTTGATCACCAGTGCAAAAACCATAGTTTTTACGAAACGGCTTTGAATGGTTGCCAGTTTGAAATTTCCAAAAATAAACATTTCAGGGTATATTTCAGCGATCATCGCGTGCGAGATTGAACCATAAATTTAGTTCGCAACATTTTAAACATTTTTTTTGTGAGGTAACACCAAGGTTGCTCGGTACATCCTTTGAGTGAGATATCGGTCGATTTAATTTTAAAAATCATTTCTGATGAACCACGGACTACTAGATCACTCTTGCTTGCAAACGAACCAATCCCTACGATTCGCGTACCGATTAGTATGTTAAAATACGAAGGCTAAGTTGTCTTATAAACAACCAACAGGAATTCATGATGCTTTCTTTCAAATTCACAACCATCAAAACTCGCTTCTCTGCCCTTGCTGTTGCATTGGCCTGTGTTGCAGTGACCATTTCACATGCACAGGATTCAGCGACAACGGCCCAGTCATCCAGCGACAAACTGATCTCTAAGACGGTCTCTCGCATTGTGGCTAAACTGATGCAGGACGATCACTTATCGAAACGAAAACTTGATGACACCATGTCGAGTCGGGCATTCGATATGTTCATTAAGAACTTGGATCCAACCAAGTCGTATTTCCTGCAATCAGATATCGACGAATTTTCAAAATGGAAAACTGAACTCGACGACCAAATGCTAAAGGGCGAGTTCCTTGCGGCTTTCGAAGTTTTCGATCGATTTCTACAGAGAGTCGATGAGCGAACTGATCTCGCTGCCGAATTGATTGATGAAGATCACGACTTCACAATCGATGAGGAAATGATCACCGACCCAGAACTTCTTAGTTTTGCCAAGAACGATGCGGAAGCACGTGACAATTGGAGAAAGCGTATTAAGTACAGCCTGCTTGTCTTACGTGGAGACGCCAACGACGAAAAAGCAGACGGCGACAAAGATAAAACTGTGAAAAAGAAGGATGATCCAAAAGATCGCCTCCGCAAGCGATATTCATCGTTCGCACGTCGAATGCATCAGATCGACGCAGAGGACATTGTCGAGCGTTACATTACGGCAATCACAACCAGTTTCGATCCGCATACCACCTACCTAAGCAAAGGTACATTTGAGAACTTCTTGATCCAAATGGGTTTGGAACTGGAAGGGATTGGGGCAACCCTTTCTCTGATGGACGAAGGTTACACCGTAATCAAAGCAATTGTTCCTGGCGGAGCAGCTTTCACCCAGGGCGGCTTAAAGGTCGAAGACAAAATTGTCGCCGTTGGCCAAGGTGAAGAAGACGGCTCGCGAGCGTACGACAAGTTATTCAGAGAACACGGCAGTGGATTTGTCGAGTGCACAGGCATGAAATTAGACGACGTCGTGGGAATGATTCGTGGCAAGGCAGGAACCGTTGTCCGACTTCAGGTAATGTCTGAGAATGAAAGCGAATTGCATACCGTTGAAATCGTACGAGAGAAAATCAAGCTGGAAGACAGTGCTGCTCACGGTGAGGTCTTTGAGGAGGGCTCGCAGAAGATTGGCGTCATCGAACTTCCAAGTTTCTACGCAAACATGGGCGGCGGTGGCGGACGCAGTACGACCACCGACGTTAAAAAAATCCTCGATGACTTCAACTCCAAAGACGTCGATGCCCTTGTTCTTGATCTTCGGATGAATGGCGGAGGAAGTCTTCGCGAAGCAATCGATTGCACTGGTCTGTTCATCGACATTGGCCCAGTTGTTCAAGTCAAAGACCCGTACGGGACAATCCAAAAGCTGAACGACGAAAACGGTGGAACCGCCTGGGACAAGCCCATGGTTGTTTTGACCAGTAAATTCAGCGCCAGTGCAAGTGAGATTCTTGCCGGTGCAATCCAGGACTACGGACGTGGCTTGGTGATTGGCGACACAACAACTCATGGAAAGGGGACCGTCCAGAGCCTCGTTAACCTCAACCAAATTTTATTCAGCCGGATCAAAAATCCTCCGAATGAATTTGGGGCGTTGAAAATTACCACGCAACAATTTTACCGTCCAAATGGAGATAGCACGCAAAAACGCGGAGTTCTCTCTGATCTGGTCCTTCCTTCGATTTCGGACAACATGGACAACATCGGGGAAGCGGACTTAGATTACCCGGTTAAATTTGATCGCGTACCCGAGGCTTCATTTGCAAAATTAAAAATGAATCGTCAGGATATCACCTCCGCCCTTCGAACTAAGTCGAAAGAAAGAATCGATTCGTCTGACGAATTCCAAAAGGAAATCATTAAGATCAATAAGTACATTGAACTGAAAAATGAGAAAACAGTTTCGCTCAACGAAGCAAAGTTCATTGCCCGCCGCAAAGAACTTAATGCGGAAAAGGAAGACGAAAAAACTATTGAAAAACAGATGCTCCCTAGCAACGACATCGAACGCAACTTTTATCTCGATGAAGTTCTCAGAATCACTGCCGATTACGTAGAGATGCTTAACCAAAAGCAACTGAGCCTACGGTAGTGTCTGGATTTGCGCACCGACTCAACGCCCATGCGATCTTCGATTGTGTGGGCGTTTTTTTGTACCCACTGGCAACCACCGACTAAGTCAATTCAATCTGCAACCCGTCATAGCCAACCGCAACCCCGCGCGGCAAAACCGAGTTCACCGATTCGT
>JAAEMV010000495.1 GCA_024225195.1 Planctomycetaceae bacterium | reverse complement strand
GATTCAGTTGACTGCGGATGGTGCAATTCAAAACGAACGTCACGCTTATTTTCAATCAAATAATCGTCGACAAATAACTCCCGGCGAGTCCCAATGCGGACTGGCGTTTTCTTTTCCAATTTCGCTTCCGAGATGCTTTTCGATATGCTTTCCGAGATTTTTACTTTTGCCAAATAAATACTCGTCTTGCCTTCGTGAGACGCGTAATAGCTAATCCACAGAAAATCATTGTGCCAGACCATTCCTGGATAACTCGTGTCACCACCCGAGGGAAGCTTGAGAATCGAACGCATCGAACCTTGCTCAACATCCAATTGCAACAGTTCAGTCCGAACGGGAGCGTCGTAGATTCGCCCTACAGCAAGCCACTGCCCATTGGGGGTTTCGATAAAATTCGGACCGCCCAGTCGCTGCCCAAGATCCTTCCACTGCCACTCTCGATAAGGAGGCTTCGATACTCCCAGCATTGCCGTCTTTTTTGTTTTTCCATCACGTCGGTGAAGACAGTACGCGATAGCGTCACCGTCAAAGCGGATTCGTGCTTCGGTTGGCCATTCTCCGTCATTCAATAAATCGGAAACGACCGTCTCGTAGTTTCTTCCGTCCCGAGTCTTTAGCAACGAACTGGCGTTAGCACGCTCTGGTGCACCATAGGCTACACCGAATGAATCCTCACCCTGACGAGTGGTTCGCCACAGCCAACGCCCCGGAGCAATCACGATCTCAGGGGCGGAAAACTGGACCCCATCTTCACTGAAACAAACGAACGTTCCGGTACTTTTACCCGGAATTTGAGCGCCTCCCAACACCATCAATCTTCCGTCGGGCATTTCCGTTAATGCGGCATCGCGGAGATCAAACTTAGCATCTTCGATCAGACCGGCCGAGTTCCAGTTCTCTCCATCGACGGAGGCAAGCACTCGCAACTTTCCCAAATCACCAGCGTGCCCCTTTCCCTCTCGAAAGGCACAATAAAATTTTCCTTTCCAGTGAATGAGATCTGTAAACGCATTGTGAGGAGCTTGATCCCAAATCTTGGCTACCGATACTAACTCCGCACTCACCCGAGGTGCCGGTTCGGTCGTCTGGGCAATGCCAGTCGCCACCAAGCCTTGTAGCAAAACAGTAATTGCTGCAACGCGATGAAAAAAACCTGCTCCGATCATTCTGTTCACCCATGCCGAGAATATGCAATTGATTTCATAATCGCGAATCCGTGCGATAACGGAACCCCGATTGATGAGAGTTATTCTAAGGCAATAAAAACAACATTACGAACTGAAAAACAGATCTATTCCTTCGCAGACTCAGGCTTAGCGCTAGACTCCTGTTCCTCCCCAGATTCAATCGCAGCGATTTTCGCCAGCGCAATCGAATTCGCCTTGGCCTGCGATATCTGATCGGCGTTGAGATCAGCGTAATCGATTCCCCATAAGGCCTTGGCAAAGCCTTCGCTGTCAAGGCGAACGCTTTCCTTCGATAACTTCAATGCCAAGAATGGCTTGTCTTTAAGCAGATATAGCTCGCCTTCCAACCCAGTCCCTGTCGACATGCCCTTCATAAGAACCGGACCGATGACAGCCCGGTCCTCCTCTTCGATCAGCTCCATCTCCAAAATCTCAAAATCGAGATTCCCAAAACGAATGGTTCCGTTCACCGTGGTTAATTCCTTGTCCGTATCCGCCTGATTCTCAGTTTGCCATGTTCCATCAATTTTCCCGGGAACTAAACAACCCGAAATTGCCAGCCAATCTGTAGCTTGGAAGTCTCGCCAAGTCGTTACGGTGGCGTCTTTGTTAACAACGTGGACTATTTGTCCTCCAAACATTTCCAATTGAACCAGCGGCTTCCACTTGTCAACGAAACACAGGTCAATTTGAAAGTCCACCTTGCGTTTTAAATCGGCATGCAAATCAGCACCAAGTACTCCCGAAATACGCTGCTTTAAAACGTCCGATGGCTGGTCTTGAAAAGAGTCACTTATCTCGGTTTCTACCTGAATATTATCTGCTTCGAAACGAAAATCACCGAGGCTAACGATTGAATCTTCATTGAATTCAAGATCTCGAAAAGACATCTCGTTTACATTGAACTCCAATTCAGTGGCCGTATTGATAAACTTTAAATTTGGAAAGCTAATTTCTTTTATTAGTACTTTTTCCAGCCCCAAAGGAGTCGCAGCCACTTCTTCAACAATCACTTCGTCTTCCTTCGTTTCCCATGAAGGATCAATGTAAAAAACGCCCGACTCAGCACTTAAGCGATCAATCACTAATTGCTTATTTTCAAGCATGTCAACGATTCCATTAAATTCAAACTGCAAACCCTTAACATCAGACCACTCGTCCTGGCTGTTCTTGACCCGGAATCGATCAATTGAAAACCCACCTGATGGGTTGCCGCAGAAATTCTCCATTTCAAAACTTTGAGAATACGTGGTTAGACCTTCGATCGAATATTCGCCAACGCTCTGAACAGATCCGTCGAGGTAATGGAAGTCTGACATCACCGCATCTTTTAATTCTGAGGTCTTCCCCGTTTCAAGATCGACAAATGTCAATTCTGAGAATTCGATCAAATCAATCCGGACTTCTTGAAAGAAATCTACTGATTCGCCAGAGTTCGTTGTTTGCATTCCGTCT
>JAAEMV010000494.1 GCA_024225195.1 Planctomycetaceae bacterium | reverse complement strand
GTGCTACGAACTTGATTGTGCGGAGGGGAAATTCTACGTCATGGTCGACGATGGTATCTACGAAAGTCTAGGTCACATTATACCGAGGCTCTCGCCTTACTGCTTACTTAGAGACGCGTTCATGTTGGATAACGAATCGCCGACTTCGACAGCGGATCTATGGCCAGTCCGTTCGTTAATGATGCCTGTTGGATGTGAGGACCGATTACAGCATTTCGAAAGCTCCCAAAAAAAAGGATTCATCAGCGGGCGACTCAGTGGTAAAGGAAAGACGCATCTGGTGTTGTTCGATTCGACAGGCCGGTATTCTATTTTAGTGGTAGCTTCGAAGCCAAAAATCGACGCTTGGGATCGGTTGGCTGAACGGCTTTGTTTAGTTGAAGATCCAGAGATCGAGCCAACTCCAAGTGACTGAAAATGCGTTTAAACGGACAAATTATGCAAACCCCATTCGACGAGTATTTTTACCCCATTTTTGCTGTCGGTGTCCTGCTGGCCACTGTCGTCTCTTTGTATGCCGGTAGTGCACGGGGATGGCTCTTACCGTTGCTTTGTCTCATGGTTGGTGTCATTTCGTTTTGGGGATCCCTGTTTATCGGTTTGGAAGTTGGTTATCAAATGTGGCAGGCTTCACCGGATCCGCCTGATGAGGCTTTTAGTGATACTTCTCCAATTGGCGCATTGCTGGCTGGCTGGGTGCCAGCGTCACTCTACTGTGGATTACTATATGGAGTTGCAAAATTTATTCTATTTCTGATTCCCAAACGTGAGCCAAGTGATGTTCAGAAGACTGCCGCCTCGGAGCGAATTGAGAGCGGAAATCCATTTCAAGGTCCGAAGTGAGTTGACGACGAAAACATTGTTTGTGTGTGGGGAATCTTTAGTTCAGTTTGGGAGGC
>JAAEMV010000493.1 GCA_024225195.1 Planctomycetaceae bacterium | reverse complement strand
GACTCAAACGGGGTCGGAACTGGATTGTCCCCTCCTCCGCGAATCCGCCAGAATTCCTTCCCGGTTTTTAAATCATAAGAGACGACCCAAGGCCAGCCATTGACGACAATCTGGGTTCTTTTTGGGCTGGAATGAATTAAGGGTGTACTCCAATTTCGCTCACAAATATTCTCTCGCGAAACTCTCCAGACCTCCGTGCCGTCCTTGAGATCCAGTAACACCAAAAATGGATTAGCGGGATCATCACAAACCAGCGCGATGCGATCGGAATGAACCGCAGGAGAACTGGCGAATCCCCATCCAATCCCATACTTACTGACGTTGATCACCCCCAGATCCCGACTCCACCGCAATTCTCCTTCGAGATCGTAACAGTAGATTCCTTCAGAACCGAAGAAAACAATAACGCAATCTCCATTAATCACTACGCTTGTATTAGCGTGTGTTGCTTTTGCATGTCGAGTAGCTCGCGGAATTCCCCGATGCGCGGTGCGCCGCCAAACTTCTTTCCCCGTGTGTTTGTCGTAACAGAGCAATAACCACGACTGCTCGCCATTATCCTCTGCAGCCTCTGGACGACCACCTGGCCCAACTTTTAAAGGCGCCTTCCCGTCACTGGCAACAGCTGTCGCTAAAAACAATCGATCGCCACTGATCACCGGACTGGAATGCCCCAAACCTGGCACATCAACCTGCCAAAGCACCCCTTCCGTTTCCCCTAATTCAGCGTCAGCATTCCAACTCTCTGTTACCGAACCGGTCGCAACTCCATTTCCTTGAGGACCTCGAAAGGTTGGCCAATCCGAATCAACTTGCAATACACCTCCGGAAAGCAAGCCAACAAAAACGCAAATCATTTTTAAAGTGAGCATCTAAATTCCTGGACCAAGTCTTGAAAAGGCCATCACGGCAACCTCCATCGTTCGTTAGAACTAAACATCATAAACGATTAAATGGCAAAACCAAATGCTCAACGGGGCTTTCAATATTGGCGAACTGAGTTTGAGATGACACCCACTGATTAAACCTCGCCTCTAGCTTCAAGTTGCTGAGATTGATGTTAATAAAGTTCCTAACAATGGGTCAAAAAAATGGTTATGATCTGATAAGTCAGTTTTTTGTTCGCAACCTTCGTTATGGAAAAACAGTAATGAGTTTCCGAATTCTCGCGTTACTTGGACTTGTCGCTTTAACCAGTGGCCTGTCTATACTCCGCTCGACCGAGCAACCAACTCCCATCGCTGGTGAGACCATCGCACAGGATTCGATGTTTGAGGGCATGGGTAAACACACGAGGAAGATCTCAACAAATTCGGAAGCCACACAAGCGTATTTTGATCAAGCCCTAACCTGGGCGTTTGCATTCAACCACGATGAAGCGATTCGGTCGCTCATGCGGGCAGCCCAGCAAGACCCGTCCTGCCCCATGACTTGGTGGGGAATTGCCTATTGCGAAGGCCCCAACTACAACAGCCCAATCACACCCGAGCGTTCGAAAGCGGCTTTTTATGCAATTGAAAACGCAAAGAGTCGTATCAAAAACGCCTCTGATGTTGAACGCGCGTTAATTGAAGCGCTGGCCAAGCGATACACTTTCCCCGCTGCGGAAGATCGTAAACCGCTCGATCAAGCCTACGCCGCCGCGATGGGTGAAGTGTGGAAGGCCTTCCCGCAAGACGCTGATGTCGGCACCCTCTACGCTGAGTCATTGATGATGTTGAGACCGTGGGAACTCTATTCGACTGAGGGAGAACCGGTTGAGGACACCGACAAAATTGTTTCAACACTGGAATCAGTGCTCAGACTGCAACCTGACCACCCCGGTGCAAATCATCTTTACGTTCACGCCATGGAACCGAGCCTAACTCCTGAGAAAGCTTTGAAAGCCGCTCACGCCCTGGACGACCTGATCCCCGCAAGTGGACATCTCCTCCACATGCCATCTCATATTTACGTGCGAACAGGCTTGTGGAATGAAGCAATTGAACAAAACGTGAAAGCCCTCGACGCCGATCAAAAATATTTGAAACTGTCTCCTCAACAGGGGATGCAATACATCTATATGATTCATAACTCACACATGCTTGCTTACGCCGCGATGATGAGTGGCCGTGAGAAAGAAGCGATGTCAGCCGCCCGCCACATGTGGGAACAAACACCCGACGCCATTATGACGAGCATGGGCCCCTTTTTTGATCGCTGGATGTGCTCTGTTTATGACGTCCAAAAACGTTTTGGACGGTGGGATGAAATCATTGCTGAACCAGCCCCGCCAGAAACGCTCTTGGTTACCACCGCTATTTGGCGAGCTCACCGGGCAATCGCTTTTGCTGCAAAAAAAGATTTCGCCCATG
>JAAEMV010000492.1 GCA_024225195.1 Planctomycetaceae bacterium | reverse complement strand
TCGGTTCATCCAGCAATAGTGCAGTTGGCATCTGAAGGTACGCACAGCAAATCGCCAACTTCTGCCGCATACCCCGCGACAACGTTGACGCAGCAGAGTGCCGCTTTGACTCTAGTTCAAAGAGATCGAGTAGTTCTCTAATTTCATCAGCAGGCTTTTCAACACCGTAAACGCTTGCCTGAAATTTAAGATGTTGCTCAACACTTAGATCGCTGAATAATCGTGGATCATCAGCGACGTAAGCGGTTCTCCGCTTTAGTTCAAGTGGCGCATCCGAAAGCGAGAAACCGTCGACCAAGAACTCGCCTGCTCCGCACGGAATTATTCCGCTCAAAGCACGCATAGTCGTTGTCTTCCCAGCGCCATTGCGCCCGATTAAGCCAAGAATTTCACCTGACTTAACCGCAAACGTTAGGTCATTGACCGCAAGCGTCGATCCATATGCTTTCGAAAAATTATTTATTTCAATCAAAACTCATGATCCTCGGACAGAATCCACCTCGCATAGCATCCCCTCTGGACAACTAATGAATCTTCAACCTCAGTTGGATTGAGAACCAATTCGCAAGGCACACGAATACAACGAATTTGTAGCCAACTGCATAACCTTTACTCACCAACACATCGTAGTTTAGCCCACGATTTATGTTTCAAGGTTGCTATCCGCAAAAGATGCCTTAAAGGCTTCGTAAGAAATCGCGCCGGCAGGGTTACCTAACGTCGCCGTCTCCGCAGACGCATTTAGAGTTCGCTCAGTAATCGTGCTCAATCGATTCCGGCCCAACTGTTTGGACTTGTATAACGCTCTATCAGCACGTTCATAAAGACTGGCAACGGTGTCGCCAGGAGCGACAACGGATAGTCCCATACTCATAGTGACCACCGTGGACTGCCCAAGCGAGTTAATGCTGAAATCATACAACTCAATCGCGGCACGAATCCTCTTACCAACCAACTCTGCAGTCTCCTCGGTCAACTCTTCGAGGATCAACACAAATTCATCACCACCTAAACGACCGACAAAGTCCTTGGGGCGAATGCACTCCTGAAGTGCCAGTGCGATGCTAGTCAAAACCTCATCACCGGCCTTATGGCCAAACGTATCGTTGATTCGTTTGAAGTGATCAATATCAATCAACATCAAGCCGAATGACATTCCCTTGTTGTCGTATCGCGAAATGCGGAACTGAAGGTTCTCGTCGACAGCCTTTCGGTTACCGACTGAACAAAGTGCGTCCGTCCTAGCCTCTCGACGAGTTCGGTCGATCTCTTGAGCTTGGTTTTCAAGCTTGAATCGCGAAACGATCAAATCGTTTTCCAAACGGCGATTGGATTGCACCACCCGGGTAATATTATCAACGAGCGTGGTCTGCAGAGAATCGTACTGAGAATCCTTATCGATGGTTTCAAGTTCTTTTTTTGCCGACTCTAACGCAACATTATGAATATCGACATCCTCGTTGAGTTGGTGAGTACTATTCATCACCTCCAACAACGCGGTCATCGTTGTTTCCCGGTCTTTCTTGATTTTCCGGGGTTCGTTACCAAGCGTATAGAGACGTCCAATCAAGAAGCCACTGATCAATCCAACGCCGACGCTGGTCAAAGACCATACGCCAACAAAGATTATCGATGACATTTCTTGAGGGAACATTGCTAATTTCCAAGGTTGTATCGGTTTGACTGTTTTGCGACCCAAGTGGGGAAGAAAATTGTCGGTGCAGAAATATAGACGCTAAACCGTCACTAAGAACGGGTTTTCTAGTTCTTTTTGTCTATATTCTGCTGAGCATTTCCAGTCATTATGGTTGTAGTAATTTAGAGATTCACAAGTTAAAACGCGGATCTACACTCAAATCTACGTCATGAACTTTTGCGGGGGCGAGAAATTAGACCCGAGCCTTCGGTAAATCTCGTATCACAATCCCTACAAACGTAACGGACTCTACAAAACTCACTTTGGCGGTCGTGAACTAGCAAATCGGCCGCCGAGAACAGCCATCGGGTTGAAAACATGAGTCTCAACTCGTGCATTTCGTTCAATCCTGCTCCCAAACGTCCAAAGACTTCCGGCGCAAGCCCCTAAATGGGATAATAGAAAGTGGTTCAATCAACAGTGGTTCGAGTCAAACGTCTTCAAACCGACTAACGAGATTTCCCAATCACCACACATTTCAGAACGGCTTTACCGGCAACCGCATTTGATCTCGCGTACAACAAACCATTGGAAATGGCAGGCATCGATCGTGCCTCACCCGGAAAAAGCTGGCCGGTGTAGATTCGATCAAACTTCTCACGATTCGCGTTTAAAACGTGCAAGCCGCCCTTGCAGTCGAGGACCAGCAATTGGTTACCAACTAAAAAGGTATGACCGACAGGAAAACCATCTTGTTCCCACAAAACTTTTCCGTCGGTAGGATCGAAGCATCGGAAAGAACCATTTCCGTAATCTTCTCGTCCCGCCGTCCCAAATAGAGCGTCTTGAAACTCAACCGGAGTCGAATACTGGCTGGAAAACGAACTGTCATTCTTCCAAACGGTTTCAATCATGTCTGAAGAAATACGATACCAGCGTGCCCCAACTCCGTACGCGGCACTTACAAAAATAAATGCTCCCTGTTTATTCTTTACAAGCAGAGGGATCGCTCCGTTCACGGTCGGCCCAGATTTCCCGAACGGCGTCTTAAACAAAACGTTCCCCGTCAGTGAATCGATACCAACCAAATTCAATCGCGTAACAACCACAACAACACGAGCGTTATCAAGGTCTACCTCGATCGGCGAGGAGTAGCTCGCATCATCGTCAAAAGTCCGCCACGCTTCTTTTCCCGTGTTAACATCTAATGCGACAACCGAGGCATCCCGGCCCCCAACGTTAATTATCAGTAAACCATCGACCACGATCGGCGAAGATCCAACTCCAAAATATCCAGGTTGAGCACGATATTCCTTTAACAACTCTTTTTGCCATCTTAGTTCGCCGCTCTCAATGTCGACGCAAAACAAATTCCCCTCAGTACCCAGAAGGAATATGTTTCCTTGAGAAACAACGGGGACACTTTTTGGCCCTAAATCTCCATCGACTCCACCAGTGTATCCGGCAGGTAATTCTCGTTGCCACAGTAACGCACCCGTATTTTTATTCAGTGCCTCTAACAAATAACTCTTGCCCGGACGGTGAAAGATGTACAACTTATCGCCAACCACGACAGGCCCGGAGTTCCCTTGCCCAATTTCCCGACTCCATGCCGTTTGCAGCTTTTTGGAATCCCAATCACTGAAGAGCAAGGTGTCGGACACGACCCCGTTCCGAGTTGGTCCATTGATTTGAGCCCAGTCGTCAGCAACAACACTGCCGCTGAATCCTGCAACCAAAAACCAAAACGCGGTTACGACCACTAGCGTTCCTGGTGAAAACTTTCGGAACACCATCGGAAAAAGGCAATTCAGCAGGTTCACAGGGAACAGATCAAGATAAAAATATCGTGAGTTAGCTGTATTTTCCGAGTTTGCAGATCGAATCCTAATCATCAGTGGCTCTTTTAGGTTTTGAGTGGTGGGCGGCAATTTCTGATTCATTAGCGGTTGGCGGTCAACCTGTTGCTTCCTAGCCGTATCGGAGCATGGTTTTTAACTGAATTCCCCTGCCCTACGCTCGAACTCAAGCATATTAGCTGAGCCAACTAGGATCGTCGTTGGCTTAAATTACCAAAATCAGACTCGTTGCGGAACGTTGGCCTTCGGCAATTCAGCCCCCACCAACAACGCGATGACCGGCCTGCCGACAGGAGGATAAACGAAAGAGACAACCAGACCTTAAGTTGCTCCACTAAAATCAAAGCCTCGCTTAATATGCCATCGCCCCGTTTAAGCCAACAATCAATATCCTGGTTGCAAGACGGTTTTAACGGCGGAGGGTTAGCCCGGGCAAATAAAGTGCGTGAGTTTGATAAAGGGTTGGTATCGCTTCATCGTCCACGCTTATAGAATGAAACAGGCGGAGACACGCAATCTCAACCGGAATTTTTGGGGTTGAGAATTTCC
>JAAEMV010000491.1 GCA_024225195.1 Planctomycetaceae bacterium | reverse complement strand
CGATATAAGCCTTCAAGTTTTTTTTAAAAAAAATAAAAAAATCTAGAAAAAACCAAAAACTGGGTAATACAAGTCACTTCGCACCATCTCCATATTAACCTCCTGTAAGGCCTCCCGTGGCCTATTTCCCGCTCATTCAGAAGCAACAACGTACCCCACCCTGCAGCATTCTCTACAAATGGCTGAAAAGCGAACCTGGTTTTGTCAAATTTATTCAATGATATCAATAAGTTAGCGAGCGATCTCCACTTGACAGATCTTACAGCACGCTGTATTATGCAGGTATGGATATTAAAGAAAAAGCATCAAAAATCATAGCGAAGCGGCTCTGCTGGAACATCGCAACACGCAATCAGGCAGAAGTCGCGAAAAAGCTCGCCGACAACCAGACCGCAGACGAAGTGTTCGGCCTGGGCGATGCCGGACTGTTTGATATGTTTTTTCATTTCTTACGTGAACTCGGCTTCATGGAGCTTCTTGAACGTAACCGTTCACCCCCCTCATTCCACACAAAAAAAAGATTGGACAAAACAAGAGGATCACGATAACCTAACCGTCACAACGTTTTTACGAGATCTATCCACGTTCTGAGTTCGCATGCACCTATCCAGAGAAGAGTTGCGAAAAATAGATAAGCAGTTTATTGACTCTTTGCCCGACAAGAGTGCAAAGGAGCTGTGCCTGCTCTTTCTTGATGACCTCAAAGAACTTCACGAACGGCTGGGTCAAAATTCCGAAAACAGCTCCATGCCTCCTGGCTCAAACTTTCCCTGGGCCCGGTTCGATGCCGACGAGGAGGAACCGGATGAAGAACAAGACGAAACCGCGCATATAGAACTCGACGATTCTGACGAGGAGTCCGCCGAGCATGATAAAGACGCAGACAAGTCCGACCAGCAGGATTCCCCCAAAAATATCAATGATAGCCCCAAGGGCAACAAACCCGGCAAGCAACCCGGCGCCACTGGGCATGGTCGAACGCAAAAACTTCCCGTACACGACACCATCATTCACAAAGCAGGCACCTGCTCCGCTTGTAACCTTGAGCTGGACGAAACATGCGACTTCACCGCTCGCACAGGTCATTATGTCGTTGATATTGAGGTGGGCGATGACACCGGCCCGGGAATAGAGGTGATCAATACCAAGCATATCTACGGAGACACGACTTGCGGCGGCTGTGGCCATGTCAATCGGCTCATGCCCCATCGTCTCGAAAAAAACGAAGATTGGGGGGTTGAGATAAGCCAATGGCACCTAGTCGGCCCGACACTGGCCGCTCTGATCGTGTGCCTCTCCAAGCGCATGCGCCTGTCGCGCCGCCGCATCCAGGAATTTTTGCGTGATTGGCTGCGATTGAATTTGTGCATCGGTACGATCAATAAATGTATCCATGAAGCTGGCCGCGCCGTTTCTCCCCTTACCGATGAGCTTCTTGAGGAGGTGCGTGAATCACTGATCCTGTTCGTGGATGAGACATCCTGGAAGGAGTGGGGCAAAAAACGGTGGTTATGGGTCTTTACCTCGCTGAAAGTCACCTTTTACATCATTGGCTTTCGCAGCCAGAAAGTACTTGATTATGTGCTCGGCCAAACCTTTAAGGGGGTGTTGATGAGCGACGGCTATATGGCCTATCGTAAATTCCTCAACAGGCTCCGCTGCTGGGCGCATTTACTGCGCAAGACAAAAGGTTTGAAACAGAGCTTGAGCGATGATCCCCGCACATTCGGCACCGAGGCCCACGCGGTGCTCACCGAGTTGATGGATGTAATTTACAAGGCTCGCGAGGGGCCACCCACGGACCTTTTGCCAATATACAGAGAATTCCTGGCCGAATTTAAGGAATGCTGCATGAAATATCGCGATTCAGACCATAAAAAAACACGCGAGCTGGCCAGAGAATTTCTCAACGACTGGGACACGATTTTTCATGTGTTGTCGAATCCGACGTGGCCCCTGACCAATAATGAGGCGGAGCGAGCGCTACGTCATTGGGTTATTGCACGCAAATTAAGCCACGGTACCCGTAATGGTCAAGGCAGTCGTGTGTTCGCCATACTTGCGAGCGTGATTGATACGTGCAGGAAACGCAACGCCTGTCCGTGGAAATATCTCGCCGAGGTCATCACGGCTCGGCGCCAGGGTCTGGATGTACCTCCTCTTCCTCTTGCTGCGTAAAAAAATGAGAGGGGTCTGAACGGTTACCTTTTTTCTGATCGGATTTCTGCTTTGCGTAGCCTGCTCAGTATGCACCTTGGGAGCTGCAACGCCCACAAACTCCTCTCCTCAACAGCTAACGCACCAAAAAGAACAAAAACACACCCCTCTCCAATTTATAACCATCGGCGATACGCCCTACT
>JAAEMV010000490.1 GCA_024225195.1 Planctomycetaceae bacterium | reverse complement strand
CCAAGCTCTTTTTTGCGTTCTAAGACGCTGCGAATTTGGACGGCGGCAAGACCGAAAGTCCCCAATAATAAACCAAGTGCCCCAAGTGTTTGAAAGGTACTGATATAAGTGTTTTGAACCGACATAAAGTTGCTCAGTAGTACTTCAGCCGAGCGAGCATCAAATCCCTGATCACCAAGTCTTTCTTCCAGCAAAGCAATGTCTGAGTCATCCGACTGTCCTCCGGTAGAAGATTCGCGGATTAAGAAGTACTGATAACCACCAATGGTTGGAAACGCTTTTTCAAAATCTTGTTCCGAGATAATAAGGCTACCTTGAAGAAGTGTGTTTTCTAAAAATCCTACCACCCGAACGTAAATCGATTCTCCCGAGTCATATTCAATTTGCTTAACAGTATTAAGAATGTAAATCTTCAAACTGTAGTTAGCTGTGTTCTTGTCGATTACGACCGGGATTGGATCTTCTTCGGTACCTAAATGGGGTTCCGGAGAATCGAGCAAGCGCCACGGATTTTGTTTTTCTAACTCTGTTGAGGCAAGCGAGGCGCTCCATGCGAAACGACCTGCTTCACCTTTATCAAATTCCTGAATGAACTGCGGATTCACGCCGAGGATTCGAGGCTGGGATGATTGGTATAAGTTGTTGCAGCTTGCATCCTCGCCCGGTTTAAGTCGCAGCGCAGAAATCTCGGTTCCTTCACGCAGCTTGTTTTCTGCTCCGAGTGCGATTTCCTGACCTTCAGGGTTGTTTAAATCGTAATAGATGGGCTGGCTACTTTGGGCAACCCATTCGAAACCGCCCGTGCCACGCTCAGAGGGAGTTAAGCGAAATGAGCTGACGGCGGCAATTAAAAAACAGGCAACCGCAACTAACCCAATCGTCAGAGTGCTGCGAAGTGGGTTTCTTTGGAAGCTCATGATTGCCAGGCGGGAAAGGTTTAAACGCCCGGATGAATGGACTTTGGTGGATCTTTTAAAGGTTCGATAGACCGACATCAGAAGTGAGGCAAGGATCATAAATCCTGCGCCTAAGAACGCACCCGCCTGCGCTTCACCCGCTAGTTGTGTTGCTGCAGCGGTAAGGCCAACTGCGGTTAATGCGAGGATACCAATGATCATCAGGCCTGTGCTGCGTCTCTTTGATGATTGATTTCCAAGTGACTCTAATTGGCCGCTGATGAGTAAGTGAACCGGCTGATTGCGTGTTCTTCTCAAAGCCCAAGCAATCGTCAGCGTGCAGATGATTAACCCACTGAAAAAACCGATGCTGAGGCTTAGTGGTGAAATGTGAATGCTCAAAAACGGTCTGGAAATTGCGCCCACCCACCATGTTTTGAGACCGAAGATCATGAGCCACGCGTACCCCATTCCCAGTGAGACACCGATTACGGCTCCAAGGCAAGAGACGGACGCCATTTCGTAAAGACAGATTCGACGAATCTGATTTTGTGGAAAACCGATCGCTTTTAGCAATCCCAGTTCACTTGCTCGCTGCTGCAATCCGAGTCGGAACAGTAGGGAAACCAGAATTAAAGCCGCGCCAATAACAAACATGCTCAAGGCAAGAAACAAAAAATCAAACGGAGTCGAGCCCGAGGAGGCATCAATTCCTTGCCGTTTAATTTGCACTAAGTGAAGCCCAAGTTTTGCATCGTCGTCGATAAATTGAGCCAGAAGCGCCTCTGACACCTCTTTGCTGGAACCAACGGAAATCGGGATGCGAAAACTCGTGATGTTTCCAAAACGACTGTCCCACAGTTCTTGACCCATCGCGAGCGAGACGAATGCTTTTGGTGTCGTTCTGTGGTTTCCCCAGTAATCGTCATCCTGGGGTCTGATTTTGCCTGCCGTGTCGAACGGCAGATCCCAGTTTTCGATTGACTGCGCATCAGTCACTCCGGGTACTTCGGGAGTTAAATTTGGATCGTTTGCCAAGGTTGGACGCTGTTTGAATTCTGCGGGACTGACCTGGCCGCGACGAGAGACTCGAAACGCTTTATCTGGTTCGGTAAGTTTTGCAATGTCGACGACAGTGAGTTCCACTGATTTTTCTTTTTGAGCCCCGTGAGTTGTCTCCGGTTCAAAGAACGTTACGACGACAGAGTCTCCTTTCGTCGCATTGAGGTCGTCGGCTGCCCATTGATTTAGGACGATCTCATTGGCTTTGATCGGCTGGACGGGATCGCCCGTGAGCGCGGAGAGCGGTTCAAATGCATTGTCAAAATCAACCGCAGCAACCATGGAGAACGGGATTCCGGAATCCGTTTCCGATTTGCGAATATCGTTTGCGAGGTAGGTGAAGATTGGCATGGCGGTTGGAAAGGCCGTAGCCGTAGATTTTGCAACTTCGTCACTCAGGACGAGGCGATCAGAAGAAAGGCTCCAGTAATCGAAAACCGTCTCATCTCCACTCTCTCCTGAAAATGTCTGTGTGACGCGTTTGAGAGATAGGCCATAGTCTTCGAGCGAGGGCCGAAGAGACTGGCGCAGTTGCTCCGAATCCATTTCAGTGGGGAGAGCTTTCCCTTTTCCGCTAATCAAGATTAGGTTGGCTTGAGCGGGATCGGATTTATGCTGGAGTACCGAGCGGGCGAGCGAATCTTGCAGCAACTGGATCGACACATAAACGTTGTAGGGGTCGGCTTGAGACGGATAGAGTCCGAACCTGCCAAGTCCTGACATTGGCAAGATTTGAATGACTTTCAAATCGACGATGCTCTCGATTAAATCACTCTTTTTACCGAGAGCGCTGTCTGCGGGTAGCTGGTTTCGTTTGGGAATCCGAACCGTAATTCTGGCGTCTCCGGATTCGACCTCGGAATTACTGATTTGGAGGTCGTCAGCTACGGCCTGGTTGATGATGATGCTATCTTCATCGAGCTCTTTCCGAATCAGTTCGCCATTTTGTTCAAATTTCCAGAATTGTGGGGTGATTCCGAGGACGGTAACCTGCCCCGCTCGAAGTTTGGAATTGGTTGCGTTTTGAACGGTGCCACCCGGGAATAAAATCGCCGGGCTTGCCTGAGCATAATTTTCTTTAAACTCAGTTGTTTCGCTAAGCGTTTCAGCAAGTGATTGACCGAAGAAGCCATCGGAAAGCATTATTTCGTCGATCATGCCAAGGCGTTCGAGCGTAAGTTCGCGAAGGCTGTTCCGCATACTGTCGCCGACAATTAGGGCGCCGGTCAGTACAGCGGTTGCGGCCGCTACACCCAGCGCAATCGCTAGGTTGGTGCGACGAAAGTAGAACAGACTCTTGATTGCGATTTGCCAACGATTCATACGGTTGCAAACCTCCCGTCGACCAATCGCGTTTGATTTTGAAAAACCGAGGCTAATTTTGAAGAGTGGGTGACACAAATTAAAATCATGTTGTGTTGGCTTTGAAGATCGAGCAAGAGTTGGCCCGTCTTCTCAGCATTCGCTTGATCCAGGCTACCCGTTGGCTCGTCTGCCAATAGCAAAATTGGCTCTTGAATTAAGGCTCGAGCTACGGCTACCCGTTGTCGTTCGCCGCCGGACAAGGCTGCTGGCCGGTGATCAAGTCGATCGGAGAGACCAACTGAATCAAGCAGGTCTTTGCCGCGTTGAATCGAATTGGAATCGGTCTCGCCCGTAGCAACCATTGGGAGAAGCACATTTTCGAGAGCAGTCAATTGCGGAAGTAAATGGTGTTCTTGGAAGATAAATCCAATGTTCTCGTTCCGAAATTGGGCGAGTTGATTTTCATTGAGCTCAGTGAAATCGCTGCCCATTAAACTAACGTTGCCAGAGCTAGGCAAATCTAGTGTCCCAGCGATATGGAGAAACGTACTTTTACCGCTACCGCTGTCACCGATGACTGCCATGTTTTGGCCTCGATCAAGTTCGGTAGAGATCCCGTCAAGGATTCGCAGTGGGCCTGTCGGGGTGTCGAATTCTTTGGTTACTGCGTTGGCAACAAAATCGGGCATGGATGCCCTCCATTGGATGGGTTTACCGGTTTTTGATAATTGGTCTCAGCGTTCGACCGAGTCCGTGGGTTCAGCGATGGATTGCTGTTCGTGTGCTGGGTTCAGTTGAGATCAACACGGTGAGATGTTGATGAACTGAGTGATCAGCCTCTTAAATTCTAATGGTTCTCAAGAAGAGCCATACACCCCAACCCGTAAAATGAATACTCGACATCGTGGGCCGTGTCCCAGGCTGCCGCCTGAAACCCGCCCTCGGGCCGTTGCATGGATTCCACGAACCTTCGGTACGACGCAATGTCTATTTCCTCGAACGCATCGAGGTCAATTAAAGTCAGAGCTCCGGTGAAAGAACTTAAAAGATCCGCGATTGGAATCCGGGTGTTAGCACGGAGCCCGCCCTCATCAGTTTGCATCTCGACTAGGAAATCGAGGGTGGTAGCAACCAATTCTGGATCTTTTGATTCGTCAATTGCATCGAGAATAAGAAGGCTGGCAACGGCTGCTGCCGTTGGATTGGTTCCCGGTCGTTTGCTGACCCGGATCTCGTGCCAGCCGCCATCGACATCGCGTCTCGAATCTAGAAATTTGATCGCCATTTCCGGGTTGGGAATTGGGCATTCGATTAGCTGTAACACCAGTAGGACTAGAAACGTGTGATAGGTGCTTCCTGCATTGCCCTCGGGAGCTTTGGCGTAGCCGCCATCCTCTCGCCGGAGGGTTTCGAGAAACGTGGCCACCTGAGCACGCCAGCTTGGGTCGGCGTCGCTGAAAATGTCTTTTCCGGATGAAACTTTTAAGAGATTGGCGGCGTAAAAAAGCGAGAAAAAATCGACGATCGTTTGGCGAGATGAAAGCTGTGGTTTGAGGTATGACTCGATGCGATCGGCAACGTCTCCATAGAGTTCGCCGAGAATGGAGAGTCCTCGCATCGCGAAAGTTGTGTAATAAAGATCGCTCCCCCCTTCCCTTCCGGAAAACCCACCATCGGGTTGTTGTGCGGAGAGGAAGTAATTTTTGTGAAGTTCACGGGTCTCTGGTGAGAGTTTGCCAACGCCCTGAGCCAGTCGAACCGTTAGGTTTTGCAAATAGACTGACATGGAAATTAAGTCTCTTTTAACAAAAAGCTAGGACTGTTGTGGAGCGGCAAGAAATGGTTTGATCGCGTTGACGAATTCAACGGGAGTCTCGACCGACTGGGGACGTTCTCCGTGTTTCATTAAACAACAAACGACGGTGATGGAACCGTCCGCGACCGGGGTTTCATCACGAAGAAAACGAAAGCCGTAGGTGATACTTTTCGTGCCGATTTTTTCGACGACCACTTCAATGTCGATTACTTCCTCGAAGCGGATAGAGACGCGGTAGTCGCAAGTCGCACTTACTCGGGGAAAGCTAATGTCACGTCCGTCGATGTTGCACATTACCCCGAGATTGAGACTGCGAAGCAATGCGTGTTCAGCCTGTTCCATGTAGGCAAAGAAATTAGAAAAGTGCACAATGCCCGCCATATCGGTCTCGCGAAACTCAACTCTTCGTTTCGTTTTAAACACTTCCGACATGCTGGCCTCGCGTGTAAGGGCGGTAGGGTCACTCAACTTGAAATTCAAAAAAAAACCTGCCATGAATGATCGGCAGGTTTGGCTGTTTAATTGTTCAGTAGTGTGCGATACCTGAAGTGGGGATCGGGCACTCCGGCATGGACTAGTCGCCCTTGAAGGGTAGTAAAGCCATGAAGCGGGCGCGCTTGATTGATTCAGTCACAGCGTGCTGACTGATTGCGGTGCAGCCGGTCTTGCGGCGACCAACAATTCGTCCGTGGCGGTTGATCAATTTCTTGAGTAACTCGACGTCTTTATAATCGACGTACATCGGACGCGGGCGTTCACCGTCTACGTACAGCGGATCTCTCCTCGCTGTTCGGGTTTTCGCTTTAACCTTACGACGTGTGGTTTTTCTTCGCATTTTCGCCAATTGACCGATAGCCTCGTCTAAATCTATTTCCAACAAAAATTGGACGGGTTCGAATTACGAAACCGTCCGTAGCTCGGATATTATGCAAATTTGTCGGAATATCGCAAGGCATTAATTTAAAGTCTTTGTGAGAGACCGGAGGTTTTGTTCAATTTTACTCGTTATACTGTGGCTTTTCGGGGTCTGCCTTAGTAATTCAGAGAAACGAGTGAGTGTTTTTATGATCAAATCCATGCTGTTAGGTGTCATTTTCGCCAGTTTTGTCGTGTCCGCCAATGCTCAGGACTGTGCCGTTCAAGAGCCGCACGAGATGTTTGCGGGGACGAAAATCTCGATCGAAACCTTAGAACGCTCGAAAAAAGACGATTCTGAGACCGAAGAATGGATCCAGCTATTCAACGGGAAAGATCTGACCGGTTGGACGCCAAAAATTCGCGGCCACGAATTGGGGGTCAATTATGGGGATACTTTTCGGGTCAACGACGGATTGCTGACGGTTTCGTACGATCAGTACAAGCCAGAAGACTTTTTGAGCATGGATGGTAAGAATCGCAAAGACTGGGAAAAATTTGGCCATTTATTTTACAAAGATACATTTTCTCATTACCTCTTGAGAGTGGAATACCGATTCACTGGCGATCAAGTTGAGAACGGTCCGGGGTGGGCGTTTCGCAACAATGGTCTAATGCTGCACGGTCAAGACCCCGCGAAGATGAAACTGAACCAGAAGTTTCCAGTTTCAATTGAAGTCCAATTGCTGGGAGCGGGTGATACGGGCGAACGAACGACTCTTAATTTATGCACGCCTGGCACAAATGTGGTGATGGATGGGAAATTATTCAAACGCCATTGCACAAGCAGCAATTCGCCTTCGTTCCGTGGTGACCAGTGGGTCACGGTCGAGGTTGAGGTCCGCGGCAATGATGTAATCCGCCACTGGGTTGATGGTAAAGTGGTATTGGAATACACCAAACCACAATTAGATGAACGTGATGGGGAGGCTCGTCCGTTTATTGTCGATGGAAATTTAATGCTCGAGAGTGGAACCATCTCGCTGCAATCTGAAAGCCATCCCACTCAGTTTCGTAAAATCGAGTTGAAGAAACTTAGCGATAAGAAAACGCAACAATAATTTCATGCTCTTGGTTCTTCCCGCTACGGGGATGTAGCAAGGGTGCGGAGTGTTTTTCATTTGGAACTCTCGCTGAGAATTGCCCTATAGAGGGGCGATGGAGGGGGTGTTATCATAGAGTCGGATGGGGTCGCCAATGGCCCATAGATAAAACTTTAAAAGGGATGACGAAGATGTCTCAACGACGTGAATGTTTTTTAAGTTTGTCCAATGGTGCGATCGGCATTTTGGCGATCTTTTTGCTGATGCTGACGGGGTGTGAAAAAAAGGAGGGTGTCGCTGGTGGAGGCTCAGGCGATACTGGTCGGCAGTTTATCACTGTTGGAACTGCGCCTGCCGGTGGTGCATTTGCTCCCGTTGGTAACGCAATTTCGAGCGTAGTCGAGGCTAATAAGGGTGATCTCAACTGGGTAGTTACAAGTCAGGGCACCAAAGGAACTCAGGAAAACATTCGGAAACTGGAATCGGGAGATATTGAATTCGGCATGGCTAATGCTGCGATTGCCTATTTTGCAAATCTTGGAGAGGGGGCTTGGAAAACGCCTCATGCGGTTCGGACCGTTGCGACGTTAGCACCCAATGTCGGAATTTTTGTAACTACCGAAGGATCTGGAATTAAGAAGATCTCGGATCTGAAAGGTAAGCGTGTAGTGCTTGGCCCTGCTGGTGCTGGCTTTGATTATTTCCTTAAGCCCTTACTCGCAGCGCACGGCGTTACTTATGAAGATTTGGGAGATGTGATTCCAGGGAATTACCTTTCCGCTGCAGAGATGTTGTCTGATGGAAAGGCTGATGCAGCATTCATGGGGGGGGCGATTCCGATTCCTGCCGTCACTCAATTGTGTGCGTCTCAGGACGTCGTATTTATTGAACTCGATAAGGACGCCCCGGAAAAACTGAAGGAGTACCCGTTCTACTTCCCTGTGCCTGTAAAAGCCGAAGCCTATAGTGATCTTAACGAAGACATGGTGGGCTTGAATGTCGGTAATATGCAATTAATTACACACGAAAAAGTAGATGAAGATGTCGTCTATCAATTGACTAAATTAATGTACGAAAACCGCGCCCAGATCGCTGAAAAGCACCCTGCCGGGAAGGCCCTCAATCCTAAGAATGCGACGAAAGATACAGGTGTTCCCTTTCACCCGGGTGCGATTAAGTTCTATAAAGAAATTGGTATTTGGCCGAGTGCCGAATGACGACCGTTGCACTTTTGCTTGGCAAACACAACTTCGATTTCTCGCTGATGGCTTACCGAAAACACAATCAACCAATCGCTTCCATTCATGACTGATCGTTTCGCATCCAGCAAGAATTTTGTTTATTGCGTGTTGGCGGTTGTGTTGTCGTTATTTGTGTTGGCCGCAGCTAACTTCAACCTTTTTGATCCACAGCCCAACCTCGCCATGTTTGGGATGTTGGGATTGCTACTCGTGTTTCTCAGTCGACCTCTGGTCAAGGAGAAACCCGACTGGCGATTTGGTCGCGCGATTGACATTGGCTTGATGCTGTTGACTGTTGCCGTTTTTGGTTACATTTTTGTGCAGAGTGAGCAGAGACTGGAAAGGTTTTGGGTCGATGGTATCCTCTTAGGGGATCGTGCGGGAAATGAAAAACCTTTTGATTTTTTCATCGCCGGAACCGGGCTGGTTCTGATTCTTGAAGCCACACGAAGGGCGATCGGCTGGACGTTGCCGATTCTCTGCAGCTTGTTTATTGCCTACGCGATTTTTGGAGCCAGTATGCCGGACTGGCTGTTTCCGCATCGTGGTTCTTCTTGGGGGCAAATTGCTCAAAAGTCTTTTTTGCAGTCAGGCGGTGTGTTCGGCGTAGCGCTGAAAGTAATGTTTAACTACGTCTTCTTGTTTGTTTTGTTTGGGACGTTACTTGAGCAGACTGGTGCGACGGCCTACGTGATTAAACTTGCTCGAAACTTATTTAAGAACAGCTCTGGCGGACCTGCAAAAGTAGCTGTCGTGAGTAGCGGGTTGATGGGCTCCCTTTCCGGAAGCGCGGTTGCGAATACGGCTACGACCGGTACGTTTACGATCCCCTTGATGAAGAGCTCCGGATTTGACTCAGAGTCCGCTGCCGGAGTGGAGGCGGCTGCGAGCTCCGGAGGGGCTTTGATGCCTCCGATCATGGGTGCCGGTGCCTACATGATGCTTGAGTTGGTTGAGCCAGCGGTGACGTATGTCGAAATTATTAAGGCCGCACTGATCCCTGCGATTTTGTATTACACGGCTTTGCTGTTGACCGTGCACTTCCATTCCAAGCGAATAGGTGCCGATGCGGAGAGTGAGCTTGGGTCTGAGTCAGAGAGCCCGATGTCTGCATACCAGGGCTTTGTTTTCTTCGGAGCGTTCGTGATTTTAATTGCGATGCTCCTTACTGGTTTTACGCCCTATCGATCCGTAAGCGTGAGTCTTATTGGGATTTTAGTTTTGAGTCAATTCAGTGAGTTGACTCGCTTGAGTTTTCCCAAAGTCATCCAGGCGTTGGTCGGTGCGGCGAAAGGGGGGATGGCGTTAATCGTTGCGGCATCTTGCGTCGGAATCATTTTAGGCGTGGTTGATTTGACTGGTTTGGGTGCGTCCTTGCCTGCTAAGATTCAAGCCTTTGCGAACGACAGTGCCATTTTAGCATTGCTGTTATTGATGGTGTCTACGATTGTTCTAGGGATGGGCTTGCCTTCCGCTGTCTGTTATCTCTTGATGGCAATCTTGGTAGGGTCGGTGTTGACGACGTTAAAAACGCCCCCGCTCGCCGCTCATTTGTTTATTTTTTACTTTGGAATGATGTCGATGGTCACTCCGCCCGTTGCCTTGGCTGCTTATGCGGCGGCAGCCATTGCGAAGGCAGACGTGATGAAGGCTGCCTTTTCCGCTTTTCGATTTGCCTTGGTGGGGTT
>JAAEMV010000489.1 GCA_024225195.1 Planctomycetaceae bacterium | reverse complement strand
TGCAGGATCTTCCAGAAAATTCATGGGGTAGCGAGATGTACACGTTTTCGGCGATGACGATGACTCCAAAGCATTGGAAAATTTTTTCGTTCGACTGAAAACGTGGTGTTGCATCAGGAACCATTAGTTGGCAGACAGTTGGATTGCGTGAGGGAAAATCTCACGAATGTATTAGTTTAGCTTGTGCAATCCCAAGCCATCTGCCAAGCTTTTGCATGTTACATGGAGAGTTGATAATGACAGTTAAGACTTAGGTTACTTGAGTTTACAAGTGGTTCGGGTGTTGGTTGAGGTTTCTCATAAACTGGTCTGCTTTGCATTTGGCAGCAACCCACCGGAACTGATAACGATACAAATTACGCAAAGCCGGCTTTGCGCGTGTTAATTGATCAAGATCACTCCTTCCGGCATGGTGATCCTCGACGCTAACCAGTTCGCTTTACCCATGCCACAACGTTTCACGATAAAAAACCTATTTGGCTTAACGTTTTTCTTCGCAGTAGCAATTGTTATTTCAATCCGATTTATGCAACCTGCACGTTCGGTTCGAATACAGAATGACAGCAATTCACCGGTAAAAATGCTGACTGCAGATCTCTTCCCATTCTTACCAAAAATGGGAGATCAAAGCATTGTGATTAACCGATCAACGGTGGCTCCCGGGGAGACTGTTATCATACGCCACGACATTGAATATCCTTCGCTCACGTTTTCCTATGAATTTGAGGGCGAAACACATGAATACTCGAATCTTAATTTATTCGGGCACCGCGACCACACAATCAAGATTGGAAAATCAGGCCGTTGGCTAGGAGATGGAATAAGCCCTGCCGGTGGTACTCTCCCCGACAGCCCAGCGGATCTGGCGACTGGTCAGGAGCAGCGAGCCGAGAATCTCTCGAGCGATGAAAACCAATAACTGGCGGCTGACAGCCCCCTAACTAGTGAACCACTCCAGCTAGGCAACCTTTCGACGGTTTCGTAAGTCCCCATTTGATGAGTCGCCATTGGACAGAAACGCCGACACGCCAGACCAGTCCACGGGCACACCCATAGCAAATTTAGTCAACTAAGTTTTAATAGCTTGGTCAAACGAGAGAATCGAAACGTAATTGACTAATCAATACCTCAAACAAAAAGCCTAAACAAAGCAGCTAGGTTTTAATATCCTTGATATCTTTCACTAACGCCAAGTGCAATAAAATAAACCATTTCCTATTGGGTTTGAGTTCTGGCATCTACAGTGAACGGCCCAGTCGGCCCATCGTAGTCTCTGAACGGTGAGGCCTACAGCACGCAATGTGGGCGCTGGTCGACAAATGGGATAAAACTAATGGCTTCGAAACAGATTCAGGAAGCAAAATGAAAACCTATAAATTTCCCGTCGGTGAGATGCCCGCAATTGGATTGGGAACCTGGAAGATGGAGAACGGTACCGCCACGGACGCCGTCAAGACCGCCTTGGAGTCGGGATATCGTCATATCGATTGCGCCCCGATTTACCTGAACGAAGCCGATGTTGGTGCTGCGTTCGAAAGTGTTTTTCAGCAGGGGAATATTAAGCGATCCGACGTCTGGGTCACCTCAAAACTGTGGTGCAATCGTCACCGCCCGGATCTTGTCAAGGAAGCGTTAGAGGCAACTTTGGCAGATCTGAAACTGGACTACCTCGATTTGTTCATGATTCATTGGCCCATTGTTTTTCGAGCTGATGTACACCGGCCTGAAAAGCCCGAAGATTTTATTAGCCTCGAGCAAATGCCAATAATCGATACTTGGCGAGCACTCGAAATCTGCGTCGACGCGGGGCTTTGTCGTAACATTGGGGTCTGTAATTTCAGTGTCAAAAAACTGAAATCACTATTGCCCGAATGCCGGATCAAACCTTCCGCAAATCAAGTGGAGTGTCATCCCTTTCTTCCACAAACCGAACTGCTTGAGTTTTGCAAAGGTGAGGGTATTCAGTTGGTCTCCTATTCTCCTTTGGGGTCAGGCGATCGTCCCGAAAGGATGCGTGGCGAAACCGATCCTAACTTGTTTGAGCACGCCGTAATTTTGGATATTGCCAAACGCCGAAAAATTTCAGCAGGACAAGTCATGTTGGCCTGGGCGGTTAGCCGTGAATCGGCGGCAATTCCAAAATCTTCCAACCCTAAGCGGATGGTCGAGAACCTTCTCGCTAACGCAATTGAGTTGACCAGTCTAGAAATGAAAGCGCTCAACTCCATCGAAATCCTCCATCGCTACGTGCATGGTCGATTCTGGGAGATGCCGGGGGCTCCGTATACGGTCGCTAATCTCTGGGATGAATGAGCCTTTATACGTTGGAGTAGTTTCCTGACGCTTAACCATTTTGGCCTATTCAACCGGTCAACCGCATTGGTGGGTAAACATCTGGACGGCGCCCTTCGCTTAAGGACCAATCTACGCGCCTCCGAAGTTCGACAACAACCAACTTTTGTACTTTACGCCGAGCCTAACGCTTACTAATTCGTCGTCCCGCAGCAGCCATAAATTACTAACATTGGCTGTCTCAGGCAAAGAATCCCTAAGCACTATGCAAACTTCACCGGGCGAGGCTCCCGATAGGTTGGGGCTTTTTTAGGAAATACCACAAGTTGCTTCGCGCGATCTCTGGGATCACGGTATAGCTCTTTTGCGATGTGCAATCTAATAGTTCAGCCCTTCCGCTAAACCATCGCAAAACTAACTGTCCGCCATTCTCAATTGTCTCTTAAATGGCAATTGTTAGTGTCATTCGCCGAATGATGGGTAAAACTTGTAATTTGTTCGTTGGGATAGAAGAATGTAAGCCACGCGTCGCCGAACGCACGTGAGTTGAAGAAGGTATTCATTCGTGGCGAAACCCTGAAATGAATTGGATGAAAATGTCTTTAGAAAAAAAGCAACCATCCAAACTTAGACGCCGTTGGTTTCAACTCCGTCTGCGGACTTTGCTCGCGATGGTCACGCTCGCATCTGTCACGATCGGCTGGGTCGTTTTTGAATTGGAACAACGACGAGGAGAGGCTCTGGCGATTGCGTGGGCAGAAACAAACGACTGCTATTTCTCTTTTAGCACACCCTTGGAGGGTCCAGTCGAATTTAGAACATTCGATGAGGGTTCACGAACTTGGTGGGAATGCATTGAAGATCGTTTGTTTGGTGACAGCGTGCGGTCTTTTGAGTTTGGAGATTTCGACAAAGTGCGGTCCAATCCGGAGCTAACAGACCTCTCACCGCTGACACATTTGAAGAATCTGAAATTTTTAAAAATCAGGCGTCAATCGCAACTCAGTGACCTCTCTCCTTTGGCTGGTCTAGAGAACCTTGAACACCTCGACATCAGCGGAACCAAAGTTAGTGATTTGTCGCCTTTGGCAGATCTAGAGAACCTCGAAACGCTCCGGATCGAAGATATGTTGCTGCTAAGTGAAATCCCCAATCTGGCAGGTTTTAAGAACCTTAAAACGCTTCAAATCGATGGTGCGGAGCTGTTAAGTAAAATTTCTAACCTGGCGGGTCTAAACAACCTCGAAACGCTTCAGATCAAAGATACGCGGCAGCTAAAAGAACTCCCGCCCCTAACGGGTCTGAAGAAGCTCGAAACGCTTCAGATTGATAGAGCGGTGCTCTTAAACAAAATTCCTAATCTGGCGGGTCTGAACAACCTCAAAACGATTGAGATCCTTCATGCGCCGCTGCTAAGTGAACTCCCGCCTCTGGCAGGCTTGAAGAACCTCGAAACGCTTCGGATCGACGATGTGCCGTTGTTAAGTGAACTCCCGCCTCTGGCAGATTTGAAGAACCTCGAAACGCTTCGGATCTATGATGTGCCGTTGTTAAGTGAACTCCCAACTCTGGCAGATTTGAACAACCTTCAGACGCTGGAGATCAGATTTACGGAACTGTTAAGTAAGCTGCCGCCTCTGGAAGGTCTGGATAACCTCAAAAAGCTTTGGGTCTTAGATGCGCCGATGTTAAATGAACTCCCGACTCTGACGGGTATGCCAAACCTCGAAACGATTGACTTCTATCCTCAAGCGTTAAACTTCTCTCCAAATTCCTCGATAGGAGAACTATCACATCTGGAAGGCCTGAAGAACCTAAAATCCCTTAGGATACGGGGCACACTAGATGGCGACCTATCTTCTCTAACCGATTCGAAAAAACTCGAAGATCTAAAAATCTCCACCAACAAAGAGGTGAGTGACCTATCTCCTCTGGCGGGAATGAAGAACCTCAAAACGCTTTCGCTCCGTTTCATTCAGGTAAGTGACCTAGCCCCTCTAGCGGTACTGCAGAACCTAACTCGCCTCCAGTTAGGTTCAGTTTCAAAGGCAGGCGACCTTTCCCCCCTGGTCAAGCTAAAGAACCTCGAAACTCTGACGCTGGAGGGTCCTCTTGCTGAAGCTCTACATCCGCTGGCAGAACTTAAAAACCTCAGAGGGCTGGGGCTAACCGGTGCCAATGTAAGTGACATCTCGGTATTGGCAAAGCTGAAACACCTTGAAACACTTGATCTCTCCCAGACAAAGGTAGACGACCTATCTCCACTGACGGGGCTGGTAAAGCTTGAAACACTTAATCTCTCCCAGACAAAGGTAAGCGACCTATCTCCACTGACAGGGCTGCAAAACCTAAGATCTCTAACGCTAAGGAATACGCAGGTGAGTGACCTGACTCCATTGGTAGATCTAAAAAACCTCCGTTACGTTTGGCTCCTTCAAAGCGAGCTAAGTAAAGAGCAGTTCGATCAAATGAAACTGAAAAATAGACGTGTGCGGTTGCTTGCCCCCTATTAAGACCCAGAGAAAAAACCCAGAGAAAAGACCCAGAGGACGTTTCGCTAACAGAAGCAATCTCTACCATTGCGGGTTCGAAAGCCGATAACAGATGCCCAACCACACTGTCTGGGTGCTCGTGCAGAGCATTCCTGTAGTACTTTTCTATCGGGTGCTCTAGCAGACCAGGTCCCGTCGCTTTAGCCAACAGTTTGACAATCTCCCATTGTGCTTATCGGATGTCGCAATTTGAAAGTGCAAGTTTGAGTTGGTAAATCTGTTCTTCAAATACCTTGATCTAATAGAAGTGATCACCCTTTGGAGACGTCATGCCAGATGGAAAAGATGGGGCATTCCAAAGCGTCTTGCTTAGGTTCCGATCCATTAGTTTAAGGTTCATCAGTCCCAGACGCTTGCCTCTAAATTTCCAACACGTTTTTTCAATTTCTGATACTTTTTGACGCGTCTGCGCACCCTATAAAAAAGGAATAAGCACAATCATTAGCCAAGAAGATAATAACGTAATACCGCAACCAAATGTTGGTAATAGACAACCTTCTGAAAACACAACCTCGTCCTGATCATTTGTCATTTGTCATTTGATTTGCCGCTCGAGAGAGCCCTAGAACTGATGAAGTAAATTCTGCAAGGCTACATTTCTTCATTGCAATAAAGTGCCCCAGCTTTTAAAGCGTGTAACTGCATGACCGTAGCTGTCGTCTTCACAACATTTG
>JAAEMV010000488.1 GCA_024225195.1 Planctomycetaceae bacterium | reverse complement strand
TGATCTATGACGCGGAAGCAACACAGTCCTACTTCCTCACCGAAACCATGGGGCGTAGTGCCGGTTGGCTGTCCTACGGCGCCGCGATTGCAGGCGAAGCAAGTTTGGTCATTAGCGTTGAAGACGTGATGGCGGGATACTTAGTCGATGAAGAATTTACTAATGATTCCGGCGAAACCATGACCCGCCAATGCATGGATATGGATCGGGTTTCCGAGCGTATTGTAAAAACAATGCTGGCTCGCGAATCTGAGGGCAAACAGTATGGCGTGATCGTCGTCGCCGAAGGACTCGCTGAATTCCTGCCTTTCAGCTACGTCGAAGGCGTTTCCCGTGACGACCACGGACACATTAACATCTCACAAGTCAGCCTTTACTCCATACTTTCTCATGCGGTTCAGAAGAAATACACTGAGAAAACTGGCGGAGCTCGCGCTGTAAAAGGACTTCAGCTTGGTTATGAGTCCCGTTGTGCTAAGCCGCATGCATTCGATGCCATGCTAGGAAGCCAACTTGGAGTTGGAGCCTTCCGCGCACTGGCAGAGAAAAATCTCAACGGTGTGATGGTCAGTATCAGCGGTCAACTTGACTTACACTACGAACCATTTGAAAAACTAGTCGACCCCGAAACTCTTGTTACCGTGGTTCGCTACATCGATACCGACAGCGACTTCCACCGGCTGGCGAGATTCCTCGAAACCCATGTCAACGACTAATTTGCAGATCCAATTACGAACTGTCAAATTCTGTTAGTCAATCAAGCCCGAGAGCGTCCGGAATGCTCTCGGGTTTTTTCGTGGACGAAGCGGAACAGCAGCCCCGGAATTAGGTCGACACGCATCGCGTGATGGTGCCTAGCGATCACTCGCATAAATATCTACTAAAAAGATAACCGCCTCGGACTTACCAATGTTTTCAATCACATGGTCTATATCGGCGATGTAATGACCGCTGTCCCCTTTTTTCATCGTCAGCGACTCGCCTCCTGACTCAATTTTGACCGTCCCAGTTTGGATGGTCAAAAACTCCCTCGTACCCGAAAAATGACCGGCACTCTTGAGCCGCTGGCCGACCTTCAATCGAAGTTCGTAAAACTCGACATCCTTCTCAAGGTTCAATGGAGAGAGAGTCCTAATCCTGCAGACCTTATCATCTCGAAAAATCGCAGTCGCGTCATCATTTCTGATGACCGAAATTCGCTGGGTTGCCGTCGCGGCATCAACTAAATCGGCCAGTGAAACCCCGAAGGCCTGAGCAATCCGAAAAGCAACCGCCAGAGTAGGGTTCGCAATTCCTCGCTCCACCTGGCTGAGCATCGAACGGCTAACACCACTCAGCGAAGCCAATTGTTCGAGCGTCCACCCCTTTCTCTTCCGCAATAATTTTACCCGCTCACATACGTATTGGTTGAGCGGTTCGACATCGACCGGATGTACAGAACTTACCTCGCTGCCCCGTTTGGAACTTATCTGGTTATCGTCAGGTTCGAATTTTGCCAAAGGATAACTCCACTTTTTGCAACAATCGAGTGAGGGAACTAGCTGGTTGCCAACTCCGACTCGCCTGTCTACGATACTGTACCTGATTCCATCATACTAGACGGCGAGCAACTTGCCTTCATCCACGGGAATATTTATGACCATGAAACTTCCACCAACCATGCCGGCAATCCGAAAACTCCACGACGCTCCTGGACTGGACTGGTGCGACGCCGTTGAAGTCCCCAAAATTGGTCCTCGCGAAGTCTTAATCAAGGTTACTCACGCGGGAATTTGCGGAACGGATCGGCATATCTACGAATGGGATACTTGGAGTCAAGATCGTGTCAAAGTCGGGATCACGACGGGCCACGAATTCGTTGGCAAAGTCATTCAGATTGGTGACGCGGTTGATCGCGTGGAAATTGGGCAACGAGTCAGCGGGGAAGGGCACATTGGCTGCGGTAAGTGCGAGATGTGCCGCACCGGCAACGGACACATTTGCGAAAGCGTTGTTATTCTCGGCATCGACTGCAATGGCTGCTTTGCCCCCTACGTCGCCGTCCCTGAAGAAAATTGCTGGCCGGTCAGCGAAGGAATTTCCGACGAAATAGCAGCTGTATTTGACCCACTTGGAAATGCAGTACACACAGTGATGTCGGCGGGCGTGAGTGGCAAGTCGGTGCTAATCACAGGGGTTGGCATTATTGGCCTCATGGCAGTGACGGTCGCAAAAGCTGCTGGAGCGGGCAAAATCTTTGTCACCGATATGGACGAAAGAAGACTAAAACTAGCCGAACAGTTGGGTGCCGACCGAGCATTTAAAGCAACCGACGACTGGACTACCGAAATCTTAAAACTGACCCGTGGTCACGGCCCCCATGTGATGCTCGAGATGAGCGGAAACCCCGACGCGATTCGTGATGGATTCTCAGTACTCCGCAGCGGAGGAACCGCAGCGATGCTTGGAATCCCGTCCAATGAAATCACGCTCGATCTCGCCAAACTGATTATCTTCAAGGGTACCACCGTTCTTGGAATTAATGGTCGACGAATGTTTGAAACCTGGTATCAGATGGAAAACCTCCTGCTATCGGAAAGACTGGAACTCGAGCCAATCATCACACATGTGCTGGAGATGAACGAATTTGAAAAGGGCCTCAAAATGATGCAGACAGGAGAAGCAATCAAGGTCGTTATCAAGATGCCCGATTAATCTCGAGGCGGATTCACGCTAAACTACAAGCCCGTCCCAACTGACTCTCAATGGACTTTTACCATGCCCAATAGCCAATTTGATACTCGCTGCCGAGGTTTGATTACCGATTGGACCGACTCTGGACAATTGAAACCGTTTTACAACATCGAATCTCCGATGCGTCCAATGGTCGAAATCTCTGGCAAGGGCGAAGTGCTCGTACTGTGCTCCAACAATTACCTTGGGCTCGCCGATCATCCGGAAGTCATAGAAGCTGGTATCAAGGGCCTCCGCGATTACGGCGCGGGCACGGCATCGGTGCGGTTCATTTGCGGCACACTGGACTGCCATCGCAACCTCGAATCAAAAATCGCCAGCTTCGTCGGTACCGAAAGCGCGCTCTCGTATGTCAGCTGCTGGAATGCAAATGAAGCATTATTCCCAACACTTGTCGGCCCAGAAGATGTAATACTATCCGATGAACTCAATCACGCGAGCATCATTGATGGCATGCGTCTGATGTCCAAGTCGGTAACCAAGAAAGTTTACAAACACAGTTCATTAGAGCAATTGGAAACCCTACTTCAGGAAACCCAGTCTCATCCGACTCGATGGGTAGTGACCGATGGCGTCTTTAGTATGGAAGGGGATGTTGCCAAACTTCCCGAATTGGTCGACCTTTGCAAGAAATACGACGCGATGTTGGTGGTCGATGACTCCCATGCCGTCGGTGTACTCGGAACGGGTGGCAAAGGAACCCACGAACATTTCGACCTACTTGGTGAAGTCGATGTGATCACGGGGACGCTCGGAAAAGCTTTAGGAGGCGCTGCGGGCGGTTACATCGCCGCATCTGCCGACGCCATTCAAATCCTCGAACAACGGGGACGCCCCAGCCTATTTTCGAACGCATTGCCGGCAACTGTCGCCTACAGCGCTTGCAAAGCCATCGAAGTTATCGAGAACGATCCCTCCATTGTCGCTCGACTTCACAGTAACGTCGCGACGATTCGAAAAGGCCTAGCCGATCTGGGTTTTGATTGCACCCCATCGCCAACCGCCATTATTCCAATCATGATTGGCGACGAAGCAGAGGCGATAAAAAAATCGAAACAGCTCTTTGATTTGGGGGTGATGGTCATTGGATTCGGTTTCCCCGTGGTCCCCAAAGGCGAAGCGAGGTTAAGAGTGCAGGTTTCCGCTGCGTTAACCGACGCCCATATCGAGCAGGCCCTCGACGCCTTCGCCAAACTGTAGCAGAACCAGCGAATTCCTTTTACCGACGATAGACTCATGATCGATTTACGCAGCGATACGCTTACCCGACCTTGCAGCGAGATGCGGCAAGCCATCATGGATGCGGAAGTCAACGACGATGTGATCGATGTCGACCCAACCGTCGCGAGATTGCAAACCAAAATCGCTGATTTACTTGGCAAAGAGGCCGCCATGTTCATGCCCTCCGGGACCATGACGAATCAGGTTGCGGTTCGTCTTCACTGCCGTCCAGGGGACGAATTCCTTTGTGAAGCAGGGTGTCACATTTACAACTACGAGCAGGGAGCCTTCGCTCAATTGAGCGGCGTTGCAGCGCGAACCTTTCAGGGAACCAACAGTTCAATCGATCTGTCGCAACTCGTCAATCAAGTCCATCCCGACAATGAGCACGCCACTCGAACTCGACTGCTATGCCTCGAAAACACGCACAACAAGGGCGGAGGAGTGGTTCTGCCCTACGAATCAGTAGCAGAAACATGCCAGTGGGCTCGGGAATCCGGCCTTAATACGCATCTTGACGGCGCCCGTTTATTCAATGCAGTGGTCGCTTCGAAAATCTCGGCTAAGCAATGGGCTCAGCATTTTGACACGATTAGCATCTGTTTTAGCAAAGGCCTCGGAGCTCCAGTCGGATCAGCCTTAGTGGGTGATGAATCCATGATTTATCAAATGCGGCGTCACCGAAAATTGTTCGGCGGCGGAATGCGGCAATCCGGTTTTCTCGCAGCAGCGGCCTTATTCGCCCTCGAAAACAATATCCCCCGGCTTGCGGACGACCATCAAAACGCTCAAGAAATTGCAAAAATCATCTCAGAAACCGATGGGCTTCAACTCGACGTTACCAAAGTGGAAACCAATATCATCGTGTTTGGAATCTCGCCAGAGATAGGCACCGCTGCAGAGTTTTGTGAAGCTGCCAAGGCCGCCGGGGTTTGGATGTTCCCCTTTAGCCATCAAGACGTGCGAGCCGTCACGCACCTGCACATCTCTCGCGAAGATGCGATCGCTGCCGGAGAAGTAATTGCTCAGGTCACTCGCAATCTAAAAAAATAAATGCGGGTTGAGTATCCCCGGCGATAGCATCCCCGACTCTTCTCTTGGCCAACCGAAGTTGGTTTCGGTTCTTGAAAACGCGCCTTCGATTGCAAAATCGATTTTCTTACGTCCCGTCTTCAAAAGTGCTTGCACTCAAACGGACTAGAGATTTTTTTAATTTTTCTCTAACGTTCGAGCCTATATTAACCGACGACCGGTTGGTCCCGATTTACCATCGATCAAAATTTCATGAATTTCGCAAAACGATTGCCTGACTTATTGCTCCCGATCGGGATCATCCTATGTTTGATGGTGATTTTCGTTCCCTTGCCACCGGGAGTCATGGACTTATTGCTGGCAGCCAACATCACCGTGGCTGTAATGCTTCTTTTGTCGACTGTTTATGTAAAAACACCTCTGGAATTAAGTGTTTTTCCCTCGCTGTTACTCGGTACCACGCTCGCCCGTTTAGCTCTCAACGTCGCAACAACTCGCTTGATTTTGACTCAGGGAGCAGTGGACGGCGATAGCGCTGCAGGCGGTGTTATTCAAAGTTTTTCACAGTTTGTCACAGGTGACAATTTAGCAGTGGGTATCGTGATCTTCTCGATCATTGTGGTTATTCAATTTGTGGTGATCACCAAGGGAGCGACTAGAATCTCCGAAGTTTCAGCTCGTTTTGCCTTAGACGGCCTGCCAGGTCGCCAAATGGCTATCGATGCCGACCTCAATGCTGGCTTGATCGACAGCCAAAAAGCCCAAGCTCTGCGTTCAGAAGTTGTCGAACATGCAGATTTCTATGGTGCTATGGACGGTGCCAGTAAATTTGTCCGCGGTGATGCGATTGCTGGCGTGATCATCACGCTCATTAATATCGCGGGTGGATTCGCAATCGGCCTTTCCAGTTCCATGTCGATCGGTGAGGCAACGACGACCTTCACCAAATTGACCATTGGAGACGGTCTGGCAAGCCAAGTACCAGCACTTCTCATCTCACTCGCTGCAGGTCTGTTAGTCACACGCAGCTCTCGAAAAACTAATTTACCTCGCGAATCCGTCAATCAAGTCTTTGCGCGTCCAATCGTGCTGATCATTACTGCTGTGTTTTTGGGGCTGATGATTCTGACCGATCTGCCCAAAATCCCCCTAATGCTGATCTCGCTTGGATGCCTCGGAGCAGCCTATTCAATCTCGCGAACCAATAAACAAAAGGCTGAGAAAGCGATTAACTCGACGCCCGTTCCAGCTGCACCACCACGTGCCACTGAAGCAACCATTGACAAACTATTGAGCAACGACATCCTGGAAATGGAACTTGGTGTTGGGCTGATTAAATTAGCCGATTCCCGCCAGGGTGGCCAACTGCTCGCCGGCGTTACACAAGTTCGCAAGGAAATTGCGGCAGAACTTGGTGTCATCTTGCCCAAGACACGTATTCGCGACAATCTCGAAATTGGCCCGAACGAATTTCGGATCCGCATTCAGGGCAACATCGTCCAACGCGGGGAAATCCAGCCTGACCACTCCCTTGCAATTGATGACGGCAGGGCGACCGGACCGCTTGGAGAAGGAGCCGTGAGGGGATTCGCGGACGAACATCTCAGCTCATCACCCGCCTATTGGATCGATGCTAACGCCGCCGAGGAATCAAAAGGACTCGGCTACCACGTCCTTGAAGCTACGGAAGTCCTCGCAACGCTACTAAAATCAATCTCAATCGAGAATGCATCGTATCTTCTGACCAGAGACGCTACCAAACAACTCGTCGATGAGATTGCCAAGACATCTCCCGCATTAGTCTCAGAACTCATCCCGGATGTGATGAGCCTTGCCAAAGTCCAACAGGTGCTAAAGGGACTTATCTCCGAAGGAATTTCGATTCGACCGTTACCGTTAATTCTCGAATCTCTTAGTGATCATGCCTCGGAAATTAGTAATCGCTGGGACCTTACTGAAAAGGTTCGCGTTCAACTGTCTCGACATATCGTTTCAAAGTTAACCCAGGAATCTGGTAACTCCATTTCGGTATTCACGATCTCGCCTGAGATTGAAAAGCAAATTTCAACCGCTTGGCATCGTGAAAATGATGAAATCAGAATCAATCTACCACGAGAAATTATTGAAAATCTTGCTGGCGCAATTCAAAATGCCGCCCAGCAAATGCGGGATTCTGGAATTAAGCCAATCGCTCTGGTCGACCAATCGATTCGGCCTGTGATAGCCGAACTCGCTTTTGACAACGCTAGCAACATGTTTGTTTTGGGGCGCCAAGAAGCAATGGGAGCCGAGGTTGAGATCGTCGGCGAAATTTCTTCTGAAGAACTTCACACGGTCGCTCAGGCTGCTTAGATCAGGGAAGGGCAGACTCATTCACCAAAAAAACTTAACGTTTCTTCGGTAATTGCAGCCATCCTTCCCGTGCCGTGATGCATCTGCTGCACCGTTGCTCGCCCTTCTTTAGCTTTCAAAGATGCTATCGCAAAAACCACCTTGTTGAAATAATCTGCATTTTCACCAAAAGTCTCAATCCCTTTGCGTCGATGATTGATTTACGGCAAATTTTGGCACGCGTGCTTTCCTGCGCGCGTCCAACCGGAGAAGCAGGGACACGAGCGAAAAAACGATAAAAAATTACGCAACCATGTAATTTATTCATTGACGCGACAAAGCTAATTCTGATATTTACCGTCCATCGAATTGATCTAAGTTGTTAACAAGGAAATGTTCGAGACTGACACAAACGATTGTGTCTTGCAAACGACAAGTGAGTGGCCCCGGCCCGACAATAAAAAAAACCCATCTTTTAGATGTGGACTCGCATAACAATCACGGAGGATTGCATGGCGACAAGTGTTGCAAAAGCGGACGAGATACTGGAAGTTTGGAAACAGTACAAACCTGACTGTACTGATAAGGACCTCCGAAATCGATTAATGGAACGTTACTTCCACCTAGTCAAATACAATGGCGAACGAATCTGGCAAAGGTTACCAGACGGTGTCGAACTTGATGACTTGATTTCGGCAGGTGTTTTCGGCCTGATGGACGCGATCGATGCGTTCGACATGGAACGTGGCGTTAAGTTCGAAACTTATTGTGTCCCGCGTATTCGCGGTGCCATGCTCGACGAACTTCGCACCATGGACTGGGTACCTCGATTGGTACGCTCCAAAGCCAGCAAAATTAATAACGCGACTAAGCGTCTTGAAACCAAACTTGGTCGCGCTCCAACCGTCATTGAACTTTCTGAAGTTCTCGAATTGACGGTCAAAGAAACCGAGAAAATGATGAGCGACGCCAATGCGGTTGGCCTCATCAGCCTCAACAAGAAATGGTACGAGACCGATAGTTACAAAGATGTCCGAGAAATCGACATCCTTGAGGATAAAAAAGGCGAGGATCCAACCCGCCGCATTCAGAAAAATGATCTGATGCGATTGGTAACCAAAGGTCTGAACCGTAACGAACGACTCATCATCATTCTTTACTACTATGAAGAATTGACGATGAAGGAAATCGGAGCCACCCTCGATCTCAGTGAAAGTCGTGTGAGCCAAATGCACAGCAGCATTGTTCAACGATTACAACAACAACTCGGTCGACGACGGGTTGAATTCGGAAGGAAGTAAACCCCGCTGAATTCGTTTGCTGATGCAATTATTGATAAATATTAAACCTGCTCCCTTTTCGGGAGCAGGTTTTTTTACGTCCCAACCACCCGCCTCGAAAATCAATCCAGGCGAAATTCAGCTCTGTAGTTATGTCAATCCAGTCGGTTAGTGCCGGAAACTGGCTGCAGCCGAACATCATGCCTCGGCTTAAATTGAGCCTCTAAATCGAGTAATTCCTCCGAAATCCAAAAACTGAATTCAAAGAAAGACTCCATATTCACAAAGAAGGGCGCTTCGTACTTGTTCCGCGCCAAATTTAAAACAGATCTCTCAGAATTGCGGATGACCATTGCAACCTCACGTTCAAGCCAATCAAATGCAATCCCTGCTTCGTAGAGCCGGCAATCATCTTCCGGCCACTGCTTACTAAACGCACGCGGGTACACTTCGGTTCAAACGTTCGCAACTTTTAGCCAAACCGTTGTTTTCAATCCCCAATCTCGACCGAACAAAACCTGCTTACTTTCTTTTTTAGCAACCGCCAGGACGACCTTCCCAAACGGGTAATATGCAAGCAGATTTTATTTTATTGGTAATACCGAACCAAAGAAGCTTAGTGCACGTATAACCGGTCGAGTCAAATGATTAGCGAAGAGATTTTCGAACTTAAAAGGAAAATCGAAACACCAATCACGGTTGGCAAAACCTTGGTGCTTACCACTATCAGAGGTAGGCTATAAAAGGAGGACCCCGATCGAAACAACAAATTTTGATGACTCAAACCCTAAATACGTCATAGGCGTCGGCGATTTCGCTAACGTCATGAAACAAAACTTAAAAGATCCCGAAAAGATGCTAGCACCTGCCGTCGATAATCAAAGTACTTTCTCGAGTGCTTGCGTTGTCAAACCCCAGTTACGGATGGCACGTTCTACGACAAGGATGCAGCCTTGGAAGATCTTTTGCGATTTACACTTATTGGTTAAAAATGACTTGTCACGGCCAAGACCTTCGTGAGTGACATCAGGCTAATTCAAAAGAAATTTGATCGCGAATATCAATTGGAATTGTGCAAAATCAATAAACATGGTTTGCTGTTCATAACGAACGTTCAAGCCACTGACCCGTTACGGGGAGAACAATATGCAAATTAGATCTACATCAAATATTCAGACATCCTCTGCAGTCAACTTGCAGAAACAAAACTCAACCAATGCGACCCAGAATACTAATTCGGTTCCGGTTGATTCACTTGAAATCTCAGCGGAAGCCCAGATGCTTAGTACATCTGGTGCGACCGATATTCGTGCCGACCGGGTCGCCGACCTTCGGGCACAGATCGCCAGTGGCGATTACGAGACGCCTGAAAAACTAGAGGCCGCCGTCAGCCGAATGTTCGAAGAATTCGCCTAGAGAACCAATTCTTGGCTTGAGAGGCGGGAGCAATCGACACGGCACATGCTGGTAAATGTCTCCCGCAATTCATAGACGATAAAATTTCAATCCGCGTGAGTTGCATCACGCGGATTTTTTTACGCCAAGCCGGTTGATTTGAATGAGGATTGTATCGCTTGATACTTCGGTCCTATTTTGTCACCCAATGAATCGACCTCCCTATTTCAGGCGGGCGAAGGTTCTAAAATACCGAGATAAAATCTCATTCTGACAAGAATTCCCACATTCACATTCAGTGGGATTTGATAAGATCAAGCCGATGTTTATCGGAAAAACTGTCAAAAACCGACTCGCTGCGTTCGCGAGGCACTGCAACGAACTGGGGAAAGCCCAAAAGTCCAAAACTCGTTCCTGAATCACCTAATCCATAACCTATCCTTCCCGTAACCCACAGACTGCCCCGTGGTTAGGCTCGACAGGTTTTAACAGGTCGATTTTTTACGGCTAATCGACGAATTATCTAAATCTGGCTGCCACCACGTTGACCCGCCCTGATTTAAAATTTTAAACTACATCCAGCGACCACAGTATTTCGCCAAAAACGAATTGAAATTGTATCCATGGCATTTTTGACCACCTCCAACCCTTCCGTTGCAAAACGCCAGTTCTCAATCAATAAAGATGAGATCACGATTGGGCGCGATGAGAAGAATGACCTCCACATCAAAGACGAAACCGTGAGCCGTTGGCACGCAAAAGTCACCAAGAAGAACGGCAGCTACTACATCGAGGACAACAAGAGCCGAAACGGCACACTCCTCAATAATCAGGCCGTCTTGCAACCGACTCGATTACCAGATCAATCAGAAATTCAAATTTGCGAAGTCACGTTCATTTTTTCAGATGGCGAGGCTTCCCGTCGACCAGGTAACCTCGAGCAATTCACAGTCGCTCAGGGTATCAATAGCGATCCTACGATATCATCCTCTTCGATCAATCAAAGCTCAGTCATGTTTGACGAGTTTGAGGAGAGTGGTGAAGTCTCGGCAAGTGTAATGTCTCAACTCGACATTCCTTCCCATCACTCGCGGGCAGATAACCACGCCAAGCCTGAACAAAAACTTCGTGCACTCACCAAAATCACACACGCCCTGAGTGAGTCTGTTGAAAGAGACGAAGTCCTCACGAAAATTTTGGATTTTCTGTTCCAGTTATTTACCGAAGCTGACCGTGGTTTTATCGTCTTAAAAAATGACGAAGGAAAACTCGAACCACTTGGCTTTAAAACCCGAGGTGCACGAACCGATGAAATGGTTCGAATCAGTAAGACAATTGTCAAAACTGTCATGGGAAATAAGCACCCGATCATCAGTAGTGACGCCGCGATGGATGATCGTTTTGACATGAGTCAGAGCATCGTCGACTTCCGTATTCGCTCGATCATGTGTGCCCCTCTGATCAACAGTAAAGATGAAGCAATCGGCGTGATTCAGCTCGACACGCTGAAACAGTCTATTGCTTTCGACAATGAAGATCTCGAGACGCTAGTTACCGTCGCCATGCAGGCCAGTTTAGCAATCCAGAAAAGTGATTTATTCTTGGACTTTAAACGAGCCCAGAGCATCCGCGCCGATCTCGAACTTGCCCATGAACTGCAGCAGCGTTTTCTACCTCAGAGTTCGCCCGACACCGAAGAGTTCGAATTCTATTCTTACTACAAAGCAATGCAGCAAGTCGGGGGAGACTATTACGACTTTGTGCCGCTCGAAAATAATCGAATCGCTGTCATCATGGCCGATGTTGTTGGTCATGGGATCGCCGCCGCTCTCTACATGGCAAAAATTTCAGCGGAGTCAAGGTTTGCATTAGCGACCTCGAAAACTGCGATTGAGGCGGTGCAAAAGATGAATAACAGCCTCTCTGGATTAAACATTGATCGATTCGTGACGCTCGCACTGTGCGTCCTCGACCTCAACACCAACAAAATGACCGTCGTCAATGCAGGCCACATGCCGCCCATCCTGCAAAAATCGGCGACCGGTGAAATCACTCAACTTGCAGTAGAAGAGTCGGGACTGCCGTTAGGGATTATGGAAGATTTTGAATACGAATCGGTCGAAGTTCAAATCGACCCAGGCGATCAAATCGTTCTCTACACTGACGGAATTAATGAAGCGATGAACGCCGATGGTGAACAGCTTACAACTGAGGCGATGATCGAAGACATGGCATCAGGCCAAGCTAAGAATCCAGACGCAATTGGCAACTTGATTCGGGAATCAGTAGCCCGCCACAGCGGCCGGCACCCAGCCATCGACGACGCATGCCTGGTCTGCCTAGGTCGGAAGCCTTAATCCAGTTCAACAACAGCCGTGGAAATCACCTC
>JAAEMV010000487.1 GCA_024225195.1 Planctomycetaceae bacterium | reverse complement strand
GCGGGAACTACTCGTTAATTTACGGACTTCTCGTTCCTTTGTTTTACTATTGGTCTATCAGGCCATCCTGGCGGCTGTCGTTTATTTCGCATGGCCGAAAGATGGTGTGGCTTTAGACCTGACCGGTAGTACGGGTTCCACGAGTAATTTAGTCGATCTCTTTTTTCTTGGGCAATACATTCTTGCAGCCTTAATGGCGCCTAGTTTTGCCGCTGGCGCAATTGCGGGAGAAAAAGAGCGGGGCACTTACGAAATGCTTCTGGCTAGTCCCATTCGGCCTGAAGCAGTGGTCATGGGAAAACTGGTTGCTGCTCTAACTCACTTGGCAATTCTAATTTTCGCCACACTCCCAATCGTGATGCTCTGCCTACCCCTTGGCGGTGTTTCGATTTACGAAGTTCTGGCAGCCTATTTAGTTTTGATCTCAAGCGTTATTTGCTTTGGAATGATCAGTGTGGCCTGCGGGAGCTTCTTTCCCCGAACCAGTTCTGCCCTGGTTGTTTCGTACATCATTATTTTGCCGATCGCAATTGCCGTCGTATTGTATTGGTACTCCCTCCGGCAATTTGGTGAAACAAGGATCGAAATTGCACTCACGGTCGTCCCAGGACTTTCGGCCATCCTGACGATTTACTTATTCTTCATTTGCTGTGGGCGGATGCTGTACCCTCCTGATTTTGGAAGTGAAGGCAAGGAGGTAATTGACCTCGAAGAGGAATCTGAAAAAGCCGTGGGGCTGGTCATCCAACGAGATCAGTTTCCCGATCGACTTTTCGCCCCACCCAAACGCGAAACATTGATGGAGGATGGAACCAACCCTGTCTACGACAAGGAAATGCGCAGCGAAATTTTTGGGCAAGGCACACTGATGCTTCGCTTGGCAATTCAAATCAGCATGGTGCTCGCGATTCCGCTAATGGCAATCTGCCTCTATATTTTTCGACCTCTTGCCCCGTGGTACATTGCCTACGTGGTCTTATTTAATATTTTGATCGGCCCCGTTTTTTCTGCGGGAAGCGTCACCAGTGAACGCGAACGACAAACCCTTGATCTGTTACTGACAACGGTCATCACGCCCTGGCAACTGCTATGGGGAAAACTTGTTTCAGGTCTAAGAGTCTCCAGTGTTTTGTCATCGTTTTTACTTTGGCCCGTATTTTTGGCGACGATAATGGTGCAAGACTACTGGTCAAATATTCCAAGCATCATCTGCTATGTGATTATTTTTTCTCTCAGTTGCTTAACGACTGCCATCGTGGCTCTGTTCTGCTCGACCATTTTCAGCAAAACATCGACCAGTTTAATCGCAACCTATTGCATCATCTTAACGCTTTACCTATCGCCTTTGGCTTTTAGTTTTTTTGGCAATACCTACTTCCCCGATTCCGCCGGAACGAACATCGTCAATGCAGTTACCGTCTCCAGTCCGTTCGCCGCAGCGTTTAACGTCCCGCTTTATGTTGAAAGCGATGCCAGCGACGATCCTACCAATTGGACCAGTAATTCCCGGTGGACCAGCGAAGACAGTGTTCTAGGGTACCGCCTTAACGATCTGCATCATTTTATTGGCTATTGCACATTTACCATTTGTCTCGATCTCCTGCTTTTTATAGGCATGCTTCGAATGTTTAACTCGAGGTGGCGAGTCTCATCTCAAACAAGCTAGTGTCCAACCATTCCCAGACGTCTCCCCGTACCCCAACGTCTTGATAACCCAAACGTCTTGATAACCCAGAAATAGAAAACCATGTCCAGAAAAACTAGGTCTCTTTCGGTTAAGTCAATTTTTTGTTTACTAAGCTTTTCGGCTTTCTGCTTGTTGCTGGTCAGCAACACCACCGAGGCAGAAGAACCGACTGATAGCCCATTGGTTACAACCCCCAATTCCTCCGCGGCGACAACAAGCAAGAACGCCCAGGACGATAGAAAAGCAAAGGTTCCCAAAGGAGTTGATGTTTACATGGGGCGACGCGTTGCTCAAACCATGCACTACCTTGGAGCCGAATGGCTCATTCGAAATGAACGCGAGCGGGAAGAACGCTGCTCGCTAATGCTCGCCAACCTTGGCATCCGTAAAGGCATGACGATCTGTGACATGGGTTGCGGAAATGGATTTCACTCGCTTGCGATGGCGAAAATGACTGGCAAAAATGGGTTGGTTTTAGGTGTCGATGTCCAACCTGAGATGCTTGGTTTTTTACGGGAGCGAATGGAGTCAGAGGGAATCGAAAATGTCGTCCCAATTCTCGGCTCATTCCACAACCCTCATCTTCCCCCGGACACCGTTGATCTTGTACTTATGGTGGACGTCTATCATGAGTTTTCGCATCCAAAAGAAATGCTTGCCTCAATTCGCAAAAGTTTAAAACCGGATGGGCTTGTCGTACTGGTAGAGTACCGCGAAGAAGACCCCAAAGTTCCGATTAAGCCACTTCATAAAATGAGTAAAAGGCAGGTCAACAAAGAACTCAACGCCAACGGCTTTACGCTCGTCAAAGAATTTGACAAATTACCGTGGCAGCACATGATGTTTTTTGGAAAATCAGATCTGCCGTTAAATGACTAGAACTCATTCGGCAACCGGTTGGTATCCTGGACCAGGATGATCAAACTCAGTATGACGCGTCGGAAAAGAATTTGGTTTTTAAATCAATTTCTTTTCGCCAAGCCTCCAACTCGACAGCGGTATTAACCAACAAAGCCTTGGCTTTCACTTCTTCTCCTTGCCGAAAATAAGATTCGACATCTTTTTCCAAATCCGAATTTCGCGTGCGACTCAACGTTGCTGATTTAGCTTCTTCAAATTCCTTTGCCACACTCTGATCGTTTGGATTCATTGCGATGTAGGTGCGACCGGCGATATCCATCATCCGGTACGATTTCTCCAGCTTCATTACTGCATTGCGATAGTAAACAACCTCTGCCAACTGCTCGTAATCCGTGGAAAGTATTTCACGAGCTTTCATTAACTGGTTGAAGTTTACTGCGACCAACACCGTCACGAGCAAAAAGCCACCAATCATCCCAAACATCACTATTCGCCGGGTGCGTGACACTTTTCTACTGGCAAGTTGAAACTGGGGTGTGAAATCCTGTTGGTTATCCGTCGACGGCTGCCCCAACAGACTTTTTTCCCCTGATATTTTAAGAGACGGTATCGAAAATTCGAAATCGCCAACATCTGACGGATCTTCCTTTTCCACAGGGGGTACAGTCACTCTCTGTAATTCGTTCGCCGCCCCTATAGGTTCCTTCCCCGAATTCAAATCGCCAGAGTGGCTCTCCACCAAAGGTCCCGAAGGAGCCACCACTTTAGGAACGACCTCGACGCTATCGCATTTTGTGCAGCGCACACGCCGGCCAACAATTTGCTCATCGGCTTTCAGCTTCTTCCCGCAATTTTTACAACGAAAACGAATCATCCAAATCTCAACTGCGTGGTTGATCTTATTATTGCCTAGATTCTAACGTGTGTCGTTGTTTCTTCCTAAGCTAATTCCAGCTCAAAAACTTCCGTTGATTGTTGCCGATCTTGCGTATTACCTGGGACAGCCTCAGCCCTCACCAATTTACCAGTAAACAAATTGCAGATGGAATCGGGGAAAAACCAAAACACTTTGAAAACACTTTAAACAATCAGGCCAAAATCGACTTTGCCACATTTCCATGTACATCCGTCAACCGATAATCCCGACCTTGAAATCGATAGGTTAATGCTTCATGGT
>JAAEMV010000486.1 GCA_024225195.1 Planctomycetaceae bacterium | reverse complement strand
TTATTAAAGGCCGCAGTGATTGCCTCAGGAATCGTGCCCGCCGGTATGGACGGATGTGGCGAGTCGATTAGGCCTCTGCTCGAACGCCTCGTTGGCTCAGGTTTGGGAATCGAAATCGTTAGCAAAGTTAACGATATCCCCAAGGGATCTCGCCTTGCCGTCTCCACTAATTTGCTTGGCTCTTTGATATCAGTCTGTATGCGAGCGACAGGACAAGTCTCAGCGCTCGCGGGAAGACTTACCGAACCGGATCGTCGGATCATTGCGGCCAGAGCAATTCTTGGCGAATGGATCGGTGGATCGGGCGGCGGTTGGCAGGACTCAGGAGGCGTTTGGCCCGGTATCAAGTTGATCGAGGGAGCCGAAGCAACTGAGTCCGATCCCGAATGGAAAATAAGTCGGGGACGCCTACTCCCTCGCCACACGATTTTTGGCTTTGATGAAATCACTGAGGATGCCCGGCAAAAACTTCAGGACAGTTTAGTCCTCGTCCATGGTGGCATGGCCCAAAACGTAGGCCCGATCTTAGAGATGGTCACCGAGAAGTACCTTCTTCGTTCAACCGAGGAGTGGCAGGCCAGACTGGAAGCAATTGAAATACTCGAAGACATTAAAAAGGCGTTACTCTCCGGAGACATTCGTGCTGTCGGAGAAGCGACGCACCGCAATTTCAACGGACCTCTCCAAAAAATCATTCCTTGGTGCACAAATCTTTTTACCAACTCGCTGATCGAAAAGTGCCAGTCAACCTACGGCGAGCAGTTCTGGGGATTCTGGATGCTGGGAGGAATGGCCGGCGGCGGCATGGGCTTTATCTTTGACCCGTCGGTAAAGCTGGAAGCTCAAACATGGCTGCGTGAGACAATGCAGACAACCAAAAAGGAATTCGAATCTCGACTACCTTTCGCTATGGATCCGGTTGTCTATGAATTTGAAATCAACGACCAAGGTACATTTGGAACACTATCTCCCGCCGCCAAATCCCAGATGCCTTACGAATATTACGCGTTGCTTATTCCTGAGTGGCTGAAACTGGAACCGCGAGATTTATCAGCACTTTCCCGGTTTGAAATGGAAACCCTTGGAGCGGAATACCGAACGGAATCCGATGCTCCCAAATTTCGAATTTTGGTGGAAAGCATTCTTCCCGGCAAGGATAGCGAATCCGAAGCGTCTGAATCACTCGCCGATTTATTGAACCGGCATGGATTTGACCGTGAACAACACGAGCAGATCCGAGCCGACCTTAAGTCGGGGCGATACGGACTAGCTCAAAATCGACTACCGATTAACACGAGCATCGAAGATGTCTCCCCGACCGACGTGATCGATACCGGCAATTCGATTAACCAGACTCACTTAGACCTTGGTTGTGATGCTCTCCGCGATGGTCGCGTTGCGGTGGTCACACTAGCCGCAGGCGTCGGGAGCCGCTGGACTGAAGGTGCCGGCGTCGTCAAAGGCCTGTATCCGTTCCACCAATTCGCTGGAAAGCACCGCAGCTTTCTCGAGGTTCATCTCGCCAAAAGCAACAAAACTGGTCGCCAGCACGACCGCCACTTCCCTCATGTCATCACAACCGGATACCTCACCGATCAACCCATCCAGCAACACCTAGCCAAGTTTTCAAATTATCACTATCCGGGGGATGTATTGATTTCTCCCGGACAATATGTCGGCCTTCGAACCATTCCAATGATGCGGGACCTACAATTTCAATGGGAAGAAATGCCGCAACAGTTGCTCGATGAGCAGCAAGAAAAAATGCGGGCAAGTCAAAGGTCGTCTTTGATCGCTTGGGCGAGACAAACCGGCGAAGGTCTTGATTATCGCGACAATTCACCAATGCAATGCCTGCATCCGGTTGGACATTGGTACGAGATTCCTAATTTAATTCGTAATGGCACACTCAAAAAATTATTGGACGACCACCCGCAACTCGAAACGCTGCTTCTCCATAACGTCGACACACTCGGGGCAAATGTAGACCCCGGTTTATTAGGCTTGCATTTGGCCAGCAAGCGATGCTTGTCCTTCGAGGTAATTTCCAGACGACTAGAGGACCGGGGAGGTGGCTTGGCCAGAGTCAATGGCCAACCGAGGCTGCTTGAAGGCCTTTCAATGCCCAGAGAAGAAGACGAATTCAAATTGTCTTATTACAACTCGATGACAACTTGGATTGACGTGGACCGCTTGCTTGCCGTTTTCGGACTCAAACGATCCGACTTGGGCAATGCCACCAAAGTAGATGCTGCCATCCGGCAATTAAGCTGCCGCATGCCAACCTACATCACGATCAAGGACGTCAAGAAGAGATGGGGACACGGTCAAGAAGATGTTTTCCCTGTCTCACAATTTGAGAAACTTTGGAGTGACATGTCAGGCTTACCTGAAGTCACGGCGAATTACTTCGTTGTCCCGCTCGCCCGCGGCCAGCAATTAAAACAGCAGGCGCAACTTGATGCATGGCTGCGAGATGGCACGGCTGAATATGTAAACGGAATTTGCGATTGGAACTACTAATCGCGGTAAGCTCACGGACTTGGGTAGCGAACACAGTTCAACGAGTGCCACTAGTGGAGCCTTTCATGGGATCCATTACCAGGCAACAAATCCCATAAACGACTGCAACAAATCCTAGCAGAACCACGTTCATTAACGCGCCTTGAATGATGGTAGTTGTGAAGCTAAACATCAAGGCTGGACCAAATTCTTCGGCGAAAAATGCAGGCATATCGGCCCCTACCGGGTAAACCGCCATCGTGATATACCTGCCAGCGGTCGTCGAAGCGATTCCCAAAAATAGATCCAGGGGCGTCAAAAGTGGAGCCACCGAAAAAACAATACGAATCGTATAACTAATTTTTACTGCCCTACGTACAACCCGATCCTGCAGAATACGCTGAACAAAAGATGTACCTTCCAAAAGAGTATAGCCAATAACGTAGCAAAGGACGCCAACCACCATCCCAAGAACTGAAGGGAAAGTACCGTTTGTGAACGCGAGTCCCAAAAAGAAACTCGGAGTAGCGCAAACGTAACAAATAAGAAACCATTTAGTAAATATCCAGGGCAACCCTTGCCAAAAAGTCTTCTCCGACCTCTGAACTTTCTGAGGCTCATGTTGCGTCGAGGCTTGATACGGATTGGCCGAGGCAGTGAATGGGTTATCGCTATCTTGTTCAGGTCTTTCGATCATTCGCTTTATAAACTAAACACAAAAACGGGTTGAATTTCTTAGCCGGCTCGCGAGCGAAAGTATAATTCCGGACGGAAAAAAATCGACCCAAAATAAACCGCTCCGAGTCAAATTGGCCGACTTCCCGTTTGGGAATCACCACATTCGGTGCAATCAAGAGGCGACCCAGCATTTAACCCAAAACCGGATCGAAAACGCTTAACTTTGGTTGGCAAGCTTGGGATTTTGTTCCCCAGTCACTTTGATCAATTTTTCCCTAAACGCGTTACAGAGCGACTGCATCTGCTCGACATCAAGTTGCTCGGTTCGCGCGTCGGCTCCGTGGCCCAATTCAGCGAGCACCTCGTCAACATCCGTCTTGGTCAATTGATCTTTGAAAGCGCTGACCGCAACAGATCGCATGAACTTACGCCGATGGAAAAACATAGCTCTGACAAACGCATAGAAGAAATCTAGGTCTTCGAACTGCTCACGCCTCTCCGGAAAGTGCCGAATATGGATAATGGCGGAATCAACCTTTGGACGCGGCCAAAAAACCTTGGGGGACATGATACGAACTATTTCGACGTCGCAAATACTCTGTACCCAAATACTCAATGCTCCGTAATCTTTTGACCCGGGCCCCGCCACCAATCGGTCAGCAAGTTCCTTTTGAATCGTGACCGTCATCGTTTCGGGAACGATTTCAGAACGCAACAAATTTGAGATGATTGGCGTTGCCACATTATATGGAAGATTAGCAGCCAGCTTAAACACTCGCCCGTCTTCTACCTGCATGTGGTGCTTAATCGCAGCAATCACTTCAGGAGCAAACTGATTTTTATTTTTTAAAGCATCCTGTTTGAGCATTTGTATGTTGTCAAATACCTCTAATTCCTCGGATGCCATCTGATAAAGATATTCGTCAATCTCTACCGTGATGACCTGTGCCGCCTGCTCGGCAAACAAACCGGTCAGCGACCCCATCCCCGTTCCAATTTCAAGAACGACGTCGTTGGTATTCAGTTGCGCACTTTTTGCGAGAAGGTTCAGCAAGTTGAGGTCGATTAGAAAGTTTTGACCATGCCGTTTGTTCGGGTTTAGACCGACCTCTTCGAAGCGCCTTGATAGATACGAAACCGTTTGTCGATTGACTTTAGCCATGATACTTACTTGCGTTCCAATTGCTGCTGGACGTATTTTGCCAGCAAATCAGTTTCAATATTTACGTTGTCACCTACCGCACGGCGACCTAACGTTGTGACCTCTAGCGTATGAGGAATCAATGCCACACTAAACCGTTCTTCTTCGACATCGACAAGCGTTAGGCTGATTCCATCGACGGTCACCGATCCCTTTGAGGCCATTTGTCGAGTCAGTTCCGCTGGAATTCGAAACCAATACTTTGCCCACTCTCCGTCTTGGCTGATTTCATCAACCACCCCGAGGCCATCAACATGCCCCGACACATAATGCCCTCCCATTCGCTGCCCAACCTGAAGCGAACGCTCTAAATTGACATCAGACCCAGTGACCAGATCACCGAGATTTGTTCGCTTCAATGTCTCTTCGCCAGCCTGAAAAGTCAGGCAAGACTCATCGATTGCGACAACAGTAAGACAACATCCGTTGATGGCGATACTGTCTCCAAGTGCAACTCCAACGGAAACCAGAGCACCTCTAACCAAAAGGTCAGCTGAACTCCCTTGAATCGTAATAGATTCGACGATTCCCTTTTCTTCTACTAATCCGGTGAACAAACTTCTAACCCTTCAACTTACGACTGCAGACCAAACCGGCCTACGCTTGCCATCTTTGCCAATCAACTCCGCAAAGTAGAAGCCAAAAGGCCGTCTTTTTCAATGACAAATCATAGGGATCCACATTCAGGAAGGTTTCTTTACCATTGAAAACGCTATAATCGATGGCGATGCTCGATACTGAAGTCCATTCACCCAACCCACAGCAAAATCAATGCTCAAATTTGCAAACCTCGCTCTGAGATCCCTGGCACTCCTGTTTCTGATGCTGAACGGTGTTTCATCACCGGCGACAGCGGATGAGCCGAGACCAAACTTCATTATTATTTTCGCCGACGACCAGGGCTACAACGATCTCGGCTGTTTCGGATCCGAAAAGATCAAAACCCCAAATATCGATCAACTCGCAGCTGAGGGGCGAAAATTTACCAGCTTTTACGTACCCTGCTCAGTCTGCTCGCCATCCCGTGCAGCTTTGCTGACTGGTTGTTACCCCAAACGTGTCGGCATGGAGAAGCACGTACTTTTTCCCAAAAGTAATTACGGACTCAATCCTCAAGAACATACGATCGCGAATCATCTCAAAGGGCTCGGCTACTCAACAGCCTGTATTGGAAAATGGCACCTGGGACATTTGCCCGAATTACTACCGCGCCAACAAGGATTCGACTCTTATTACGGAATTCCGTATTCGAATGATATGAATCACCCAGACAATAAAAACAAACCGAAAATTTCAAGTGATGAACGCTGGACCAACCAAGCCTCAGCCGTCACGCATTGGAATACGCCTCTTGTCGGTAATGAAGAGATCATCGAACTTCCGGTCGATCAGCGCACCATCACCAGACGTTATACAGATAAAGCAGTCGAATTCATTACGGCAAATAAGGACAAACCATTCTTTCTGTACCTGCCTCACTCGATGCCGCATATCCCGCTGTACGTGCCCGAGGACGTTTATGACCCCGACCCCAAAAATGCCTACACCTGCGTGATCGAACACATCGATGCAGAAGTTGGCCGACTGGCTCAAACCGTTCGCGACCTTGGCCTAGCGGATAACACATACATCATTTACACCAGCGACAACGGCCCGTGGTTACAATTCGGCAGCCATGGCGGCAGCGCCGGGCCACTTCGCAGCGGAAAGGGAACGACTTTCGAAGGAGGCCAGCGTGTTCCTTGCGTGATGTGGGCACCCGGCCGTATCCCTGCTGGCACCTCGACTAATGCCTTTAGTTCCACACTCGACCTGTTGCCAACGATTGCCTCACTCACCAAAAGCAAATTACCGGCAAACAAGATCGACGGAAAAGATATCTCCGCCACGTTAATATCTGATCGCTCGCCGCGAAATGACATGCTGTTTTATTCTGCCAGGGGTGAGCTGCAAGGTATTCGCGAGGGCGACTGGAAACTCCTCGAAATTACAAAGGTCAATCGCAAAAATAAAACCTCACAAACCACCTCCTATCTGTTTAATTTGGCGGATGACATTGGCGAACAAAACAACCTCTTTACCCAATACCCTGAACGGGCTGGGAGATTGAGGATCCAAATGCAACGCCTCGATGCCGAGATAACCGAAAACGCAAGGTCGGTTTGGCGCAAGACCGAATGACGCCGAACGACTGCGACAGCCCCTGCACAAAAAAAGACAACATTAACAGCCAACAACGGGCGGCAAAACTAACGTTGCAGAGCAGGGCAGTGAGTTCGCAATCTCACTAAAGAAACCCCTTTCGGAATTTCGATGAATGGGGACAATATGAGCCAATCACCTTAAGAAACCAAAGTAATAGTGGAAGCTAAACATGGATAACATTGTAGAAATCAAAGGCCGACAAATTCTCGATAGCCGTGGGAATCCGACAGTAGAAGTCGATGTCACCCTCGCAGACGGTTCATTCGGCTCTGCCGCTGTTCCAAGCGGAGCGAGCACTGGAGCGCACGAGGCGTGGGAAATGCGAGACGGCGACAAGTCCGTTTACATGGGTAAAGGTGTGACCCAGGCCGTCGCCAACATCAACGGGCCATTGGCAGAAGCCCTGATGGGGATTAATGGCTGCGATCAAGGTCTAATCGACCAAACCATGATCGATTTAGATGGGACCGACAACAAATCGAACCTGGGAGCGAACGCTCTTCTCGGTGTGTCACTTGCTTCTGCAAAGGCCGCGGCTGTTTTCTGCAATCAACCCCTTTATCGCTATCTTGGTGGAGCGGCAGCAACCCTTTTACCTGCTCCTATGATGAACATCGTTAACGGTGGAGAGCACGCTGACAACTCAGTCGATGTTCAGGAATTCATGGTCATGCCACTTGGTTTCGAAACTTTTAGTGACTCACTGCGTTGTGGATGTGAAATCTTTCATAATTTGAAGAAGGTACTCCAGGACAAAGGGCTAAACACGGCTGTTGGAGATGAAGGAGGGTTCGCACCCGATTTAGGCAGCAACGTCGAAGCTCTTGATTTGATCATGATGGCAATCGAGAAGGCCGGTTATGAACCGGGCAAGCAAGTGCAAATCGCGCTCGATGTTGCCGCAACCGAGTTCTACGATGAATCAAAAGGCGTTTATAAAATCGATGGCAAAGAGCTAGACTCTGGTGCCATGGTTGACTTCTTAGTTGACTGGGCAGACAAGTATCCAATCTGTTCAATCGAAGACGGTTGCAGTGAGGATGACTGGGACGCCTGGAAACTACTGACCGACAAATGCGGCGACCGTGTCCAACTAGTCGGCGATGATCTGTTCGTAACCAACACGACGCGTTTGCAGCGGGGCATCGACGAGGGAATTGCAAATTCAATTTTGATTAAGGTTAATCAAATTGGAACCTTGACCGAAACCATTCAAGCGATTCAGTTAGCGCATCGCAACGGATATACCAGCATCTCGAGTCACCGAAGTGGCGAAACAGAAGATTCAACCATTGCCGATCTCGCAGTGGCACTTTCGACTGGGCAAATCAAAACGGGTTCCGCATCACGAAGCGACCGAATGGCCAAGTACAATCAGCTCCTTCGAATCGAAGAGCAACTTGGAAACGCTGCCGTTTACGCTGGCCCTTTGTTTGGCAAAAAGTAATTTAAGAATTACTGATCGACAGTTGCTTGATTAGTACTGTCGAGTTTGAATTTCAGAAAATGTCCGTCGGTAAACCCGGCGGGCATTTTTTTATAGAAAATCACGCGCAATCCTGCTCTCAGACCTTTTACAAATCACTTCACCCAAGAAAACTTGGAAAGGCAACTCTCGAATTAGTCAGACTGCACCTGCAAGGATTTGTTTTTTTCACCTCACTCTTTTATAGTTTTAGCGAGGCATCTCGAGAATTGGTCCCTTTCACCAACTCTACAAAGGTATACTCCGCTAACCATGACGTCTTGGCTGACCGAAAACTCGACCGTTCCCTTGATCGCCGGTGCGATCCTAACCCTCATATTTATCGCCTTTTGGGTACATTCGCGGGAAAAAGCAATGCTGTATGTTGCGATGGGCATTGCGGTGATTACGGCGGCGATCGTCACCTGCGAGCAAATAGTCGTTACCCAACGCGAAGAAGTTACCGATCAAATTTACGCTCTAGCAGATTCGGTTCAGCGCAACGACTTCGATGCGACGATGGACTTTTTTAGCGACGACCACGCTGAAACCCGTCAACGTGCCGACGCCGAAATGCCGAGATACGATTTTCAAAATTGTCGCGTATCAGGCTTCTTTAAGTTCAATCTTTTGAGGTCTACGCCACCAACCGCTGAGGTTCTCTTTAACGTGTCCGTTACCGTGCGAGTCGATAATGGCGCCGAACCGCTGTGGGGGCAACGACGAATCAAGCTAACTCTTGAAAAAAACGAAGAAGGCGTTTGGAAAATCATCGACTATTCCCATAGCGACCCACGGTCTGGAATTACGCTCTAAGAGAATCTGTCTTGGAAAACGATAATCGAGCCTTGGCATCGACTACCTCTCACAAAGGCTGTTTAGTTTAATTTGCGTGACTGGTTCCAATCGACGAGTTCTCGATAGGCTACGCCGTTTCCTCCAAAAAGATCCAAAGAGGATCCAACTGTCACATCAACTTTGTGCTTGCTCACTTCTGAAACAAGGCGAACATCATCCATTGAAGCGACACCGCCGGCATAAGTCATTGGGATCTTGCCCCAGGCTCCCAGCAAATCAATCAGCTCAACATCCACTCCCTGGCACAGCCCTTCAACATCCGCGGCGTGGATCAAAAATTCATCACAATAGCCCGCAAGCCGGTCGAGTGTTTCGTGATTTACTGGCAAATCAGTCAAAGTTTGCCACCGATCCTTGGCTACCACCCAGCCTTGTTCTGTCCGTTTGCAACTCAGGTCAATCACCAAACGCGAGGCGCTGATTTCGCGTTCGAGTTCGATCAACTTGTGCTCTAAAAAATGCCCAGGCTCGTCAAATAGGCAGCTGGTTACGATGACGTGACTCGCTCCTCGGTCAAGCCACTGGGCTGCGTTCTCCCGCCTAATGCCTCCTCCCAGTTGCAGTCCACCGGGGAATTCCGCAAGTGCTGCAATCGCCGCTTCCTCGTTGCCTGACCCGAGTTGGATTACATGGCCGCCCCGCAAGTGATCAGCCTTGTATTTTGCCGCGTACCACATTGATGTCCGGTCCGAAACAAAATTCACAACCAATGGGTCGTCTGCAGCTAAACAGTCGTTCGAGTCGTTAAGCGTGCTGCCCACGATTTGTTTTACGTGGCCATCATGCAGATCGATACAGGGACGGAAAATGGTCATGCACTTAGTCTAACCTTAAACGTAATTATTCAAAATGACGTCCAAAAGAAGTCGCACCGAGGAATAGTTAATTCAAACAGATTCGAGCTAAATATTTAGAACACTGATTCAATTTTCTTTTCCGACCACCCAATGTTTGTTACAATTTCGCCTTTCAACCAGCGTTCCTTGGAGAGATTCGTGAAAAGCCCCATCCTTTTTATTGCGTTATTTATTGCGGTTCTATTTTTGACGAACACCTCATCTGCTCAAAACAACGATCTCTCTATGATTCCCGAAAATACGACCATTCTGTTCCTTGGCGATTCAATTACACAGGCAGGGGTTCGGCCGAACGGTTACGTCACACTCTTTAAAAATCATCTAGCAGAAAATTACCCCGATAAAAACGTTAACGTTATTGGGGCAGGAATCAGCGGGAATCGAGTCCCGAACCTTCAAAAACGCTTGGATAAAGACGTTCTCTCCAAAAAACCTGATCTAGTGTTTATTTACATTGGCATCAACGACGTCTGGCATTCACAGAGTGGCCGAGGAACCTCGCCGGCCGATTTCGAATCAGGTTTAAAAGAAATCATTGGTAAGATTCAGTCGCAAGGTGGAAAGGTCATCCTCTGCACACCAAGCATGATTGGAGAAAAAACGGACGGAACTAATCCACTCGACAAAATGCTCGAGGACTTTTCAGCGATCAGTCGTCGCGTGGCAAGTGAAACCGGATCCCAATTACTTGACCTTCGAAACAATTTCGTGGGACACCTAAAAGAGAATAACCCAAAAAATCTCACCAAGAACATTTTGACATCCGACGGCGTACACCTAAATCCAGCAGGCAATCAGTTTGTTGCCAAACAAATGCTAGATGGATTGAAAACGCATGTTACCCAACCCCAGGCGTCCTCGGTTATCCGACACATTGTGTTGTTCCAGTTTAAAGATTCTGTCCCCCAAAGCGAAGTTGACGCAATCTCGGCAGCTTTTAATCAACTTACTGAAAAAATCGACGTCATCACTTCCCTTGAGTCAGGCACGAACGTCAGCCCAGAGAACCTCACTCAGGGCTATACGCATGCGTTCATTGTAAGTTTTGCCAATGAAAAAGATCGTGACGCCTATCTACCCCACCCGGCTCACAAGGCATTTGTCAAAATGATTGATGGAAAGCTGGAGCAGGTACTTGTGTTTGACATCAAGACCCCCTAACCGAACCGCGGAACAACACACTGCTTGCACTTTGTTTGAGTGACACCGAAATTGAACCGATTACGCCTTCGAGGTAATTTGAGTCGGCATTTCGGCCACTTTTTTAACGGCACCCCTCCCGTTTGAACAGTTTTTTTGGTTTCAAGGCGTGTTAACGCCGCGTTTGCTGAAAGTTTCTAAAGAAACTACCTACAAACGAACGAAACATAAAAACAGGAATCAGTGTTGCATTGCTAACAAGCCAGCAAAGTGACAAAGATTCCTTGGGGGGGAATCAATAACCGAGCGTCTGTTCGGCTAAAAATCAATACGCACCTTTGACCCGATTGGTGTTGATTGATTGCATTTTCTCTTAGGCGACATCATCGTCACCACGTTTCAAACTGTATGTGAGTTTGCCGATTGTAAGGGGCCGATAATTCGACTCCGAATGATCTTAGCGAAATTGACTGATAGTTTGGTCAGACATGGCCGATGTCGTAACGGGTGGGTAAGTACGGACACGAACTCAACCCCAAAAAGCGATTACTTGTTTATCCCGACCCAGTTGGACGCACCGAGCGGACAAAAGGGGTAAGCAGTTACACTGTGAGAGCCAGGGAACTTTCTCTGTCTAGCCTGTGTAGCGAAAGACGATTCAAAGTGTTTATGGAGAGCCTGCGATGAAGGTGTTCACAACTGGACAGGTCGCTAAGATCTGCAAAGTGGCCCCGCGCACGGTCAGCAAATGGTTCGATTCGGGACGCCTCAAAGGCTACCGAATCCCCGGTTCGCAAGACCGTCGTATCCCACGCGAATACCTGATCAAATTCCTCAAAGAGCATGGTATGCCTTTGGGTGATCTCGAAGATGAAGCGATGGCAAAAATTTTGATTGTCGCTCAAGATCAGGTATTAATCGAAAATCTTAAGCGGGAGCTACCTCCCGAGAAATCTTTCAAAGTAGCTGTGGCTGCCAGCGGCTTCGAAGCCGGCATTCAAGCTGAAAGTTTTCACCCCGACTGCATCATCACCGATTTTTCAATCGGCAAAGTAGAGGCGATGCAAATCTGTCAAAACCTGCGTAAGAATCCCGATTTCTCGGAAACGATTCTAATCGCATTACTGCCAGACGACGGACAGCCAATCTCGTTCGACCGTTCGGCAATTAACGAAACGTTTAAGAAGCCGTTTGACGCGAGCTTGCTCGCTGAACGACTTCGCACACTAATCGGCTCATTGAAGGAACTTGTCTAAACCTTGCCCAAGGTTTTCGCCGCAGGTTCAATTTTGACCAAGTGTGCTCGCCGTCTTTCGCATAAACCGTTGCCTGTTGTCCCACAGGCAACGGTTTTTTTTGTTACATCTTTGGAAGCTAGGTGTTAGAAACCGCTACCAATGTCCACCCCGTCCGTATGGGAATAACAACCCGACATTGCGTCTTTCGCACCGTGTCGCTTTCAGGGATCACCGGGTTTAACCGCCGAATTGACCGGTTTGCGGGTGTCAAAGTGCCCATTATTGCGTTATTCTTGAGTACTTAGCTCGGTATTTTATAATAGAGAAGCTCGGTGCTAAGCAACTGACCCCCATCACCTCCGACGATCCATTGAATTCACTCACTCATTTCGACGCTGACGGACATCCACGCATGGTGGATACCAGCGAGAAAACCGCGACACACCGGACGGCAGTGGCCAGCTGCCGGGTGGAAATGGCCGCGGAGACCTTAGAATTGATTAAGAACGACCAATTCCAAAAAGGTAACGTGTTTGAGGTGGCGAGAATCGCTGCAATCATGGCGTCGAAGAGGACGCCAGACCTGATTCCCATGTGCCATCCCATCCGAATTGATTCGGTTGATGTTCGCTTCACCTATGTTTCTGACACCCAAATAAAGATCACTGGAACCGTCAAAGCGGTTGAGACGACTGGGACTGAGATGGAGGCGATCACCGCTGTCGGCGTCGGAGCGATGGTCGTCTACGACATGTGCAAGAGCGTCGACCGTGGGATGAGGATTTTGGAAATTCAGCTGGAGGAGAAGTCCGGCGGGAAAAGTGGGCATTTTCAACGGAATGCTGAGACTGAATAACGGTAGATTAAGTTTCGCTTAGCTCATAGAAGTCGAGTGAGATTATGGATAAGGAACGATTCGTGAGTCAAACAGCCAGCCGAACGGATGACAACGGGGTGACAGGAGTCCCACAGTTGTCCTCCACAGCCAACGGGCTTGAATCAGTTTATGAACCGATCCGAGCCGAGATGAGCTTGGTCGAAAGTTTATTGCGGAAAGAACTATCGAACGAGGTTCCATTTGTTGACGAACTGCTGAAACACAGCTGGTTACTCGGCGGCAAACGGATTCGCCCGGCATTTTTGCTACTTTGCGGGTCCAGCTGTGGCACCATTAGTCCACCTCATTTGCAAGTCGCCGCTGCGTTGGAAATGATTCACACCGCAACGCTCATTCACGACGATATCCTTGACGAGGCACTGACCCGCCGCCATCGGGCGACTGCCAACTCCACGTGGGGTAACAAAATCAGCGTCCTGCTTGGCGACTATTTGTTTACACACTCCTTTCACGTTGCCAGCCTTTCCGAATCGTGTGAAGCGCTCCGGATGTTGGCCGTCGCAAGTAATCGGGTTTGCGAAGGGGAAATGAGACAAAACGCCTGGCAGGGTAATTTCGACCTCACCGAATCCGAATACCTTTTAATGATTACGGAAAAGACCGCTGAATTGTGCGGTGTCAGCTGCCGTCTCGGAGCCTACCTTTCTGGTGCCCCTGAAGAGCAATGTGAGAACTATGAATCTTACGGCAGGCGTCTTGGCGTAGCATTCCAGGTAATCGACGACGTACTCGACCTAGTTGGTAAACCGAATCAGGTTGGGAAGACACTCGGCACCGATCTAGTCAACCAAAAGCCAACCCTTCCGGTTATTCATTGCCTCCAAAACATGGAGCCATCGCTTCAAAAAGAATTCAAAGCAATTCTCGCCGACCCCTCCTCGACCTGCGAAACATTGATGCCGTTCTTAGCTGAAACCGATTCGATTCATTACGCTCGTTCAGTTGCCGAGAGGCAAGCGCAGGAAGCGATCGACTTCGCCAAGTCGTTGCCTTCGAGCCCCGCTGCGACAAGCCTCCGGGACTTGGCGGAATTTGTCCTACGTCGCACACACTGAAGCCACTGCCTCAAGGCATGCTGATGATGCAACCTCGGTCGATCCAATCGATTTCGTTTCCGGGGAGACGTTCGAACCAAATTCGCCAGCCAAGATAACAAATCCGTTTCCTTGATTTCAATATAGCTGCGGAGACTCGCTAATCTCGCCCGCTAGTTCGTCGTCAGGAAACCACTGTTTCGACTTCGCATCACCGAATGCCTCACCAGTAGACCGCGGCCTTCCTAAGCGTCGCTATCGACATGCAATTGATGCTTGTCGAAAATTGGCCGAACTTCTTCGAGAAAGTCATGGATATCTCGAAATTGTCGGTAGACGGAACCAAAACGAATGTATGCTACGTCGTCGAGTTCAATTAGCTTTTCCATCACCATCTCACCGATAATCTGACTTTCGAGTTCAGACTGACCATTCATGTAGACGCCCTGAATGATCTCGGTAATCACTTGTTCCACGCGATCCGTTGGGATGGGGCGTTTCCAGCAAGCACGTTCGAGACCTTGTCTGATTTTTTCCGGCCGGAATGGTTCGCGTGAGCCATCTTTCTTCACTACGCGAATTTCCAACTCGGCAACCCGTTCGTAAGTCGTAAATCTTTTCTCACAACTGACGCACATTCGCCGACGCCGAATGGCAAAACCATCCTCGCCAGGGCGGGAATCGATTACTTTGTCATTATCAACTTGGCAGTAGGGGCACTTCATTTCAAACCAAATATGAGTTAGGTGTCATAAAGTATCGCAGCGATACCCCCTGAATAGGATGTCGCTAATATACCTCAATTGGTTCTGATAATAAACAAGCCGCCTTTATTTCCCACTATTTGAAGTTTGCCTGTACAATTGCGGGAAAAGTTAATTTTTAAAAATTCAAAACAACTTCTTCATTCACATTTATTTATCAACCATCCAAGACAAAAGGGTAGGGGCGCCAATAGATGGCAATCTTAAATAGATACTCCGTAAATTTCGCACTCATTAGTCTGCTTGGGCCTCTAACAGCAATCGGTTTGATCATTGCCGCAATGGCGACCGCTTTTCTCACGATAGACAAACTCAACACCAACCCAACAGTCTGGGTCTGCCTAGGTGTAGTATGCTTTCTTCTAGGCTGTTTTATCTGTTTTTCATATCTCACGGCGAAACGACTGAATCCATTTGAATATGATTCAGACCATCTCTATTTACGCAAAAGCATATTAGACAGCGAGTATCTACCGATCAGTTATCGGGCTTTAGAAGAAGTACTCTATTCTCAAAACTTGATCGAGCAGCTCGCCGGCACTGGTACGATTGTCTTGTCACCGAGCGATAAGGAACACTCCCCGATCAGGCTTAGAGGAGTTCCTGATGTGAAATCAATAGCGGGCACCCTCGAGAGGCTGAGACTCGCCAAGCAATAATCGGCCTCGCCATTGTCGAAGTCCGCTCACTAAAATTTAGACGCAACTGAATCCCCCGTACTCCGGGAGACGTCGGTCAAGACACGGGTTGCAACCTGCCCCCTGTAATTCCATTTACGGATTGGGCGATTGCACAAACTGAGGTTTCAACGTCGCGTTTTGGGGGCGACTCGGGCACGCTTCACTTCGGCAACAAATCGCTTTATATCTTTGGCGACAATCAGGGCAATTTAAAATGTGAACCGCGATGCTCTTCTTATACTCAGCATCGGAGACTGTGCCACTCACGAAGGCAAGCAACTCAGCATTGACCGATGCACAGTTAACTATGCCAGCATCGATTGATACCGCGGTGTGCAGAGGCTGCGTTGGATTTTCCGGCGGGGCCAAGATCGCTAAGGCAACCGCAACGATGGTTCCCATCGACAAACCAACCCCAGCAATTACGACACCAATCAGTCCACGACCAGTTCGACTGGTCTCCGCGGTGTCAAAAATTGTTCCAGGATGACAAGGATCCCAGCCATCGTCTTTAGGCTCTCGTTTATTCATCAGCACATCAGAACATATAAAACTACTTTTTCAAAACTCTTCGCTCTAGTTTGACCATAATTTGAAATTCAAATTGTAATTCAAACCACAGCCAGCCAAATGTTCGCGAAAAAACAGCAGTTTATGTAATCGTCATTACTGAGGGTTAAAGCGGGGGATGTACTGGTTTGCCGCAAGCGTCGGCAAATTCATCGTCGGGGCCGGTTCATTCACCTCAGATGCAAGCCGATCGAGATCGGTAATTATGACCCGCCGTCGAGAGATCCGTAGAAAATTCTCTTTCTGAAGCTGGCCCAAAACAACGGTGACGGTCTCTCGTGTACTGCCGATGATACACGCCATTTCCTGATGAGACAGGCGAATATTCAACGCAATTCCATCGTCAGTCATCTGACCATACTTTTCGCAAAGCTCAAGTAAAAGATGAATGACGCGTTCGCGATTTGAGCGAAATAATAGGTTCCGAAGACGTTTTTCTACTCGTTGCCGACGGGAACCAATTAACTTAGTAACCCCCAAAACGATCTCAGGATACTTCCGGATCACCACGCGGAGCGCCGGTTTCGGTAACAGAACCAGCGTTGTCTTCTCAGTTGTCTCGACGTATTCGTCGCGTCTCTCAGTTCCTAAAAGAGACAGCTCGCCAAAAATCTCACCTGAATCGATGAAACCGAGGATCGACTGCTTCCCATCGGGAGTCGCGTGACAGATTTTCACTCGCCCCTGAGCTACCAAGATGACACCATCTGCCTGATCTTGCGGCAGATAGACTGCTTCGCCCCGTTTCAACTTACGCATCCGCGACTGGGACTCGAGTTCCGAAATATCTGCGGCAGACAACTGTGAAAACAAGTTGCAATTTTTGATGTACCAGAAACTATCAGCCATCTTAATTCCCCTGACCAAAACCATAACCAGCGAGATACAACGCAACGAAGCATCTCAAGCCGACACGACTCACCCTTCTTATTACCTAGACTAGATGAGCCAAACTGTGTTTTTATTTACGTAAAGGAGCGATAAAAGGGCTAGATAATTTAATAAAATCCTTGTTAGCCCAGCAAATAACTACGAAATTACGAGTAAAACCTACTCCGATTGCCGCGTATCCATCCGATCTTATTTTCCACCACCACGAGACCCGCGAGAACCACCGCCGGCCGAGCTACTACCGCGTGAGCTACTACCGCGTGGGCTACCTGACTGGGCACGCTGTTGCATCGCTTTTATAATCGCCTGACGCGTGGCATCTGCCTGAGCTGCAGCGCTTTTCGAGGAGCTACTTGAACTACTGGGAGTAGCCGATTTTGCCCCTTCGACTGCCTCACCCGTTTCGGGATCGATGTTGACAATTTTATTTCCAAACATAGCTCGCAATGTCTGTTGCATTAGGTCTACGTCGCCAACATCCGGGATGATTTCAAATTTCTTAGGGGCGCTAAGATCCGGACGATCAAGTTCCTCGACTCGCTTTAACACTTCTTTGTACAGAAAGTCCGGACCAGTCACTAAGATTGTACTCGTTACAGCATCGACTCCAATTTTCCCCTTCGGCTTTGCTTGCTCGAGGTCACTTGAACCACCTCGCCCACCTTTCCCGCCGCCTGCTAACTGCTGCATCATCTTCATCATTTGAGCGGCTTCCTGATTTTGACCGCCGCCCTGCGATTTTTGCCCGTTGTCGAGCAGTTCGGAAAGTTGCTGCTCAATGATATCTTTTAGTTCCGTTGGATCGCGATGAATTACATCGATGGTATAAAACTCACCCAACAATTCGGGGTTCCTGGGAGGCTCTGCTTTGTCCAGTGTATCGATTAGGTTTGTGATCTCTTCAATGTCATTGCCTGTCGCGCCGCGAACCCAAAGCAAATTAAACTTCATATCGACGCCAAACTGAACGTCTCCCTCAAGCGTTCCACCAACGCCGCCTCCGAGGTCGCCGCCCAACAATCCGCCGAGCAAGTCTCCACCACCGCCGAGCATATTACTCATCATTCCGCCCATGATGCCGCCAGCACCGCCGCCACCGCCGCCACCACCACTATCAGCGATTCCGTAATACTCTTCCAAAAACCCAAGCATCTCATCGGCACCACGGTAAATCAGCTGATAGAACTGCGGCCCCTGTGCATCCGAAACGGAGCCCAGACGATTGTAAATTTCGGTTTCCAAATCATCCAAAGCATCAAAATCCTTGGAGTCTAAGACCATTCCAAATTCGGTAAATTTGATCTCGATAGGAGAGCCGGGGACCGATTCTTGCTTGGGAGCAGGCACGTAGTCCTGATCTCGGAAAACTCCATCATTTGCCGTTGATGGTTCAGTTTCCTGAAACGGAACCAAAACGCTGGACACAAAACTATTTCCACCCAGTAAAGATGAAATCAAAAACACAGCTTCGTTGGCCGGTCGAATCCATTGACTCCCACGATAGCTTCGCCCCTGAGGTTGACTTGGCTTGAAGCTACCACTGCCTCCGGGCAAATCGAACAAAGACGGCAAATCTTCATCAGCAGCTGGCGTGATGATTCGTGATCGGATGTCTTTACGATCTTCTGGCATAATAATATTCAGCTTGTTTGGTCGCCCGTTCATTTGCAGTAAATCTTCGAGCATCGGCAGCAACGTGTCCTGCTCGCTTTCCGACATTTCGATGATTCGCCGCCCAGTGCGTGGACCAGTGTCAGGAAGCGTCGCGTTGTCATCCAGTTTCACAACCATCCGTTTGACAGTCGCAACCTCTTGTGGAGTTCCCTTTACGATAATTTGATTCAATTCTGATTGAGCCAACATCACAGGACCGGTTGTGGTTTCTTCGGAGTTCATTCCCCACATCTGCTGAAGAATGATAATGACTTCGGTTGGGTCTCGCTTCTTGAGTGTTAGAATCGCAAAGTCTTCACTATCCTGCTGCGAAAGTGCTGCTAGGTATTCTTTGACCTTCTCGTGAATACTGGCCGGTGCTAATACGGAAATGGCTCCTGACTCCTCGTCCTGGTCCATTTTTACTTCCAAACCTTCAAGCATGGTGTCCAAGACATTGAAGGCTAATGCTGGGTCAGTCAAAACCGTGTAAGTCACCAAAGACGGTTCCTCGAATTCTCCGTCCCCATCGATTGGTTCAGGCGCGGCGTCGACTAATGTTGCGACCTTTTTGAACTTCGCGAGATAGTTTTCAGTTCCACTAATGAAAATCCGATCGCCGAACGGATCAACGGAAATCGCTAAAGTACCGTCGTCATATTCTCGACTGTTTTGATCTGCTTCCATGCCAAGCAAAGGACGTAACTGAAGCAAAAACGACTCAGAATCAACATGCTGCAGACGGTAGGTTTCGATCGTCTCCAGACCGCCGCTCATGCGACTTTGAGACTCCTTAATGATTTTAAGGATCTCCCGAAGACGGCCACCCGTCTCACGGATTCGAATTTGGTTCGCCGCGGGAAATACCGCGCAGTAATCCTTATTCTCCGAACTAATCATCGGACGTAGTTGGTTGAACAGTTCTTCTGCATCGAGGGTTCCGACATCAAAAACGCCGTAAATGGTCTCGAACTTGCCCCGTTCTTCCAATTCATCAACCGGCACTAACTCAATCAAGTCATCAGGGAAATTGGTATCTTTCGTCTTCCACAAGACCAACATGTCTCGGTTGCGAATGAGCGTGTAGGGTTCTTCAAGCAAAAGTAGGGCGTGGTTTAACTGATCGAGTGCCTCACGAACTGTGTATTCGGTCTCATCTTTGATCGTAAACGAACCTTCGGGGTATGAAAAAACTGGTTGCAATGAGTAACCGGCCTGATCTGCAAACCACTCAATTACGCTTTCCCAGTCAGAATCATCAAAAGTGAACCGAACTTTCTTTTCTCCGTCTACCGCCAGAGTTTTCGCGTCAGGAGTATCGCTGGCCGATTTGGTTGCCACCACTGGTTTTTCAACCGCGGGTTGGGGACTCGTGGTGTCTGACTCTTGAACCGCCAAACTCTCCGTGGAGAAATTTGCGGCAATTATCAACGAGGCGATGGCTAAAAAGAAGAAATTCTTCATGATTCACGATCTGCTTGTAATGTGTTCGGTTTTAGGTACAAAACCTAGTATTGCTTCGGTTTTGCTGGAAAACAGGAAGGGCCCGAAATACGGTCCGAAGAACTTACCCTCGGTGGCCGAATATTCGGTTTATCACGTCATTATCACGTAAATAACAAGCGATCCCAGACAAAAACACCAATCTCCAAACAGGTGCCATATTGTCCCTTGCGTATTAAACTCACGAAACGAAAGAATGTTTCGACAATTGAAAAAATCACGCCATGAAAATTTTGTGTATTGAGACAACTTGCGACGAAACGGCCGCCGCAATCGTGACCGACGGACTCAAAGTCTTGGGAAGCGTCGTTTCCTCCCAAGAAAAACTCCACGAAAAATTTAACGGGGTAGTCCCTGAAATTGCCGCTCGCGCTCACGTTGAGCGGATTTTACCGGTCATTCATGAAACCTTTGCGAAGTCGAATTTGACACTTCAAGATCTTGACGCGATTGCCGTTGCCAACACTCCGGGGCTCTCTGGCTCACTTCTGGTGGGCCTTGTTGCCGCAAAATCACTCTGTTTGGCCGGAAATTTACCTCTGATTGCGATCAATCATCTGCACGCCCATGTTTATGCCTGTCAGTTGGCGTCGGACCAACCGGTATTCCCCTGTGTGGGACTAATTGTCAGCGGAGGCCACACTCATCTCTACCAATACGACGACCCACTAAACGCAAAGTACCTGGGCGGAACCATCGACGATGCCGCTGGGGAAGCCTTCGACAAAGTCGCGAGCATGCTCGGACTACCCTACCCGGGAGGCCCCGCAATCTCGAAAGCCGCTTTGAACGGCAACGCCAAGGCCTATTCGTTTCCGAGAAGTTTTATCCATGAACCTAGACTCGATTTCAGCTTTAGCGGGCTCAAAACAGCGGTCCGCTACGCGATTGGCGGCCCTGGCTGCAGTGACCTCTCGAAAATCGTACTCGAAGATCAACAAGTCGCCGACTTGAGTGCCAGTTTTCAACAAGCCGTAGTCGATTGTCTTGTCGCAAAGTCAATTGCGGCGCTCCAGCAAACTGGGTTGAATCACTTGTGCGTGGGAGGTGGGGTCGCTGCCAACCGCGTTCTGCGAGAGCAATTACAAACTCGATGCGAAGACAACAATCTCAACCTCCACATCGCTCCGCTTGAGCTTTGCACAGACAATGCCGTGATGGGAGCAATTGCTGTCGAACGCTACAAAGCCGGCCTCTTTGAAGATCTCGATCTCGACATCAAGCCTGGTCTGGTGCGACACTAAACTTGCTGAACTAAGACGGACGAAACATTATTGACTGCCAAAAAAAATGCCAGTCATGAGACTGGCATTTGGAAAACAGTTTACAAAATCGAGCAAATTTGAATCGTCGAATTCGAAAGTGGTTTAGTTGACTACCTTGAGGCGATTAATAACCTTGTAAACTCCCGGCTCGAGTCTTAGCTGCCGAACCACCCGATCGCTTTCTGCTTTACTTCCAACTGAACCACTAAGCGTGGCCGTTCGATTTTTTAGTGAAACAGAGTAACTATTTGCACTCGCGACATTGCTGGGCTGTAAGCCCATTCGCCGCTCAAATCTTCCAGACACTTGAGCTTGCGACAGTTTAGGAGCGTCAAAACTTGGACGAACTCGTGATCGCATGCTCCGCCGGATAATTTGAACTCCGTTTCCTGTGGCTCCAAACCCGCCTCGTCCACCAGCAGCTGTCCCTCCGATATTTACCTGATTGCTATCGACATTGTTGACGCCGCCGCCAAAACTGGCCCCCTCAGCCAACGGGCTGCCGAGCAATACGCTGCGCCCAATAAATCCCGATTCCTGAATTCGATCTGCGGTCGCCCCAACAAAACCTTGATTTCGGGTGTCATCAAATTCTTCGAATTCCACCGCGGAACCTAATTCACCAACGCCCTCACCAGCACCGGTGACGCTGGAACCGCCTGAGCCAGTCGATGTATTTTGATCGAAGTTGGTGTCGATCGTTTCGAACTGCCCAGTCGAACCGCCCTCGTCAGGCCGAGGCTCGGTGCCTCCACCTTGCCCGAGAGTCACTCCACTGGCAAAACAAAGAAAAAGGCAAGCACAAACAAAGGACAAATTGAATGAGATTATTTTAGTAGACACTGTTTTCCCCGTGTTGCAGAAAGCCAATGGACCCGCAATCCAACGTGCATAAATAAGTTAAAAGACACCGAACACGATAAGTGCAGGTTGCCTTCCCATTAAACCCAGCCGAAGCGAAAAGTTACCTAAAATAACCAAAATCGGCCTATTCTGTTTATCGACGTTAGGGAATCACAAGTCAAAACGAACTCGCCGGGGCGTTGAAACTCAAAAAAACCAATCGTTACCAGCCGATTTTACAGAAAAGCGAGCGTCACGGAAAAACTGACCCCAATTCGCAAACTCACCGTGACCGAAAATATTGCTTTTCCCATGCTACCTCCGAAACAATTTGCCATTCAGACGGGTTTATAAAGCGGAGGGAGTCGATCAAACTAGGCCAGCGTGCTATTAAATCGTTGCTCCCATGATAACGGCCAATCAAATCCCAGGAAAAACCATGCTTTCCCGAATGTGCATTTCTCACAACCGCTGTTTCTCTAAATTCGTAGTCAACGCCTGCTTCGTCTTTACTGCGCTCTTCGCTTTCAACGCCTCGGGGCAATTTGCGGTTGGTCAGGAAGCAGATCCCAGCAATCGGCCGAGAACTCAGGAATTGCTGCCGGAAACCACGGTGGCGTTTATCCAGATCGACGACTTCCGAGATATGGTTGGAAAGCTCCAAGAGACCTCGTTCGGGCAGATGACACAGGACGAATCGATTGCCCCGCTGATCGACGGTCTTTGGGATGAGGCAAGACTCGCTTACAACGACGTTGAAGCTGAAGTTGGAGTTACACTCGAAGACATTCAAGAACTTCCCTCTGGAGAAATGACTTTCGCAATCATCGCTCCCAGACGGCAAAACCCAGAATACATGCTGATTATCGAACTGGACACTGAGTCCGGCGCAGGCGAGCGAATTCTCGAACGTGGTCGTGAGGTGATTGCCGCCGAAACCGGAGAGCCGGTTACCACCGAAGAAAGCGAAGATGGAATTGAATACGAAACCTTCAACGCCGCAGGGAAAAATTTTAAGTTTTTCGAAAAAGACGGACTGATGGTCGGCTGCAGTTCCGAGGAAGAGCTCGATGCTTTTGTCGATCGCTGGATGGAGCGAGAGGTCGAAAAGGTTCGCCCCCTCACTTCCAATCGTAAATTTGTCACCATCATGAATCGGTGCTTAGGGAATAATGAGATCGAACCGGAAGCACGCTTCTTTATTGATCCGATCGGTCTCGCCCGCAGTGCCACACGCGGCAACTTTGCTGCTCAGGCCGCAATTAACTTCCTACCAATCATTGGACTTGATGGACTGCTTGGAGTTGGCGGAAGTATGCTTTTGTCAGAAGACGATTTTGAATCTGTTGTGCACGGTCATATTCTTCTCTCAAATCCCCGCAAGGGCGTTCTGGAAATGTTGGCACTCAAGCCAACGGATTACCAGCCTGAGCCTTGGCTGCCTGCGGACACAGCCACCTACATGACCACCAGCTGGGACGTCGATCAACTTCTCGCCGAGTTGTCCAAAATGGTCGACCTTTACCAGAATGGAGAAGGCTTGGTGGACGAGTGGATTGATGGCAACATCAACGAACGGATTCAAATGGATCTGAAAGAAGACGTTCTCGCACACCTAACCGGCAGAGTGACCTACGCAGATTGGTACGCACCACCGATGGCCCTAAACAGTCAGGTTCAGTTGTTTGCGATGGAACTTTCTGACGCCGAAGCGTTCGAAGAATCTTTTGAAACAATCATCCAAACTGTCACCCGCCAAAACAATCTTGAGGGAGATAACGATAACGCAAGCGACGATGACCAAAGCAGCTGGATGACGACTTCCGAATATAAAGGCTTCAAAACGTGGACCATGTCTCAAGCTGCAATGGACAGACGAACTGCTCAACGCAACGCTCGGCGCGACGCTCGCCGCAAGGCTCGCGGCGAAGACGAAGAAGTTAACCCAGAAGTCCAAGAGATTACCTATGAGATGAGGCCTCGACCTGCGATGGCGATCGTTGGAAATTATTTACTCATGTCCTTTTCACCACGCAGCATGGACTTTATCGAACATGCCATCAACACAGCGGAGGGCGAGGAAATGCCAATGTTCGATGATGAAAAGTACATGGAAGTTCAACGCAAAATGACGCGTCTCCTTCGAAGCGATATGCCCTGTGCAATGACTTACCAAAATCCGGAGCAATCCTTCCGAATGTTGTTCGAACTCGCCGGTTCAGAGGAAACTTCGGCCCTTCTTGCAACGCAAATAGAGGACAACCCCATCCTTTCCGGAATCCAATCCAGGTTCGCAGAGAATCCGCTGCCGGATTTCGACGAAATGAAGGGATATTTCCGCCCAACAGGCGGCTTCGTCGTGAGCGATGATACGGGCTACCACTTTCTAGCATTCAGCATGAAGGCAGAGAACGACGAGTAAATTCCCAAAGGTAATTGTGCAAAAGTAGGTAAGCAGAAATAGCTTTGCAAAAGGCGATTTTTGCAGACTCAATCAGCCCAAGGGTGATGTCAGGACTCACCGGTTGTCCACGATCCTCCGCTGGCGAAATTTCAGTGCCACCGATGCTTTCCATCGGTGGCAACTCTGTTTTAGCGAAAAACACCCCGCTTCACATTTCCCGCCGAACATTCCCCCCTTTCGCAGACGTCGGCGAAGTACTCCAATAATGCTCGGTTCGTTATCGGTATTTTAGATTCATTAATCAGGTGGCCCCGTGAATATTGCGATCCTCGGTGCAGGACGCGTCGGTTCTTCAATTGCTGACTTGCTTTGCCGGATGGAGCACAGCGTGACGGTAGTTGATAACGACCCCGATAGAGTTGCAAAAATCAATGAAGAACTAGACGTCCGGGCGATTGTCGGTTCAGCATCTGATTCGACGACTCTGTTTCAAGCCGAAGTCAACAATGCTGATATTTGCCTGGCGATGACGGGGAAAGATGAAGTCAACATCATCGCCGCCAGCATGGCAAAAAAGATTGGTGTCCGACGTGTTGTTGCCAGGGTCTATGCTCCCGTCTTTCGAGACCTTAGCAGTTTCGACTATCTCAGCCATTTTGGTATCGACTGCATGCTCTCGCTGGAACACCTAACCGCGATGGCGCTTGCGAGGGGAATTCGGGAACCCGGTTCGGTCGTCGTCGAGCAGTTCACCAGAGGAGGATTGGAAGTCCAGGAATTCGTCGTCGGGCAGGAAGGAAAATTAACTCGCAACACGCTACGCGACATCGGCATCTCTTCGAATGTTCGAGTCGGTACAATTCAAAGAGAAAAACGCATGTGGATCGCTTCTGCAGATGACCAACTCTGCATTGGCGATAAAGTGACCGTCTTTTGTCGACCCGAAGACGTAAAATCCTTGCGCGCTTTATTCCAAACCGGATCGAATCCGACTCGGCGAATTGTCATCGCAGGGGGAGGGGAGACGGGATTTCATCTTGCCAGAATGCTCGAACGAGAAAGTTTCAAGGTCACGATCATTGAACAGGACGAAAGACGCTGCATTGCTCTAGCCAGCATGCTTGAGTCAACTTCGGTCATCAACGCCGTTGCAACTGACCCAGAGAACCTTGAAGAACAGCGAGTTGGCAATGCGGACATTTTCGTTGCCTGTACCGGTGACGATGAAGACAATCTGGTAATGGCGGTAAAATCAAATGAGCTTGGTGCGAAACAGGTGATGTGCACCATTGGTCGTCCCGATTATGCAAGTGTCACCAAACGTTTGGGAATTGACGTTGCAGTCAGCTCTCGCGACGTGATGGCGAAACAGATTCTGTCCTACCTGCATCAGGGAGTCGTGATCTCACGGGTGAAAATGGAGGGCGGCCTGATTAACGTAATCGAAGTCGACGTTATGGAAGGCTCACCTGCAACCGAATCAATTCTGGCTGACATTGGCATACCTGAGCGATGCTTAATCGCCGCGGTTATTCACTTTGACTATGTCCGTGTCCCCGGAGCAAAGGATCGGCTGACCGCCAACGACACCGTGATTCTGATCGTAGAAGATGACGTTGTCGAATCTGCACTCGCGCTTTTCTCAGCTTGACCCATCCGCCGAACCAATTAGGCCTCCGACCGCAACACACCTCCCCACAGCACTTCGTTTGGGCTGGTCTCTGATACCTAAAGATCCTTGAAGATCGCGTTCGATCAGCGTCTTAGGATCCGTCTCATTTTGAGTCAAATTTCTCATTTCGAAACAAAGAGGTCGCTTTTCATCGGGTTTTCTTGGTGATTTTCGTTAGGCACGCGGTTTGCATTGTCTTAATTGTCCAAAGTTAACCAGGGCATAGGCGGGGTATTCCGCCAAAAAAATCAAAACTATTTATTAGGAGAATCCAATGAATGCAAAAAGGATGTTACTCAACGCGGGCACCATTTGTCTTTTGGCAACAGCAGTACTACTTTCTCAATCTGCTTTGTCAGGCTCAGCATCTGCGACGCCAGGCGATGCCCCTGCCAAAGGCGACAACTTAAAGCAACGAGTAAAGATTCTCGAGTTGCTCCAAGAAGAAGATGACAAAGAATTCCTACTCGTCGACGCCTCCCTAAGTGACCTCAATGCACGAGTCGAAGCCAACGAAGAACGATGCAAACGAACCTCAAAACGGCTCGTTCAAACTGATAAGCGAGCACAAAAGAGAACTCAGCAAATCAGTGACAACCGAGCAGGAATACGGATGATTCGTGGAACCATTGAGCGTCTGAAGGCTGACCTTCGTGCCAACGGCATTAAGCTCTCGGACTAGCAACCCTTCCTTTTGCATGATCTCAGTTTTGTGAAAATATGGTTTGGCGAGGATTTGATTCGATGAAAACAACAACGATTGGCATCTTGTTCACCCTGTTAAGTCTGATCACCTTCTTCGCCAAACCGCTTTTTATAAGCGAACCTATACCATCGGTGCTCCCCGACGTTGGCACCAAGATAAAACTGGTTGTGTGCAGTGCCACAAGCGCTCGAAAATCTTCACTTCGAAATACTGAGTTGGTTAACAACATCGTCAACGGACTCGACGAAGATGTTCACGTCATGCTACTCGTCAACGACCGAGCCGCATTTAAACAATCATCAAACAACGGTCGCGTCACTTTCGTCGAAGTCCCTAGTGAAAGCGACATTACCATTTGGCCCCAAGATCCATTTGTCGTCGTAAATGATAAAGAGAACACCAAGCTGATCACTCCCGGTTTGTTTAAACGAAAAGACGATCGGTTAATGGCCTCGCAATTATCGGCCATTCTCGGTGTTGAAGTGGTAAAATCAGAACTCCTTTTCGAAGGAGGCAATATTGTCTGTGGTGAGTCGGAGGTATTCATCGGGTTTGACACGATTTCTATCAACTCCCAAGTCTTCAACCTTTCCATGGATGAAACACAAAAAAGATTTGCCAAACTCTTCGGACGAAGAGTCGTCACGATCGGCAACGAAACTCAAGACATCGGTCATATCGATTTGATCGTCACTCCACTTTCCAACAACCGAATTGCCGTTGCTGACAGCCGGTTGGGGGCGGAGATTGCGAATCGCACCCTCACTCAATCGCCAGATCGCATTACACGATTTGAACGTAATTGCGAAAGAGGATTTTTTGGAGATGCGTCAATAAACGCTTTAGTCGACATGGATGGAAATTCAATCGACTGCCCCGAAGTCGTCGGACAAACCGCGATCGCCATCAGCGACAGTCACAAACTTGCTGATTCACTCGATAAGATCGCGACCCAACTTGCTGAACGAGGCTACGACATCGTCCGAGTTCCCGCCTTGATCCCGAATCAGGAATCCGAATTGGAAACTGAAACCGAGGACAAACCTGCTCCAGCCTTTCCATTTATGTCGTACAACAACGTTCTTACCGAATCGGTCGCCAACCTATCCATTGTTTACTTGCCACAATACGGGATTGCCGAACTCGATACAGCAGCGATTGAATGCTGGGAACGAAATGGATTTGAGGTCCGCCCAATCGAGGGATTCCAAACCAGCGCTATGCACGGTGGAGCACTGCGATGCTGCACCAAAGTCCTGCTTCGAGAATAACCGATTCAAGAAGCCATTCCAACGAATCCGCCGGATAATACTTGCTCGTAAAACTCTACTTGCTTTTGTGATTGAGCATTCTTCTCAAACTCCTGCTCCATCATTTTTCTTCCCCGAGCCCCCATCTCAAGTCGTTCATCTACGTGAGCAACAAGCCAGCTAATTTGTTTAGAAAGATCCGCCGAGTCTCCAACCTCTGCCAATAATCCAGTTTCGCCTGGACGAACATACTCGGGAATTCCTCCGGCATTAAACCCGACCACCGGTGTTCCACACGCCAGTGCTTCCAGTCCAACCTGCGGCTGGTTATCCTCTAGTGACGGCACCACCACAATATCGGCAGCTGAGTAAATAAGCGACTGTCTCTCCAGTGATTCAACGTATCCCAATTGATGAATGTGCGGCAAGTCATCGGAAACGTCCAACGCCCCGGAACCGAACATCAGGCACTCGACTGCCGATTTATCTTCTAACTTTTTCAAAGCTGGTAACAAATGCTGAACCCCTTTTCGTTGGCAATTGATATCCTCAGCCCCGAAAGCGATCAATGTTTTATCGCCCGAAATTCCTAATGCTTGACGAGCATGCTGTTTGCCGACTGACTGAAACAAATCGAGATCCAGCCCATAGTGAAGTGTGTCAAAAGTCGTTCCTTGCGGCCAAACTTCACTCTGCTTTGCTAAATCACCCAGCCATTGGCTGGGAGTAATTACGTGAATTGATTTTCCGTTGAGAGCGCGACGTTTCGTGCGAAAACTATAGTCTGAAACGTCGCTTGCGTGTCGGTTTTCAACTTGAGGACAGTCCCCACATCCGTTTGTGAATCGGCCACAACCACCAGAATAATGACACCCGCCTGTGAAAGCGTTCATATCGTGTAGCGTCCACACTAAAGGAACACTGTCGGGTATTGACTTAAAAAAAGATTCGTAATCTGCAAAAAACGACATCCAATGCAGATGAACCAGATCAGCTCCGATCGCCGGCCAGTCGAGGACCGTTGACTCAGGCAAATCAGCCATTGCAAATGTTTCCAAACCGCTTTGGCGACCGGCGATGTGACTGTCGTAAAGACGATGAATCGTTTTCTCGCGCCGGCGACCTAGACGCTTTTCAATCGCGCCCAGAACCCCGGAACGTGGTTTACAAAAATCCACACAACGAAAACTATCATCCAACTGAATCTGTTTATCATTCAGACGGTAATAAAAACGGCTTTCAACATTCCGTTGAAGCAATTGCTCGTGTAACCGCTTTGCTGCAGTCGCCGCGCCACCATAGGGAAACGTGTTGAATTGCGCAATTTTCAAAGTCGTATTGTTTTCTCTAAAAGCAAATTGCTATCCCAGATCGAAAATAACTTACGCAGCCCGACCATTGGGCTGATAGAACATCTTGGGATTTTCGGATTCAAATTTCTGCTTGGCTAGAAACATATTTTCCAGCATTGCCCGGCGACCCTTGCGAACGAATTGGACCCGCAATTTCCGCTTGGCCGTCTCAATTTTATTTAACATCGAATGCCAGGCCCGGTGCTCTAATTCCTGAGACGTCAACGGTTTTAAGCATTGCTCAATGAAAGGATCTTTTTCCTGCATAAATCCATGCAACAATACCTTGCTGGGATCTGCAACATCCCGACGCACTCTACCCAAAGTCGAAAATGAAATCTGTTGTGTAAATCGGGCTCGATTCAACTGCTTGGCATACTGATAAACAGCCATATCAAAAACGCCTTGACGAGCTTCATCGGGCATTTGATTTGCAAAGTCCATCGAATAACAGGCTCCGCCATTAATGTGCGGATGTAAAATCAGCTTGCGTTTTTTCAGCAAGCGGTGCTTGTAGACCTCAGGGACGAAACAACCCATCATCACGGGCACTTCGTCTCCCGAATACCACTCTTCAGATAGACGGTCGAGCCAATCCGGTTTGACGGGAGCCATGTCAGATTCCAGCCACAAACTGAAACCATCATTCCCCTCATAATTCTGGCTAATGTACTCCATGCAATCCCAAAACATCGCCCCAGGACCTTCGGGATAACCAAAAATTTGTGTTGGACACGCAAACGCGATGGTCGTTCCTAATTCAGAAAACGCAGCGACAAGCTCTTCACTGGTTTCGGTGCGCGGACTCGAGGCGAGCAAGAAATCACACGACACTTCAGGAGTCGGAAACGACTTCATTCGCTCCGCAATCGCAAGATACCGTTCTACTTCTTCTTGACAAAAATACGGAAGAATTACAATGTGCTTCTTTTTTTTCTGCATAAAACCAGCAACTATCGAGGGGATGAATCGTTCGTTGCTATGTTCTATTTTATCTTCCGGAAAACAGTCAATTCCAATCGCGAACAAACCGCTAGCAGTTTTTCATCGGTCATTGGTCCCTCGATTATCGGCACCACCCCTTCCGTTCGTTTCTGCTGTGTTTGCAATTGACTCCAATTTGCCACTCGAATTAGATTTATGACAGAAGACTGAGGGAACCATTGAGAGCAAGATGCTCTCAGAGAACGCCGAAGGGATTACCGTGGCTAATTTTTACCTAATCGACCACTCGCTGCGAACGCGGGGAGGGCATCATTTTGATTATGTCCGGTGTCTCGCCGAGGTCTCCGAGCAAAATGGTTTCAATACGCAAATTGGCACGCACCTTGACTTCGCCAAAATGGGGCACGATGACGAAAATGAACTGAACCATCTAGGTGCAGTCAAAAGTGTTTTCCGTGACACTACCTATCAATCAGACAGTTATCTCTCGGGGTTACAGCATTTGACACGGGGGAAATCCCATCAGATCTTAAACGATCCCCCGTCCGGCTTAGGCCAGCGTGTTAGACACTCTTTTAAAAAGCACCGACACCATCGTCGCCGGGAAAAATTCGTTTGTCGTTTTGCAATGGACTGCGAACGTTTCTTCGAGGGTAATATCCATCGCGCGGGAGACCACGCATTCCTGACGACGATCTCTGAACTAGAGTTAATGGGACTCGCTGTTTATCTTTCGAACCACCCCGAGACAACCCAAACTCAGTGGCACCTTCAATTTCACTACAACCTTTTCGAAGGTCGTACGCCAGAATATGAATCACAATCAAACGTGGCTAAAGCAGTCCGAGCCTGTTGCGTTGCCGCACTTTCTCGTCTGTCGTCTCATTCAATCCATTTGTATACAACTTCCACCACGCTGGCCGAGCAATACAACCAACTAGGCATTGGCCAGTTCGAATCACTTCCCTATCCAATTGCGCCTGCTTTTCGCAGGAATTCCGCAACCAATACAATCCGGATCGCTCAAAACCAACATCAGCCTCAGTTGGATTCCGCCATGCAGGGGCCAATTAAGATCACCTGCCCGGGCGAAATGAGACGTGAAAAAGGCCAGGGCTCCTACCTCCAGTCCCTCATTGACAACATCTCAGAGGATCTCTTGGCAACCGGCTTGGCAGAAATTGCCGTCCAACGTCCCAAGAAAAAGTTACTGTCAACCAAGCAGAAAATTGAACTCCGCGCTCCGATAGTCCAAGACGAGCACGCACCGCCCCAACCGTCAATCAAGTATTATTCGCATCCTTTACCGGACCAACAATACGTAGACCTTATCAAGAATAGCGACTGTGGATTGCTGTTTTACGACAGCCGCGCCTACTTCAGTCGCAGGGCAGGTGTCTTAGGAGAACTTCTTTCGTGTGGTAAACCAGTCATTGTCCCTGCTGGAAGCTGGTTAGCTGAACAAATAGCGGAACCGATTTTCGAACACGGCGATCAATTGATTCGCAATTTTAAACCTGTCCGTACGATTACTACTCGGGAATTCGAGTGGGCCGCAGATAACGTCCCGCTCCCAGGAAACGTGCTCTCGTTTGACCAAGCCAGACACCCGTTTGAATTCTCTCTCGCAAGACAGGCCGAAGAGAACCTGATGATCCTCGAATTCGATTGGCATTGGCCCGAATCGCCCGGCACCTTCTGTCGGATCGATTTTACGCAACAAGACCACGCGGGGAACACAATCAAGAAGATAAGTCGCGTGGTTGGCCATCGAAGAAACAATAAAAAATCGAATACGACTTTCGAACTCTCACCCGAGACCACAAAGGTTAAATTTAGTTTAACGAATGCATTCCATGAATCGACAGCCAGCATTCGGCGGGTGCAAATAAAGACAACCCAACTAGACGCTGCCCATTTGTCGCAACCCGTGGGAGCAGTCGGAATAATTGCTTCTGACGAAGCAGATTTGGCCAACTGCGTCCGCGAAATGGTTACGCACTTTGATCATTATCGCGATACAGCTGAGCAATTTTCAAACCAATGGCGAGCCAACCACGAACCGCAAGCAACCCTTAACTTTTTAGTTGACGCCTACCAACAAAGCAGTGCGGTCAAGCGCGAATTTGCCTAAACCAGACTTCCCTGCATACCAACAAAAATTTGTCTGACCTGCCGCGTCACGACCTAACAAATAACACGGAACCAGATAGCTCGATGAATATTTTAGTGATTGGCGGAGCGGGGTACATTGGATCACACATGGTTCGCCAACTCGATCGAGCTGGACACAAGGTGGTGGTCCTCGACAACTTATCGACCGGTTTCGCCGAAGCAGTGACGGCGGGACAATTGATTATTGGAGACATGCAAGATCGCGCACTCGTAGAACAGACTCTAGGCGACCATCAAATTGAATCCGTGATGCACTTCGCTGCCTGTGCGCTGGTTGGCGAATCCGTCATCGAGCCAGCGAAGTATTACCAGAACAATGTCCTTGCCACACTTGAACTACTTGAAGCAATGCGACATTGCGACGTAAAGAAAATCGTTTTCTCAAGCACTTGTGCCACGTATGGTCAGCCACAAGTTGTCCCAATCACTGAAAATGAAAAACAGGAACCCGTTAATCCTTACGGATTTACAAAGCTTGTGATCGAGCGGGCGCTTCAAGATTACTCACACGCCTACGGACTAAATTTCGCAGCTTTACGGTATTTCAATGCCGCCGGTGCATCGCCGGACGGCGGCATTGGTGAAGATCACCAACCCGAATCACACCTGATACCGATCGTGCTCCAAGTCGCCCTCGGCCAAAGAGAGAAAATTACGATTTACGGTGATGACTGGGACACGCCTGACGGCACTTGCGTTCGTGATTACATTCATGTCGATGACTTGTGCAAAGCCCATTTACTCGCACTGGAACGTCTTGGAAGCGGACCAAACCTAAAACTAAATCTTGGAACGGGCAACGGGTGCAGCGTAAGGCAGATCATCGAATCCTGCCGCGAGGTCACCGACTGCGACATCGCGGAAGTCGTCGGCGACCGCAGACCGGGCGATCCTCCAAAACTGATTGCCGACCCATCACTTGCAAACACTGTGCTTGGCTGGGAACCCCAATACCATTCGCCCCAAACCATCATTGAAACCGCTTGGGCATGGCATCAAACGCACCCCAACGGTTACACCGGCGGTTCCGAACAACTGCATCGAACAGACACCGATACAGGCAAAACAGGGCAGAAGATTCTTAACCGAGTATCCAGAATGCACCGGCCAAAATTAGAACACCAATCAAGATTGCGATAACGTTCTGAACCATTCGTCGGCGACTCTTCTCTATGTCGCTACTTGCCACCAACGATACTTGCTCGCCCGCATGGCTGACACGAACGACTCGATTATCCACCTGCTTAGTTCCACCGTCACCATCAGGCAGC
>JAAEMV010000485.1 GCA_024225195.1 Planctomycetaceae bacterium | reverse complement strand
GGAAACTTGATGGATTCGGCTTAGTTGTCCTCGACGAACCAGTTGCTTCAATTTGTCCATCGGAAAGGGGCCCTGAACTCGGCCCTTGATTCGAACGTATAACAGCTGTGACATTAATTTTTGACCTCTACTGATTTTCTACTTGAAAGCAAACACCAAACGGCCGGCAGTTCCCTGAAATTCGGGAGCAATGGTGATCACCCCCTTCTGCAGCTGTCCAACCGGGTGAAGCCCGATATTCTTTTCGCCTTTGTCTTTGTAAATGCAATAAACCGTTTGATCTTGCAAGCTCTGCTGTCCTGTAGCCTGCACATTCCAAACGTCGTCAGCCGTTCGAGAAATCCACCCGATGGGGCGGAGGTCGAATTCCTGGTTTTCTGCAGTTTGGGTGATGGAAGCCAAACGCTTTCTGCTGCTTTTAATCTCGCCGGCAAATCTTTCGTATTCCGAGTTAACTGTTTGGATGATAGCGAGTGCTTTGCCGCAGGCATCCTCGTAGCGTTTCCATTCTGATTCGTCGAAATCCGCCTGGTTTTTATTACGGACTGCTATGAAGTCGACGCTTTCGTCTGCAATCTCATTTTGCAGGCGTTGAATTTGATTAATCCATTTAGGAAAATCGTCCGCACCACCGACCCCAGTACTGACGCCATAATCCAAGATGCCTTTTAACAACACGATTCGTACTAATGGGTCGCAGTACTCTTCAGGTTGGTTATTCAATTTCGAAGAAACCACTCCCTGAATCATTTTCAAAAGAACCTGCGTTTCGATTTCTATCGTTGGAGCCCGGTCACTGCCATCCTCGCTGGTCTCCGTCAAACTGCGTAATTCTCTTAATAATTTTGTCTGGCCGGTTGCACCGATGTAACGACATCTGCTTTTCTTGAAGGGTTTGGATTTGTCTTCTTCTCTTCGATTCAATCGGTAGGTGTAGGAGCGCGGTCTTTCTTGGGGTAATTCTTTTATTTTGGCATCGTCTAGCTTGTTCAGAGCGTAATCGATGTAATAGATATTGATATCGCTAGAATTTAGGTCTGCAAAAGCAGGGCTCTCACGTCCCGGTCTATCGGTAATGATACACCCTGTTTCATTTGGAAAATCCGCTTTGAATACACTTTCCAAGGTTGGCAGCGCGCTCTCACCGGTGTTACCGAATTTCAGGGTTTCTAACTCTGGTGAGTAATTATTGAATTTGTCGGCTAACCAGATTTCCGGGTACTTTGCATATAACTCCTTGCCCTTTTTTAATAATCCCTCTGCTTCCGAAGGGGCTTTTTTCAATCGCGCCCAAGTAGGTTTGTTAAAGAAATCGGACCAAGCGGTATATGCTTCCAGCGGTTTTTGAGTTTTCCATTCCTCGGCTGCTCGCTTGAAATCACCCGTTAAATGATGCTCGGGATTTTTCTGGCAAAATTCGTTTAGCCGGATATAAAAAACAGAAGTGTTTTCTACTTCGTTTGTGATTCTGGCCAGAAGGTAGTCCCGCTTTAAAGTCGCTGCGACCTCGTTTTCCTTTCGGTCTAGGCGTTTAAAGAGCGGAGCCAATTTCTCCCGAAATTTATTGTCGATCTTTGGCAGTCGCCCAATTCTACCCCTGCATTCTGTACGATATGCAACCATTTCCTTTGACAAGGCTTTGACTTTTTTTGCGGTATCCTCCGTGTCTGGAAGCGTTACTAGCGTAGCAATGCGTTGTTCAAAATCAGCAAGTTTTTCAAGAAATACGTCATGCCTTACCTGAAGCATTTCTTTCTGTTTTTTCCGAACCCGGTCTTCTAGGGAATCGACCCTGCGTTTTCCATCTTCATCGTATATTGCTTTCCGAGCATAATCGATTAGGTCGTAATTGGGCTGCGCAAAATCCATACCTTCGGCAGACGATAATGCACTTTCGAAACTTTTTTGCTGAGCTTCCCGTTCGACCGTTTTACTTTCGATTTGGCTCCATAGTGTTTTGATGGGCGTTTGGTTCTTGATCGATTCCGATAAAGAGTCATGAAAACTTCGTGCTGCTTGCAAATCTTCGGCTTCGTAAAAAGTATTTAGCTCTTCAGTGGCTTCGCTTAAATTACGTTGGAAGCGGTTAGCTTGTAACACCCAGAAAATGCCGCCAGCAACCGACGCCACTAAAAAAAGTGTCACAGCAACGATCAATCGAAATCGTCTACTTTGTTTTTGTTGAACACTGTTTTCATATCGCTTCAATCTTCGTTCTAAAGCCGCAGGCCATGGTTTTTCGAACCGATCGATGGCATGCACCAATCGATTTAATTTTTCCAGAGAAACTTCGCGATCGAGAGCGTTTTCAAGATTGTGAACAGCCTCGTTGAATTGAATATCTGCCGCTTCCTGTTGATCGCATTCCGACAACCACGCCAACGCTTCCGATACCTGATCCCATAGAGGATCATTGGCATCCAACTCGGCAAGCGGCAGTTGGATTTCCCATTTTTCACGCAAAATTTTGCCTTGCACAGCATCAAAGGCAGATAACGCGTCATTGAGTTCATTCACCGTATCCTGCAGAGATTCCCTTGCTTGTTTCGTTTGGTTATCTCGTTTTAATGTTTCAATTTCCGCGGCGATGGCACCTGGGATCGCTACCGACCAAGGGCCTGAGATTTCATGGGAGAGCGCAAGTATTTTTTCCGGATTCTTTGAAGCTTTGTAGCGGTTGAAATCCGCCCTGATTTCTTTCAACCTGGCTTTTTCCCATTCTTTCAGATCGTCCTGCCACCCAAGATTAGACGGATCTTTGGCTATCAATTGTCGTAAAACAGTGATTCGTGATTTGAGTGGTGCCTTACCAATGGCCAGTGCCCGATGTCTCCTTAAAAGATCATTCAGGGGTTCCTGTTCGGCAAATGCAACATCCAATTGCTCAGCCAACTCGAAATTTAGCTTGGGCGGCGTCTGCAGTTCCAGCAAGGACAATAGATAGCACCACTCTTCTAAACGAGGGAAATCGAG
>JAAEMV010000484.1 GCA_024225195.1 Planctomycetaceae bacterium | reverse complement strand
GCGGTAGGTCTGTAGTACTGGGTTTAGCCAGAAACATTGTGGAATCGAAAACCACTTCTATTCTGCCTGGAGAAAACAAAGGTGAGAAAACAAAGGTGTCAGGAGTCTTTGTTTCTGATTTGAGTTGTGCTAGGATTCTCAGATGCCGCGACCAAAACGCGCCGACGAGGCAAACGGGATTTATCATGCTTTGAACCGAGGTAATGCTCGGAGCAAGATCTTCAAGAAGATAGCCGACTATGAAGCGTTCGAGCAAATCCTTGCTGAAGGAATCGAGCGGTATGCCTGTCGCATTCTGAGTTACCAGCTGATGCCCAATCACTGGCATTTTGTTCTTCAACCTACTGAAAACGGTGGAATGAGCAATTTTTTGCGTTGGGTTACGCTGACGCATACACAGCGGTATCACGCTCATAATGGTACGTCCGGTGAGGGCCATGTTTATCAAGGGCGATTCAAAAGTTTCCCCATCCAAGACGACGATCACTTCTATGTCGCCTCGCGTTATGTGGAACGAAACGCATTGCAGGCAGAGCTCATTGATCGGGCAGAAAACTGGAGGTGGGGATCGCTGTGGCGATGGCTCTCTAGCCCCGAACCCGCGCCAAAATTGCTGTCACCGTGGCCGCTGGCGCGGCAGGCCAACTGGGTCGATCGAGTCAATGAACCACTTAGCGACAAAGAGTTGAAATCAGTGCGTTGGAGCGTCAAGCGTGGAAGTCCATTCGGCGATGAAACGTGGGTTGAGTCAACTGCGCGTCGTCTTGACCTTGAGTCAACGTTGCGACCAAGGGGGCGTCCCCGAGTCCGCAACTTACCCGCGAGAACAAACAAAGACTCCTGACACCTTTGTTTTTCCCCGAAATCACATTCTGGCCGGTGGGAACCGGCCCTACGTGATACAATTCCGCGATGCCAAACTGGAGACGCGCTTTTGTTCCCGGCGGAACGTTCTTCTTTACTGTAGTGACCGATGGACGCCGCCAAATTTTTGACTCAGAGATTGCGCGCACAATTCTTGGAAACGGATGGGACATGCGCCTGCCGATAACGCGTG
>JAAEMV010000483.1 GCA_024225195.1 Planctomycetaceae bacterium | reverse complement strand
GCGTATAGAAATTAGGTTTGATTAAACCACCGAGGCAATTGCATCGCACAACCGGTCAAGGTTTCCGCTATTAATACCCGCGACGTTGATCCTACCGCTTCCCAGAATGTAGATGGAGTGCTCACTTTTCAGTCGCTCCACCTGCGCCGCTGTTAATCCTGAGTAACTGAACATTCCGCGTTGCCGATTGATGTATCCAAAGTCTCTCTCGGGAACCCGAGCCTGCATCGCGGCTACAAATTTTTCACGAAGCTCAAGAATTCGCTGTCGAATTTCGGTCAACTCAGATGTCCAGAGGTTCCTCAATTCGGAATCATGCAGCACCGTATTGACAATCGCGCCACCGTGCAACGGAGGGTTGGAGTACATCGTTCGAATCGTCAATTTAATTTGACTCAGCATCGCTGCCGCAGTTTCTGCGTTTGGTGAAATTGCTGAAATCCCGCCCACGCGTTCGGCATACAAACCAAAATTTTTCGAAAACGAATTACAAACAAGAGCTTCACCGCCACTCTCAATGAAATTTCGGATTGGGAATGCATCCGCGTCCAAGCTTTCGCCAAACCCCTGGTAGGCAAAATCAAATATTGGAAACAGTTGGCGTTCTTTGATGAATTCACCCAGAACTTTCCACTGCTCAATTGTTGGGTCCACTCCAGTTGGATTGTGACACACCGTATGCAGCAAAACCGCCTCGTTCGGTTGAGCATGACGAAGGGATTCGAGGATGCGATCAAAATCCAATCCTGTTCCCTGCTCGTCAAGATAGTCGTACTTTTTTACTTCTAAACCTGCGGCGCCATAAATTTTTGGATGGTTAGCCCAGGTCGGATTGCTCATCCAAACTGTGTTTACATTAAACACACGACGCAGCAGTTCTCCCGCCAATCGCAAGGAAACGGTTCCGCCGGGCGTTTGAGCCGACACCGAATGCACCGACGGCGAGTCGTATAGCGACTCACCGAGAATCAATTTCCCAATCGCTTGATTGTATGCTGGAGCACCATCGATGGGGAGATAACTTTTGGTCCCATGCCCAGCAAGTAATTTTTCCTCGGCCAATCGAACACATTGCATGACGGGGGTTGTCCCCGACTCGTCCTGATAAACCCCGACCGACAGATTAATCTTGAGTGGATTTTCATCCTTTTTAAATTGTTCAATCAGCCCAAAAATGGAGTCTGGTGGGTTTAGCGGTGCAGATTCAAACATCAACTTGCCTTCTGTCTTCTTTAAATTATCAACCGTCGACCAACAATTTAACACGGTTGGACGCGTCCGAAAGACCCCAAACTTTACTTCAGAGGATTTACCCGTGGACGACCATGCAATCGCTACTACTCATCCACAGTGCCAAAACGCACGCTCGACTCGTTCAGATTTAGCTATCCCCATTGTGACGCCGTTGCAGCGAGGTGATTGGCTAGTAATAATCCATAACTCAGAAAACGGTCTCTGAGGCCCGCCTTAACGGTGGCTTTACTTTTAACGAACTTCCTTGATTCCCAGTTTCAGAAATTCTATGTCAAAACGTGTTGGACTATGGCTAATCGGAGCCCACGGAGGCGTTTCCACTACTGTTGTCGTCGGCCTTGCTGCACTCAAATTAAAACTTGTTGATGACTGTGGACTGGTAAGTCAACTCGAGCAATTCTCTGACCTGGACCTGATCGATTGGAATCAAATCGTGATGGGTGGGCACGAGATTCGAAAAACAGACAGCCGCACCGAAGCATTTTTACTTTCAGGAACCACGCCGGCTATCAGCCGTGAACTTGTGATCCAATGCGAAGCTGAACTGGCAGAGTTTGATAAGAATGTTCGACCGGGCGTGCTGTTCAATGTTGGAGAGACAATTACGAAATTGGCGACAGCGGAATTTGTCAACCAAACGGAAACCGCCCAATCGGCAATCGATCAAATTCAAAGTGATCTCCTCGAGTTTAAAGAGAACAACGAACTCGACCAAGTCATTGTTTTGAATCTTGCTTCGACGGAACCTCCTGTCAATCCGGAATCCCTTCCAGACACTTGGGATGCACTTCATCCTACTCTCACCGATTCCAATTGCGAGTTGCCCGCGAGTTCGCTTTACGCCATTGCAGCACTAGACCAAGGCTGGCCTTTCATCAATTTCACGCCTTCGTTGGGAAGTTGCCCAAAAGCAATCGACGAATTAGCTGTAACGCGTGGAACCTGCCACATTGGTCACGATGGCAAAACTGGCGAGACTTTTCTGAAGAGTGTACTTGCCCCCGCTTTCGCGAATCGAAATTTAGAAATAATGAGCTGGGTTGGGCATAATATTTTTGGCAACATGGACGGACAGGTTCTCGACGATCCAATTAATAAACAGACAAAAGTAACCAGCAAGGATCGCCTCTTGGGGCAGATTCTGGGCTACGACCCGCAGACACATATCAGCATCGAATACATCAAAAGTCTTGGAGATTGGAAAACCGCCTGGGATCATATTCACTTCCGAGGTTTCCTTGGGACCCCCATGATCATGACATTCACTTGGCAGGGTTGCGATTCCATTTTGGCTGCTCCCCTGGTCCTGGATTTATTCCGATTTACCGAAAAAGCCAATCGAAATGGCGAAACTGGTTTGTTGACCTTCCTTGCCAGTTTCTTCAAATCCCCATTAGGCACAGACGAAAATGATTTTGCCGCTCAATTTAAAATGCTGACAGATTGGGCAGACCAAAACAAATAACCCAAACTTCAGGCTGCATTCAATGCTCCATGGCCTTGAGATCCAAAGCTCAAATCCAAGGCCAAAGCTTTGCAACACCTTTTGGGTGGCTACAAATGGGTGGCTACAAATGGGTGGCGACAAAGGGGTGGCTACAAATTAAGCGAGCGGTTCTGTGAGCTTGTTACCAAGGAACTTGCTCTCAAACCCCACATCAGAGGATCTGTGCGTTTCCACGATTCAATAGACTTAGGTAGGAATCAAGAAGATCGAGGTGAGCTTGTTCTTAGCGGCCTCTGATTCTTTAGTAGAAGCCGCACACCCTTCGAGCCGTGGGCAAGATCAAGGATTACTGATGCGACGGAGATACTCGGAAAGTCTCGCTTGAACATCAATCATTTTCTGCCACTGTTCCCGCGTCAGTTCCACATTCTTCTTCCGCTTATCCAGCTCGACATCACTGACGACTCGCCGGACGTGCATGTGTAAAAATTCAACGACCTCTGAAAGCTGGGCCGCTTGTCCGGGAGAAAGTCGATCGGGAAGTTTAGGAGGCGTATGAGCAAGTAATGCTTTGCGGCAACTGGGATCCTCTTGCCGGTCTGACTTGACCGCAACATTCTCTCCTGAAGGCCGAGAGCCTGCTTCATTTGAATCGACTTTCCGGTCAGCATCGCCCCGGTCGAGCCGATCATTGATTTCAACCCGACTTCCAAAGATCAGAGTACTTCTTCCGAGGGTGATCAGATCGCCATGCCGCAGGATACGAAGTTGAACTTCTTCGTTGTTAACTTTCGATCCGTTAGTGCTCTCGAGATCCGTAAGCACGAGATCTTCATGATCTTGCTGGATTTTTAGATGAAACCTGGAAATCCGCTCGTCATTAAGCTGGATAGTATTTCCTTCTTCACGACCAATCGTAACGGGCGCTGCGATAGATTCGAAAACCTTGCCGCGGTCTGAGCCGTCTAGTACCCTTAGAGTGATCGTTGACATTCGCAAATTGTCCTGAACAATAACGTTTCGCAAGTTGACGTACCCAAAAAGACAAGAGGCACGCTGAACCGATTGTATCACACATGGAGCCCAAGCTACCGATACAAGTAAGATTACCTTATAAATTTCGTCATTTTGACTTCCACACCGTTAATCGGCGGCAATCGGGAAGAAATTGACGATTGTCCGGATGTTGTTACGGAATTTCCCGACTTAACCAACACAGTCCGGTGACAAGATCAAGGAAAAGACTTGCACAGACTTTTCAAAAATCGAACCTACTAATTTTAAAAATCAACAAAATCCGGTGGGTAACGGCTCAAAAAACACGAGAATCCATGGAACAGATTCGCCATTTGGCGTTGTGATAAATCTTCGCGATGGTAGAATTTTGACCTGTCACATAGTCCGGTTCTACCGCAGACTATTGTGGATGCACCCGTGGCTCAATTGGATAGAGCATCGGTCTTCGGAACCGAGGGTTGGAGGTTCGAATCCTCCCGGGTGTGCTTTTTGAAAATAAAAAAACCGAGGTCGAAAACGGCCTCGGTTTTTTTGTGCGCTGCATTCACCAAACGCTCATCCGTTAACAAACTGCCAGTGCATTCCGATCGCCAACGAGGTCGCTACGATGGCACTGGCAAATAGCAACACAAATCCCAAGGTTCTCGTTCGTTTGATTTGCCACCACATCACTACTCCAGAAAGCCCCCAAAAACACATCGATGCAAACATCAGGTCTACGGCGACCGCCCAGAACCAACGAGAGTTGGTTTGTACGCCGTAACCATGGGCCATATGCAATCGCAGCAGGAAGCTTCGAGCACTCAGGTCGCGCGGGGACTGGCCGACAATCGAGAGCCGTCCTTGATAAGTAGGATTTTCGCTCTTGCTTTCCAAATCACCAGACGCGTCATCGCGCACTGCAGAGCCTCCTCCCCGCTGCCGTTCTCGATTTTGAGATAGTCGCATCCGCATTCTCTGACCATCGACAATCGCATCGAATTCGACATTCGGCATCGAACGTAGGCGAAGACCATCCGGAGCCATTTCATGCGGAACGAGAACGTCGTTAACACTTTTCTTAAAAGCTAAAACAGGATCCTGCGGAAGCGTTAACTCCAACCCGTTTTCTAACGGCAGAGAAGCAGATTCAATTTCGCTTTGTTTGCCGTCGTCTTGCTCTTTGGTACGATTTCGCAGGTAACCTTTGCCATTGTTCAAATTTAAAACAACACTGATTGTTCGCTCATCATTTTCAACCGATCCCGAAACCTGACGGGTAAAAATTGCGTTCGGTGACTCAGCTTTTTCAATTGACTGCGAACTCTCCTCTGCCTTTAATTTGCTCAATGCAGCAGCCACCGCATCACTAGCCATTGCATTGGCCATTGGCATTTCCTCAGCTCGATCTCCCGATAAGGAAAAATGCTCGATCTGCGTTTTTGAGTCCGACAAATAAGTCGGGTGATTAAACAGCAAAGCTGTGAAACCGTACAGCAAAACCCAGGGAAGCATAAACAAACCCGAAAACAAATGGATTCGCCGAATCCACATATTTACTCTCGAGCTGAGCTTTTTCTTTCGACGCTTGCGGGGCTTATCAACACTGGAACTTCCGCCCCGTTGCTTTGTAACAACGCTATCTTTGGGGGAAACGCTGGATCCAATCAGGATATCGAGCGCGGTATGCCCGGCGACTTTGGGATTTGATTCCATATCTAATTTATCACCTGCCTGTTTTCTTTCTTGTTTCACTCTGAGCAATTAAGGATCTGACGTGTCATGGCTAGACGCGTCGAAAGTAACGACCATCCGCAAATCAGTTTCCGCCTCGATCTGATGTTCACAATGAGGAGGAATTTGCAAGGCTTCACTGACCGAGAGTTCCCTAACGTCCTCCCCAATCACAATCCTTCCTTTGCCGCTAACCACAATCAAAGACATGTTGGACCAAGACATTCGATAAGGGAGGATGTGTGATGCCTTGATAGAGACCTTTCTTGATACCCGAGTCGAAAACCGAACGGGTTTACCGATCGAGACTGGTGATTCAGTAATAATGCACGGTGAGAACGCCATCGACAGTTCGTCTTTAAATTTCTCAACCATCATGAGCCCCCAACTCTGCGAGTCGCTCATAGTCTTCAAAATGAAGGAAAATGTCTTTCACCCGATCGACTAAACAGCCACATGACAGACTTCGAACTTCTGAGACTTGAACTTGCGTTGTTTGAAAATAGGCTTCCGCCCACTGCCCAAGCTCTGCGTGTACGATTGCAAGATTGACTCGATACATCGAGCAAAGTGGGTTAAGTTCGACCGCTCGGCTCATATACATTTGAGCCCATTCCAGCGAACCACCACTACGATATATATAAAACCCAACTCCAAATGCCGCGTTGTCGTCACCTGGATGCCGCGACAGTGCGGCCCGACAAACCTCGATGGCAAGATCATCGCGACCGATTTCAACGAGATTGTGAGTAAGATCTAACAGCATCGCACAAGGAACTCGATCAATACACTCAACCAAGAAGGACAACGTTGTCTCTGCCGTGGCAACGTTGCCTACTTTAAGACAAGCGTTCGCCAGAGTCAGTTGGCCGGAAATCGAAAGGCAAACCTCAAACATGGCTGCCTCAATTAGCCGGATCGCCTCTTGATACTGACCGCGTTCATACGCCATCATTCCTGCAATCTCAAGCAACGACGCAGCTGATCTAGTTTCAATGAGCGCTTGCTCCATCAGTTTGCTCGCCAATGGATAGTTGCAAGAAACATAGGCGGACTTGATCCTCTCGATCCAAGCCTTTTCAGTTACTTTTGATGGCATCATGTTCACCTCCTTTTTGGCTGGCAACCTTTTCGGGCGTGCCTTTGACGATTTGAAAAACCTCCACCTCCAGATGGCTTCCATGCTCCATATGCGAACCTCCGAGCAGGGCAAACTTTGATGCGCCAATTGGCACCATCTGGTGAAAGAAACGACCGCATTCAAGTTGGTGGATCTTGTGCCATTCCTGCTTGCCATCACCATGCTTACTTTGGCTATCGGAGGCATTAGCTAGATGGAATATTCCACCGTCATAAGTACTAACTAACAGATCTCCACCAATCGAAACTGCTGAGCATCCAAAAGCTCCTAAATCCCCATCCGCTGGAACCTCGGGGCCAACCGTCCATTCCTCAGTTTCCAAATCAAAGAAATGAACATCATTGGTGGGTCCACCAGATTCCTGGATCCCACCAATCACGGCGAGTTTTCCCTGGTGACTTCTCACGGCAAGTGCTCGCGTTTTGAAGGGCGCCTTAATGCTCTCCCATTTCGATTCAGCATCGCTTAAATCAAATTTGAGAATATCACTCGCCCAAACTGATTCCGTGTCACCAGCCATTGTCCACCCTCCGACAACGAAGATATTGCTTCCGACGATGCAAGCGTCAAAAGAAGAACGTCCCTCCGGTAACACGGGCAGTTCCGCCCACGACTTCTCTACTGGATTGAATGCGAGCACTTGACCAATGGAATGGAGATCATGATCGTCTCCTTCATCATTACGTGCCTCGAGACCGCCAATGCGATAGATCGCCTTTCCACGACCTACGATGGCGAGTCCTTGCAGTCCCAAATTATCGCTAACGATTTCCCAGTGAGCGTCAGCGTTATTTAGATTGAGTCGATACACATTTCGATTTTGATAGGACTTCGCATAGGAATGAGCCCGGCCTGACTTGCCACCCATAATGTAGATGCTGTCATTTAAAGTAGTCGCTCCAAAACTCGTCATTCCCTTAGGGAACTCAGGGATCCGTGATTCAATCTTTTGAATCGTTAACGTTGCTGGCTTGGACGCTTCAGTAACTTTATTACTCGCTGGTTGGTCGATTGCTGCTGATACCTCCCCGGCTGTATCAAGGACCATCGTGCAATAATAGCGACGCTCTGAGAACTCCTTACCTTCGAATTCACCTGACTCCGCTACCGTATACTTCGCACGAATCACGTAACGCCCCGTAGGACTCAATACAACTTCTCCCGTTTCGCCTGCTGTTTGCATCGCGAATTTAGTATCCACACTCTC
>JAAEMV010000482.1 GCA_024225195.1 Planctomycetaceae bacterium | reverse complement strand
ATCTTGAACTGAATCCGTGCGGATAAATGCCACAAATAGTAACGTGGAAATCGTATTACCTTGGCGATTAGAGAATTCATACGATTACTGCGGTTGATCTTGGTTCAATTGCGGCATAATAGTTTTCATAAAAGATTCTATGTCGTGGAATTCGCGGTGATGTTTCGAGAGAAACGCGTCGCTTTGTTCCCACCACTGAGATGCTAAAAGCTGCTTAATCTGTTCGGTTTCGAATCTCTTGCGGATGAATTTTGCAGGAATGCCGCCAACAATTGAATACGGCGCAACGTCGGCAGTTACCACGGCTCCGGCGGCGACGATCGCGCCTGTGCCGATGGTTACGTTGTCGCAGATGGATGCACCTTGGCAAATCCAAACATCGTGTTCGATCGTGACACGGCCGTGTTCGATAAAACCCTGCTCTGTTGCGAATCGGTTATGAGATGGAAAAGTCAACGAGTAAAAAACTGGATGAGTGGAAACAAACGTTTTTGTTGGGTGCATTCCCATTGAGATAGTTACGTTCGGACCGATCGAACAAAATTTTCCGATTGTGGTATTTGAAATTTTGGTGTCAGTTGCGACATAGCTATAATCGCCCAAGGTCGAATTTACCAAGCGGCTACGATCGGAAACTTTATTAAATCGCCCAAAATTGCAGTGCGCAATCTCAACTTGGCTATCAAGTATGAGGCCATCGTGACGACGTTTCAGATTGAAATTACGCCAAGCGCGTCTGATTGACCGTGTTAGTGAGTTTTTAATTAGCGAGTTCATTTTCGTTTTTGTAGAAAATATCGAAATGTGTTTTTCAGTAAGGTTCGAATTGGCAAATGACCGTAAAAGTACTCGACTTCACTAATGTTGTTGAGAGATAGCCCAGGCTCGAATGAAGTACCTTGGGTTTTGCATAAATAAAAGGTGGGCCGTTTAGAGTCGGGTGCGGCTTTCAAGAAATTAACCGGTATCGGTTTGCGTACAAGCTCGAATTGTAATTGATGGGTCGACGGTTTTTTCGATGTTAAGACATATGGTTGACGGAAAGATGCTGGATCTTTTACTCCAAACAAATCGACGTCAAAATCAAACTCGTTCAGAATTGGAGCTAGTTGTTTTAACTTTTCTTGCAACAATTCGAAATGAGAATCGTAAACTGCAAGCGATTCGGCGGGGCTAGAGAATCGAAGTGAATTGTTCCGGATGGCTAAGGGGACTTGCCAGCGATTATTGGGCTTGTCGATATGGGTTCCAGAGTCCGAATGATTGGTGGTTTGGGAGTGATGGGGATAGAGGAAAAATTTATCGGTCGCCACTAAATATCGAATGAAGTACTTAAGCCAGGAAGTGGGTGGCCAGTTCATGACAGCTTTAGGGACGGTTCCATCGGGCACGGTTCCACTAGCAAGATTGTCGTGTTCTGACTTTTCAACCTCCTCGTACCACGAGCGAAACGAGGTCCATTGTGCACGTGACCAAGCTTGCCCCCACGAAGATGCAATCTGTAAATAAAAATTGTCGTAGCCGTCGAAAATGGGTTCAAACGGCAGGTAATTTAAAAAGTTTGTCTGGTGATTGTAAAGCGACACTCCACCGATCGATTGTTGTCGACCAGAATACTCCAAAGCATTTTTGGCGAAATGGTAGAAGTCAGGGCCAACGGACAAGTCATCTTCCAGTAAGATGATCGCTCCGTAGGACTCGGTTAAGTCACCGCACGCGAGCACGTGTTTTCGTAAGCCAATGTTGATTGGTTGGAGAATGAGTCGTTTTGTTCCGTGTTGCCAATTAAAAGATTCGGCGACTTTTCGAGTTAAGCCACCAAGGCTACTGCTGCAGAAATCTAGGCTGATTACCAAATCAATATTATCGAATTGGTAGTTAGCTAGATTTAGACTATCTAATAAACGTTGTAGTGAGTCGGGTCGGTTGTAACCGACAACTACAATTGCTGGGAGCGAATTGGAACTCATAGAATTACCGGTACCCATGCCATTGCTTGTGGGACACTAGACTGTTTGTTTTTTGTTTTGTCGGTGAATAAATTAATTTTCAACTCGGGCATACAGGCGGTTGGAGTACGAAGGGTTCAGCCATTGATGTGTCATTTTCATATTGGCTTCCGTGAGTATGCTGTCGATTTCTTCCTCATTTTCTATTCTCGTTTCAACAAAAATGTAATCAAACGTAATAGTTGAAAAATCAATCCCTCGGAGAACCTCGGTTTCATAACCTTCGACATCGAGTGAAAAGAAGTCGACGTGACTAACCTTCAAATCATTGAGGAGCTTGGTTAGCGTGGTCGCCTTGATATTAATGGAGTCTTGTTGTTCAAGATGCTGTACTTCTCTACCACGCGCAACATGACTTTCGACCAATGCCGGTTCAATATTTCCATCGTTAACGACTGACATCAAATCAGCCATTTCAATGCGAACCGTTTCGCTGGGATAGTCATGGCGAACCAAAGCGGCATTAACCACTTGGGAATTCGAGCGGTTTTTTCGGCACTTCTCTGCCTGAGCGGGGATTGGCTCCACCAAAAGGCCGTTCCAGCGAAGTACTTTTTCGAAATAGTAGGTGTTGCTTTGCCGGATGCCATCATTAGCGCCCGCTTCAATAAAGAAGCCGTTTTTTTTCCATTTCAAGATAGAAACTAATTGCATATCGACATGCTCTAATCCGACAGATGAGAGAAAGCCACAACCAATTTTTTGTAAAGCCGGCCGCAGTATCTTTTCCTTTAATTTGTTTTTGATCGTGCTCATCGGGAATAAATTAGCTCTTTTAAAATGAAATAGCTTTTAAATGGTGAGGTTAGCCAGGATGTCGTCTGCAGCATCGCAATGCTTGAAAGCTGAGGGAACAAAAACGACGAAAGGTAAGCGGATACTGAAAAACTAATCACGGTTGAGATCGCCGCGCCGTAACTGGAATACAGTGGAATCAAGTAGTAGTTAAGGCCGATATTAATGAATAGTCCGAGGAGTGTTGAAGCCATATTGAAGACATGCATTTTGGTAAGATTCAAATGCTGTGCTCTGGCGGTTCCCATGAAAACAAAAATGACGCCAAAAATGTGAGCCTGAAAAACAACTAACGACTCGTGGTATTTCGGGCCAAATAATAAATTGATCAATATAGGGAACGTGAAAAACGCAACTAGTACGCAAGCGTAAGATAACAATGCATTGATTTCAAAGTAACGTTGGAGTGCACCCCGATAACGATCGGGGTTGTCGTGATAGATTTTTGTCAGCCAGGGTAGAAAGCTTGCGCCAAGAGCCACTGGCAAAAAATACCACACCATTGAGAGTCTTGCTGCGACCGCGTAGATCCCTGCTTCTTTTGAACTATCCATCGCCCGCAGCATGAGGCAGTCAACATTCATGTATAGTACGACGCTCAATGATGAAATAATAAGTGGCCAGCATTCTTGTATCACTCCCCGAAATATTTCTTTGCTGGGAAGTACAAATGTTGGCACTAATCCAAGTCGTCGAGAAACCAAAAAAGTGACGATTCCAGCGAGGATCGCATTGCAGGCATTCATGGCCGCGAACCAAAGAATGTCCATTCCCAGGTAGATCAGTAATATTTTTGCGGCAGATACAAATAGCAGTACAACATTAATTGCGATGACGCCGTATTTGTTTAGCAGGTCAGCTCGCAGTAAGAGAGTAGATAACTCGAAACCGCTAAAGATGAGCGGTATCGTTGTAATGATGATGACCCACGATTCAGTTTCGTCGGATAGCTTGACCAGTCCAGAGTAGAGACAAAGGAAGACGGTAATGCAGGCTGCCAAACCTAGGACAATTCGAGTGCAGAACATCGTCCAATAGAGCCCTGCCCGTTTGTCTTCGTGAATGAATCGCCGAGTAACGACTTGGTCGCTGCCCATGCTCACGATCGGTCTCATGATGGCTCCGATCGCCATCGCGTTTGCCAAGATACCAAACTTAGAGGGTTCTAGATATTTCGCCACCATCGCACCGACAATTAGTGAATGGAAGATGGCTAGGCTTTTATCGATCGCCAGCCAACCGAAATTAGATTTGATTTGTTTCTTAATAGCGAGTTCTAACCGAAGCAAAGCATCTGAGTTTGATGCCGTTTTGGTGTTTTTTGGTTAGCTGGATGTTGATAGCAGTTTTATTCATCAGATCCAGGCAGGATGTTTATGCTCACTGGAACACTGGAAATTTCTTTTCCGCTTACCTGAATGACGCCATATAGTTTGGCCTGCCCTTGTCCAATTAGCTTCGAATCGACTTCAACTGAAGCGCCAGATTTGACATCAGCGATGACTCGAGAGTTGTGCATGATTTTGACAGATTGGTTTCCAGACGCGATGGCTTCGATTGTGATTGGCAAACCTAAGTCAATGGTTTTTTTGTCGGCAACCAATTTGACGTTATCTCCTTTGGTCCGCACGAAAAACTCAAGCTGCTGGCTAGTGCGGGCGGCGGCAGGAGAATCCGCAACAGCTACTGCCCGCAAGTCATGGTAGCCTTCCGAAAGTTTCGACAGGTCGATGAGAAAGGGTGTGCCGTCGTCAATTTGTTCGCTTAGCAGCCCATCTACGAATATTTCGAAATGATTAATAGGTGTATCCGAATCGGTATTCGCAAATTGAATTTCTACATTAGATTTGACGACTGTTCGATCCTGCAGTCCCGCAATCTCGAAGGAAGGAAATTGCGCGAACGGTCGACACAGCGGGTCACCAACGATAAGTAGCTGATAGGGACATGGAACAGATTGATAGAACGCTTCTGCTAATGAAAACCCCTTTGCATAATGAACATGCAAATCGGCTCCTGGAAATTTAGGCGGTATTGTATACGGTTCGTACACGGTACCGCTCGCCCCGGCAGCGCCTGCGTTGAGAAAATCTGACACTTGAGTTTGTGAAGCTTTTGCCCACCAACCTCCGTAGCTGGTGAAGTTGTCACATAAAGCACCGGGCACAAATTTACTATTGGTTGATTTCCAGTCCACGACGGGGCTTCCAAGAGTAGCTCCTAAAATATCTTTTTGGTTTTTAGGGGCAGTTGATTTTGATATGTCGACTTTAAATCCCATTTTTACCAATTGGTCGGCAGCAGCTTTGAACGTGTCTTTTCGAATCTTAGATCTGATGTCTCCGTGGTCTGCAAAAAAGAAAGTTCCTTTCGGTTTTGAACCATCCGCTTGAGCACTGGTCTCAAGTTGCTTAAATGCTTGATCAAGGCTTGACGCCTTCGGGCCAGTGACAGTGAGCATGGTGGAGAGCACGTACCGCTGACCTTGTTCGGCCGAGCCATTAGGCCAGCCGTTATTTGCCCAAAATTCACCAGAACTAAAACCACGACTGCTGCGAATACTGGTCGGGTTGGAGTCCATCTCATCCAAAAGAATTTTAAATTCCGGGTCAGATTTTAGCGGAGCAAATGCGGCATCAGCGAGAATAACTTTGGGGTAACTCCAACCCAGTTCTTTACAGAACCGCAGCTGTTCGCTCCCCTTTTTCAACTGGCCAGCGCTAGCAAACGCTTTCGCTAAAAAGAATCGTACGATTGGCTGTTTCGGATTCGCCGATACAAGCTGCTCGAATTTAGTGATGGCTGTCGCGTAGTCCTTGTTTTTGAGAGCTGCAACGCCCAAATCGTATTCAGTTCCAGAGTCATTAACAAAAGGGTTTTGAAATAAGTCGTCTGTTCGATGGGTGGCATAACGATTGGCATCCAGCTCAACAAAATCTGGTGCATCGGAGAAAATGTTTTCGTGAAAAAAAGTAGCACTGGTTAAAGAGACCCATGGCGCGTGGAAGTGAATGTCGTACTTTTGATCAGTGGCTTTGAGAAATTTTCCAATTTGAGGTTGGCAGGTTACGCGCGTCGGAAAGCCCGCGGAGTAAACAATATATTGAATTTGAGGTCGCAATCCTCTTTTATCAATTGTCTCTAAAACCGGGTTAAGCACTTGAGATTCAAAATACTTAGCATGTGCACTTTCGCCGTCCAAGTCTGGCAGTATTTTAAAGCTATCAATATAGATAACATTTGAAGGCGGAATACTGCGGAGTTGAATGTAGTGGTTGGCGACCGCGAGTGAATCTGCAGAGGAAGAGTTCACGACAAGAACAAGATTCTCACCTTCGGCTTGCAACTGGCGATCCGTAAATCCTACTGCAAGCAGTAGGAAAAGAATCAGCTTGGTTCCGCAGAACATCATTCGAAAAACGAAATGATTTTTCATAATTCGCGGGACGTGAATTTTTTCTTTTTCAATACAAGTCATTCGTTTAGTTGGATCGAAAGTCGAGCACATCAACGTTAACTGTCGGATAAGCTCGCTTGCGTTGCTTCGTGCCGGGCGAGTTCAAGGTCGTGATCCACCATGATCTCGGCGAGTTCCTTGCAGCTAGTCTGAGGCGTCCAGCCAAGTAGGTCTTTGGCCTTTGAAGCATCACCAAGCAGCAAGTTGACTTCGGTGGGGCGGAAATAACGCGGGTCAATTTCCAGGTACTTGGCCCGGTCCAAGTCGAGTCGACCAAACGAGTAATCAAGAAACTGGCGGATGGTCTGGGTTT
>JAAEMV010000481.1 GCA_024225195.1 Planctomycetaceae bacterium | reverse complement strand
GCCAAGATGCTGGGCACGGATGAGGTCCCCTCACATGTGGGGCCCCCCACGCAACCAGTCAGCATTTATCTTTGCGATGCCGCCATGGATATACGGAATTGCAATTTGAAAACGCAACAACCAGATGGTCCAAATTGGAACAGAATCCAAACGAAGCTCTGGCTGACGTCGAACCTCCCAAGCCGCAAAGCGATTCGCCGGCAGAAAAATCAATACGAAACCAACCAAACTGATTAAGTAAAAGTGGTTCAGTTACGTCGCTTGTGCGAGTAGGAAAACATAAGTGAATCCCAAAAAGAAAAACGGCATGACCCAGCGATCCCCCCCATGATGATGAGAATCGCTAATACGCCCAAGCTAAAAAGATTAGATACATGCCACTGCCGGGCAGCGGTTGAACCCAAGCAAATCCAAAATACTTGATTTGGAAATCCGGTTCGATGCGATAACGCCCGATCCAATCTGCATGGAAATAGCGATAAAATTCTACTGCCATAAGAATTCCGAAAATCACTCGGAAGTGAACCAACGGCAAGATATCTGCTGGCTAATTCAAGCGATCTCGCCAACGGTGCACAGACCCAGCGAGGCCTTTTGATTGGTCTCCTGAGTCGTTCATCGCTGTCGCCATATATCGCCAAACATCGCGAAATTATTCCTTCGCACCTCTTGCCCGCGTACCATCACCGGACATCATATCTATTCACGGTTAGGTGGCGTTCACAGCAAAGCATTAACATACACAGTAACGCCATTTGGAAAGCGCGAAAACTTAGCCCGTATTCCCTACAACCCTTCCTGTCCGCACCCACACGATTTAAGGTGTGAGCGCAGTCGCGGAAAACCAGTATGCAAGATAGGTCGCTAATATTGGCAATATCGAAGCAGTGTTTTTTTGGAGCCGCGAGGTCGTTGCGAAACAATCAAGAAACGCTTCAAACGATCGTTGCCTGCGGCAGCGTCACAACAGTACGGCAGAGCATTCTAAGAAATCAAAGGCAGTTTAATTTTCCTGCGCTTTTGAGTACTGTTGCGAT
>JAAEMV010000480.1 GCA_024225195.1 Planctomycetaceae bacterium | reverse complement strand
GAGAAATATAATTTTATTAAGCGTTTGAATCTAGCAGTGACTAGTAGTATTCTGATGGACGACGCCAGTTATATAAATTGAGGAAACAGCCTTAGAGTTTTCGCAATTTTGTTTTGCGATTATTACTTAGCCGCAACTCAGTGTCTAAACACTGTGGAATGAAAATGAGAATGATCTAGGCTGGTTGAAAAACACTGTGTGTCCCTTTTTGGAAACTGACACTCAATTTTCCCCAACAAAATATTGGCGTTCTCTATTTGTCGCCCACCTGGAAAAAATAATGATGTCCACTCAAGCGAGTATTTATAGCCTGTTGATTTTTTCACTCTCGTTTTTGCCTGGTCGTGCTGATGACTCGGTGGGTCCCTATTTAGGGGCGATTACGAAAACCGAAGCGCACCTTCTGTACAGTCCGGGAAAAGAGGCCGCTCAATTGCGACTGACGGTCAGTGATGATGAAGGCAGCGTCGTAGCGAACATCGAGGGTAAGAGCGAATCGGAGCACGATTTTGTTGCTAAGTTCCATATAACTGGACTGACTCCGGGCATTAGTTATCGCTACAAAATCGAAAAAATTGAGGCCGGCAAGGCAAGACTGATTGCCGGAGGCACGGAGGATTTTCAGTTCTCTACGGTGCCCGAACAACGTCTCGGTCAGGTGGTCACCGCTGGTTTTGTTTCGTGCGTGAATGATACGACCGATCCTGTTTGGCAGGAGATGGCGAAACATGGGCTCAATCTGTTGTGCCTCGGGGGTGATACGCCGTACGCTGACACCGGAAACCTGGCTGATTTACGAAAGAAGCACCGGCATCTGCTCCAGCGTCCCAACCTTGCCAGTCTCGGGAAAAGCGTTTCCGTGGTTGGTACATGGGACGATCACGATTTTGGCTTAAATAATGCAAACGGCAAACGAGACTCCGCTCTCAAGGGCAATACCCGTCGCGCACTTATGGAGTACCGCGCTCACGATCAGTTCGGTAGCGGTGACGAGGGTATCTACCACAAGGCTGATCATGGTGCTTTGGAAGTGTTTTTGCTCGATGCCCGCTGGTACTCACAAACTTCCGCTTCCCCGGTCGACCCTAACCAATCAACCTGCTTTGGGAAATCTCAATGGAAATGGTTGCTCGAAGAACTTCGCCAATCCAAAGCTCCATTTAAAGTTCTCCTTCAGGGACAAATTTGGCAGGACAAGAAAAACGGGGAAACCGATGATATGCACACTTACTATGCCGAGCGAGATGCCTTATTTAACTTTATAAAAAAGGAAAAGATTCCCGGAGTGGTTTTGGTGGGTGGTGACATTCACGTTTCGCGTTACCTCATGCATCCGCAGCGACTTGGTTACAACTTGCACGATTTTATCATTTCCCCAGGTCACACTAGCGTTATTCCGAGCCTAAACGTGTATCACCAGGATCTTGAGTGGTCTCATGTAAAACCTAATCAGTTTCTGATCATGTCTGCTGACACTAGAAAAACGGTTCCTGTGTTGACAGTAAAATTTATGGACAAGAACGGAAAGGAAAATCTTGTCAAAACCTTGTCTCTCGATGAGTTGACACCAGGGGATGATGTGATTGGCCTAAACCAAGGCTTGAGAGGCTATTGGGACTTTCGTGGTGACACAAAAAATCACTCCAAACTTGGAGACCGGCTCGATGCACGCAAAATTAATGGCGCGGAACTAAAGTCTGCTGGTACGCCACGGGATGGAGTCTTGGAATTAAACAGAGCGGCAAGTCAATATCTAAGTGTGCCTCGCTCAATGCTCGATGACAACACAGAAACGTACACTGCGGCCAGCTGGATCAGGCCATCAACGCTTCCAGCCCACGGCAGTCAAGATCGTCATTTCATTATGGAGAGCTATGTCAACAATCATGTCGACTTACCCCAAGCTCTCAAAACAGGCTTAGCGATTTCGATCGGATTTAGAGCTTG
>JAAEMV010000479.1 GCA_024225195.1 Planctomycetaceae bacterium | reverse complement strand
TTCAAAAGGCGTGGTGTCTAACGTATTTCGGGAAATATCCTCTTCCCACGCTACAGGGCGACTTCCCTGAAGCCTCATCGTAATTATTTTATTGATTTCTTCGGCAGAAATATTGTTCTTGTATTCTTTTGATTTCAGCATTTCTAGACTGCCTTGGGGCTCACGCAGATGTGAAATTTTGCATAGTAAACAAAGAATCCTAGCTAATTAAATGAGAAAAATGCAACCTCAATCACCCATCGCCACAAAAGGATTGGGCAATTGGCTCAAATCTCTTGGGGAATTTGAGCAACCCGTGCCTTCGGTGAAAGAACTTTGACCGGACTGGTCCTCAGATCCCGAAGGGCATTCAATCGATTCTTCAGATGTTGAATGAGACAGCTCTCCACGGCGAACCTCGACAGAATTAGGAGACCGGATGCCAATCCGCACCGAACCGGAATCCGCATTCAAGATTTCAAACTCAATACGATCGTCGATAACCAAAGTCTCTTGTTTCTTTCGACTAAGTACAAGCATTACGTCGCTCCTCTTGGGGATTATGTAGAGGCCACCCGAAGATAGCCAAAAATTTGTGCCGATTGTCAGTCCGGAAAGCCAGGTAGATCTGACAGGGTTCTGGAAGAGAAACACCCGTCCTCTTCTCACCATTTCCTCCGGGTTATGGATAAGTATCGCAACACCCCCGACACGTTCGGTCACCCACCGAAACAAATTCTAAAAATCTGCTGTACCTTCACCGGGGGCACTACCGGCCGGTCTCAAAATGCTAGCGGTTTGTATTAAACTTTGCGGGTTTTAAGGATAAGTCCGCCTCCGTTTGCGATCTCCGGTAGGGATGTATCGGTTTTACTGCGTGTGCGGTTCCGTTTGTTCCGATTGTCAGAATTGTAGACCCCAATCCAAAGGGGCGAGTTTTGCCTGTTTGCGTTCCGAAATACGGTTTTCATGTCACGCTTCATCCTTTCAATCTTATTTTCCTTGCTCGCTGCGGGTCTCTGCGATCTGTCCAATGGGCAAGACGCGAATCCGTCAAAGGGCGAGCCTTTGATTGAGAAAAACCAGGTTGCCGTTCGGCCGAAAAACTCTTCCCAATCAACGAAGATCACAAACGCCTTCACGCGCTCAATGCCCCAGAATTCGACCCACGCTTCAGATATCGAAACCCGAGTCGAGGCCCCCAAGCCCACCGCTCGCGGGCATGCCCGAGCCTATTACGAACCGGATGCAACCTATTCCAATCCAGGCCTCAAACCATTACTAAGCCCTTTCCCTCGAACGCGTTCACCGCTGCCCGCCATTCCGTTTGGAAATGAGACCACTCAGAAACGGACTAGCAACCGCGAATTCGAGTTTGGCACCGTCATGACCTTTCCTGCGATCACCGAAGAGACATCTACGTCGAACACCCAGTCAAAATTCAACCTTGCTTCAACGCCCCTTAATCAACCTTTAGACCTTGTTGAAACAAGCGTGATTGAGATCTCAACCAGCGACCCGACTGTACTCCTTCTCAACCAACCTAACCTTTTTGAAATCAAAGTTCGAAATCCCTCATCACAAAACGCGACCAATATCATCGTTCAAATGAAAATATCCAAAAACATG
>JAAEMV010000478.1 GCA_024225195.1 Planctomycetaceae bacterium | reverse complement strand
TCGGTCGGGAAGCGCAATGCTCGCCAGGGTCGTGAGCGCCATTAGGCTTAGCGTCCAACCGGTCGTTTTGATCCACGGTGATTCAATGGCCTGGCGTTTGAAAAGCGCGAGTTCCATCGCGATCAGGCCGATAACTAAAAAGTAGGCACCGATGCCAACGGTGTTGACCAGCATATCTGCTGTCCACGCACCAATGGGGCCGCAAGCATTGGCAAAAGACGTGTTGGCAGGGTAGTAGAGTTGGTCGGGCTGATAAACCTGATTGAGCAGAGGGGACGCACTAAACGCCGGGTCGGCTGGATCAAAAGTAGCCAGCGCAGCAACGAGAAACACGATGGCTGCGAGCAAGCCAACGGCGAGTATATCGTTGCGAATCTTTCGTTCTTCAGACATCTGTCAAACCAATCGGGTTCCGGCAATCAAAGCGGTGCCAGTTTCCGCGGCTATCCATGCCAACCTGCGTTCCTTCGTTGGATCTGTTTAAAATGTAAACAGAGTCATCCAATGTCATTATCGGATTGAAAGCTGTTATAATTTGCTCGAAAAAGCGGCGACGTTGCGGTTGGAAAAACAGCGAGCGGTTCCCTGATTCGTAGTTTTGAAATAATTAATTTATCTGGCTTAATCCCAACGGTTCGCCTGATCGTTTTAAGACGGTGCTCGCATCGCTGGGGCCACCCGCAAGCGGTGTTTTTTACCCAGTAAATCGAGTTTTGGAGTTTGGATTTAGTGATGACAAAAATTAATCGAAGAGTTGCCATCAAGTGGACGCTGCAGTCAACGGCCCTGCTTGGCTTAGGAACGCTCGGGCAATCGGTTTCTGGAGACCATACTTTGCAGCCGCGCCAGATGGATGAGCCAGAGATCGATGGTTCGACGGCTTGGTTCGATGTTGCAAACTGGGAAGTGGAAGGTAGAGCCTACCGAGAGACGGCGAAGCCCTACGACCGTTTGCCGGCAAAGGCAGAAGCTGGTTTACGCAAGGCGGTGTGGGATTTAAGTCGCCACTCTGCTGGCATGGTCGCTCGGTTTACTACCGATTCAACGGTGGTAAAAGTACGGTATGAACTGTCTTCGCCCAGACTGGCCATGAATCACATGCCTGCAACCGGCGTAAGCGGGGTTGATTTGTATGCCAAAACAGAGGGAGGCGATTTACGGTGGGTAAATGTGTCGCGGCCGACACAAACAAGCGTCGAGGCAACTCTCGCTAAGGGCATTGATTCGTTGTCCAATTCCAATTCGGAAGAATCCCGAGAGTTCGCGCTCTATTTCCCTCTCTACAACGGGGTCGAAAAGCTTGAAATTGGAATCGAGAAAAGTGCGAAATTAAAGCCAATGTTGGCTCGTAAAAAACCAATTGTGTTTTACGGAACCTCGATAATGCATGGCGCTTGTGCGTCTCGGCCAGGGATGAGTATTTCGAGTATTTTGGGGCGCCGCTTGAACCGCCCTGTTGTCAATCTTGGGTTTTCCGGAAACGGTAAAATGGAACTGCCCATTGCCGATTTAATCGGGGAGCTTGACCCATCAGTGATCGCGGTCGATTGCCTGCCTAATATGAATGGTAAGCTTGTCAGTGAACGAGCCGTACCGTTCGTTAAGCGATTGCGTAAATACCACCCGGAGATCCCAATTTTACTGGTGGAAGATCGGGCCATGACAAACTCGGTTTTCTATCAACGTTCAAAAGATTTTCATCAACAGAATCGAGCAAGTCTCGAGGCTGCCTATCAGTCTTTGTTGGCTGCCGGTGAAAACAATATTTTCTACCTAGACGGTCAAAAACTGTTGGGGAGTGACGGAGAGGGGGCAACGGATGGATCGCATCCTAGTGATTTGGGGATGGTTCGCTACGCCGACGCCTACGAGCCTGTTTTGCGAAGAATGCTCAAGGAGACAACAGATCGGCGAACGCGTTGAATTGGGGCGCCCAGCAGGTTTTACTTGCGCAGTAGATCTTGAAGAGCCTGCGCCACAGCGGCTTGGTCGTTGAGCATCCAAACTGCTGAGGTGATCGCTAACCCAGCGGAAATCAAGAGTAGTGGTATGCCGGCCATGTTGGGTCCGACTGGCATTTTTTTGAGGGCTTTGTAAAGTTCTTTTTCGAGAGCTTCCCAGCCTTCATAGCTTTGGTGGTTGCCTCCGGCCGTCAATTGGACGTTCCGCAACCAGTCGTTGGTTTCAATGTGCAAATGAACTTGTTTCTCAGGAAGGAAAAGACTGTCGCCACTCCAGCGACTGCCACGGTCGAGTTTCATGGCCACGCTGGTAAGCAAGGGGCGTAGCTGTTCCTGGGTCACGTTGTAAATCACGATCCTCGACCTCATCAGCAGAACGACGAGCGAAATACAGAGTGCGTAAAAGATGATCAGCATGATCCAAACCCAAGCACCAAAGCGACTCGCGGCGCCTTCTGGAAAGAACAATTCCATTGGTCCGATGATGACAAACCCGACCATTCCGATCGCTAGAGCGGCTCCGTCCCGTGAACCAGTCGTCACGAAGGGGAACCCTTTTAAATTAAGCACACCCAATAAAAACAGATAAACTGCCAAGGGGGCGGCGGCGATGCAAAAATGTAAAGGGTCCATGAGTCAACTTTTCTTTCGGGCAGCTTCGAACTCGATGGAGTTCTGTTAAGCCGAACTTATCTCTAAGTCTAAATCTTGCGTTAGATAAGGTCAACGAAGGAGTCAAAGGAACGGCGTTAGATGGTAATGTTTTCTGTCTTTTGAGACCTTCTAAAGGATCATGCCATTAAACGGCTTCTGCGTTAAGCCATTTTCTTGCCCGCAAGAATCCCGAGGAAGACAAAAACCAATCCCAGCAACACGTTGACGGAGACATTTCCAAAAGCGATCAGTAAGTTGCCTTCAGTGACGTGTCCAATCGTCTCGGCGCCAAAAGTTGAAAACGTCGTCAATGCTCCAAGAAAACCGATTCCGAATCCTAACCGAATCGATTCGCTTTTCTCAGAATGGCCGCTTCCGATAATCAATCCGATTAAAAAGCATCCAATGAGGTTGGCGATGAGAGTCCCAAAGGGTAGTGATTCCGGGAAAAATCGCTTCGAAACCTCCGCAATACCAAATCGAGAAATCGCCCCGAGAGCGCCGCCGATTCCAATCAATAGGATCTGGATTTCCGTGCGCATATGGAGCCTCTCCCTTAATTAACCAGCCACTTTTTGTTTCGCATTTTCATTTTTGAACGGGCTGAAGTCCCAGTTACAAGACTAGCCTACTGGTTGCCCATTCTATCCCTTAAGAAATCGAAATACCGTTCAATCTAAGCGATTGCAAACTTTTCGAAGATAAAACTTCAGTCTTGCTGGTTAGCTGAGCAAGTTGCCGCCGCAGTCGTGTGAAGGCTAATCGGGTTACTAACCTCCCTAAATTACTCGATTTTATCCTCGTCATTTACCGCAAGCAGAAGTGTTACTTGGTGGCTTTTTTCTTAGGTTTGTAAATCTCGGTTGCTGTCCCATAAAAGACTTCCGCCGCATTCATCATGGTTTCTCCGAGCGTTGGATGGGCATGCACCGTCTCGGCGATATCTCGTACAACGCAGCCCATTTCGATCGCTAGAGCCGCCTCTGCGATTAGCTCGCCTGCATTGGGGCCGACAATTCCGCATCCAAGAATTCTCTCTGTTTCGGGATCGACAATCCATTTCGTCATTCCCTCGGTGCGTCCGAGCGCCTGAGCGCGACCACTGGCAGCCCACGGGTAAGCAACGACTTGGTGGGAGACTCCATCTCTTTTGGCCTCTTCTGCAGTGAGTCCGGCCCAGGCAATCTCAGGATCGGTGAAAACGACGGCTGGAATTGCGCGTTTGTCGAACGTTGTGGCGTGTCCAAGGATGACTTCGACCGCGTGTCGACCTTCGTGGTTCGCTTTGTGAGCCAACATGGGTTCGCCGGCAGCATCACCGATTACGTAAATATTCTTTTCGCCGGTTTGTAGATTGTCATTGTGAGCAATGAAACCCCGTTGATCCGTTTTTATTCCAGGTAAATTTTCGAGTCCGATGTTTCTTGTGCTCGGGGATCTTCCAACTGAAATGAGAACACGATCATATTTTTCAGAGCCAAATTTTGCTGGACCCTCAAACGTGACTTCGACCTTGTCGTCGCCAGATTTTGAGACGCTGCCGACTTTCGTGTTCAGGAAAATGCGGTCTTCGAATAGCGATTTTAGTCTCTTGGCGAGCGGTCGCACGAGATCGCGATCTGCCCCCATGAGTAATCCATCCTGGAGTTCCACGACACTTACTTTGGTGCCCATATTGGCGTACACAGTTCCCATTTCAAGTCCGATATACCCGCCGCCGATTACCAGCATTGTTTCCGGGATATCTTTGAGTTCCAGTGCACCTGTGGAGTCCATGACTCGGTCGGAGCCGATGTTGAAAGCACCCGGGAATGCCGGGGTGCTGCCAGTAGCGATGATTGCATTTTCAAAATGAATTTTTCCACCTTCGGGAATCGACGGATCGTCCCCCTCGAGGCAGAGCGTGTTGGCAGATTCAAATTTGGCAAACGCTTTGACAATCGTTACCTTGCGTTTTTTAGCAAGTCCACCGAGTCCACCCGAAAGAGTGTCGATGACCTTATTCTTACGTTCGCGTAATTTATCAATTTCAATGGTGGGAGTACCAAAAGATACACCCCAGTCATGTTCCATTTCCTGAGTTTCTGAAACGACTCTTGCGACATGAAGGAGGGCTTTTGAGGGAATACAACCGCGAAGTAGGCAAGTTCCTCCGAGTCGACCTTCCGCTTCGACTAGAACAACATCCATGCCTTCGTCTGCTGCCAAGAATGCTGCGGCATAGCCGCCGGGTCCACCACCGATAACAACGAGTTGCGTCTGCATTGAAAAGCTCCACGAAATGGAAACGTATAATGGGCCCCCATCATTCACAAGTTGGATGGGGTATCGAAAGGCGGTGCCCGTAGTTTGAGCACCGCGCCTAAAAATGGCGCGGACTAGGCCGCGCCATTAGGTTTCAATTGTCTTAGATTATCTATCGAGACAAGAATTCGACCACGGTGTTCGCATCTACCGGAAGGCTAATGTCGCTTCCCGATGGCATGCCCTGAACGTTAGCGGTCAGTGTGTCTGAATCAAATGAGACCCACTCGCAGCCTTCGCCTTCAACGCCTTGCTCGCGAATCGCTTGATACATCTTGAGGATGTTTTGGCGAGGGCGAACGGTGATGATGTCACCTGGGCGAAGTAAGTAAGACGGACGATCCACTTTGATGCCGTTCACGCGGAAGTGGCCGTGAGCAACACCTTGCCGTGCTTGCGAACGCGTTTTGGCAAGGCCAACCCGTCGAATTACGTTGTCCAATCGCTGTTCGCAAAGAAGAAGTAGGTTTTCACCGGTGTTTCCTTTTTGGCGAGTCGCTTTTCCAAAGTACCTACGCAATTGCCTCTCACCGAGGCCGTAATAATGCTTGATCTTTTGTTTTTCCATCAACGCCATACCGTAGTTGGATGGGCGGCGGAAACGGGTGTGCATCCCGGGAGGCTGATTGCCCCTCTTTTCCAGGGCCTTCGCGGCACCGGATGTTTCGTAAATCAGCGATTGTAGGCGTCGGTTGACGCGGCCTTTTGGGCCAGAATAACGTGCCATCTTCAATGAGCTCCATTGCTTCAATTGGTGAACTTTTCCTGTGTATGTTTTGGCAAACAAACACAAGAACGTAGCCATCACTCCCCGCAACGCACGAGGCGAGACTCCGATTAAGCGTTGAAATATCGCGAATCGTGGAGGGTTTGACAAGTGCTAATCTCGGTTTTTTCCGAGTCGATTAGCAATCCATGATTGCGAAGTCACCCCTCTACCATCGTCATTGAACGAAGATTTCTGAGGAGAGATTGGCTAATTCTTTTGCAGTTGAGAACTTTTTGCAGTTTCCAGCGGCGGTTGAAGCTTGGAGTTTGCGAAAAAGGTCGGTTTCTAGCGGTCTTTCTGCAATCTCCCGAATGAAGACGCCCTTGACTCTGTCGCCAAAATGGCGGGCCATTTTCAGGTAGATCTTAGGGTCTTTCTCACCCGAGTCGCCAACAAGAATAAAATCGCGGTCGGGCATATATTCCATTAACCGCTTAATTTCCGAGGCTTTTCCCTTTCGCCGTAAAATGATTCGCTTTAATAGCTGGTCGCGTAGGCGAAAATTCCGGAGGTGCATCGTGCCGTTGGGAAAGTCGTGAATCGAGTGCATTTGTTGCAATGATTGGAACAACTGCCAGGGACTGGAGGAAACGTAATGAAACCCGGCACCGTTGGCTTCCCATTGACGGTAAACGTCAGACATTCCATCGACGCTGCGAAATTCTCGCAGAAAAGTGTTTACCAGAAGTTCCCGGCGATCAATTACCATCGAATCTTTGATCGTGTCATCGATGTCAGAAACGACGCTGATGCCGCGGGTCGGGTAAAGCTTGGCAACACACTCAACCGGTGGATTGGCTTGGTCTTCAGTTGAGATCAACAGTTTAATTTGTGGCGTACCGCCGACCGAAGTCGCAACGGAATCGACTTCGTCCCGGTCAATTACAAACGAGTCATCGAAATGACCATTTCGACGGGTCTTCTTTTTAAGGCCGTACTTCTTTCCATTGAATGTGACAAGGATTGGTTGGCGGTGGTCGCCTTCTGCCATGAACGGTTTTATCCGCTCTTGGAACATTTCACACTGCATTTGATCAGGAGTGGCTTGCATGACTCCGCCTAGCATCCGAATCATCATTCGTTGCCGCATACTAAAAACTGCGGGGTTCTGCGAGATAACTCCCGAAACATGGATTCGCCAATAGGCACCACTCGGGTAACCAAACGCTGGGTAAGCCATCAGCGCTGTTGTCGAGTCTTTGGAGCCACGAATCTTGATCATTGCTGAGTGCAGTTGCCAGACTGAGTGAAAAACGGGAGTTCGAAGTCGTTGTTATGATTAGATAACGATTTTTATTCGTTGCAAGTCCATCTTATTTGGAAGGAACTTAAAAAAAATGCAAATGAAGTCTGCTTTCGCGGTGGTTTTTGCCGCAAATGGCCGCTTAATGGGTGGTTTTTTTACATCGCATTCTTGGCACGGTAGTTGGCGGCTATCTGTGCTGCAGATTCGATTTTCGTGCAAATAAAAAAGGCGACCCGGTGGGCCGCCTTAGTGTTTTCTAATTGGAAGTCGCTAACACTCTAGAGTTAGTCCCACCACCACTGACCTTTTGCCAATTTCGAAAGATCAATCTGGCTCTTAACCTTCTCAATTGAGCCATCCTCATCGGCTTGAATTCGGTCTGAGTTCAAGGCAATTCGGGGTTGGATGTTAATTCCACCGGCGATTGGAGACATGAAGTAATTCCCCTTCCAGACGGCGTTGGCAACTGGTGCAACCATTGTTGGTGAACTGAGGGTTTCTACGGGCAGTTTTGACTCATCGCCGAAGACACCTAGGTTCCAGTTTGCCTGGCTGTAAAGATCCATTTTCTGGATGAACGCTGCGACAACGGAAAGGTCGATCACGTTTCGAAGTTCGCCCCAAAGTGCGTCCTTCTTTTCCATTTGTGTGTAATTGCGAGTGAATGAATTACAGAAGGCCATGCTGGCTCGGTTCACGCCTCCGGTTCGCTTCCGCACTCCGCCGGCGGCAACACTCTCGTCTTCGCCAACTAGCTTGACTCGGTTTCCGACTAACTCCATTGCTGTTCGGTCGGCGTTGACTGCGACACAGTCGTACTCAGGTTGGAAGAACCAACGCTGGAGTGAGCTCTTGGCGACTGAAGTTGGAGTTGCCTTTTCGATGAAGCTGGTGATTTTGACACCTGCTGGTGGAGCTTTCAGGCCAATGCCCATCAGCTTCATTTGGTAATCTGCTTCAACCATGACCCGGGCGAAATTCGTTTTTGTTGAAACGCCGTTGACGGTGATTTGCTGCATGCCAAGCGATTGCTTGTAAGCGTTAACGACTTGGTTTTCCATGCCGCGACGGAAGTTTCCGCTTTTCGCGATTCGAGTGTAGGTGTCGCGAAAATTAGCAAGACCTTCCTGAGTCGGATCGATTGAGCATGAGATGATTGGCGTTTGATTTCCTTCTGCGTCAAAGCAGCGGAGTGCAACGATCAGATCCTGCAGTTGCAGTGTTGCCAGTCCTGACTTCATTCCAACGACGCGGTTGTCGGCGTTGATGAAGTAACCTTCGGCTGGGCCGGCGATCACGATGTCTTTTGTTTCTGGGTAAAAGAACACGTGGCTGATTTTCGTCATGCCCGCGAGATACTTCATATCCGGAGGAACCGTTTGGCCAGCGTTGACAAGTTTCTTAACCTCTTTCTCGAGACGAGTCAGAGAGATCTTTCTTAGCTTAGATGATTTTTGAAGATCTTTGTTAACCGAAGCTTTGGCTGCTTCGTAGCGAGCACGACTGAGCAGTGCTGCATCGCCTTTGGTCATCCGATTCATGAGGACGCCGTTGGCATCGATCTCGATACCACCCGTTCCAGGGCCATTGCCGCCCTGGTTACCGCCTCCGTTGCCGCCTCCGTTACCGCCGCCATTGGCACCCTGAGCCATCACGGATGATTGGAAGGCCAGCACCATACTGAATGCGGCGAATAGAATTGCACAATTTCTCACGTAACGACCAAGCATTTGGTTCTCCAATCAGTTGCCTGATTTTATCTGTGGAATCTAGCCGGATTAAGTTTGCTAGATTGCCTAAAGCCTAATTTTTGTTCAGTCTAATATTAGTTGCGTATTGCGAATTTAGCAAGAAAATCGAACCTTTTGGCAAGGCTTCGTGCTCAAATCCAGTCAAGACGCAGGAAATAACGGTTTTTCCGAATGGTAGCTGTCGTGTAAGACACCTTTCGCAGCCAATTCGGAATCAGGAGCACACGATTGGCTTTGCCAAGCGGAAGTTCCATCGCAACAACGCTATCTTTCCTTCTGGCTAGTTCGACAACTCCACACCCATTTCTTTCATCAGCATCTTCATGTCCTCCCAAACGTGTCGTTTGGCAGAAGGCGTTCTAAGCAAATAAGCCGGATGATAGGTCACTAGGACCCGACTGCCCCGATAAGAATGGAACTGTTTTCTTAACTTTCCCAAGGATTGCGTCGTTTTTAGCAGGGTGCGGGCGGCTACAGATCCAAGGCAACAGATAAATTCAGGTTGAATGATATCGAGTTGGCGCTCGGCATAACCCCAACAATTAGAAAGTTCGACCTGTGAGGGATTGCGATTTCCAGGAGGGCGACACTTGATTGTGTTCAAAATGAAAATATTTTCTCGTTGCAATTTGCAGGCTGTGAGGATTTTGTCGAGTAACTTTCCAGCTTCGCCGACGAATGGTTCCCCAATTCGATCTTCATCAGCCCCGGGGGCTTCGCCAACGAAGACGAGTCGCGCATTTGGCGAGCCAACGCCGAAGACCGTTTGAGTTCGCATTTTCGCTAAATCGTCGCAACGCGTGCACTGTGAAATTTCAGTTTGAAGAATTTTCAACGCTTCCTCGCGTTGAGGTGTGGTCAGGCGATGAGAAACGTCAAAATTTGCTGGGGTTATGGTTGGTGCGGTTACCGGCTTATTCGTGTTCGTCGTCTCGTTGTAATTTGGACGGGGCGCCTCTTTGATTTCGTTTGCGGAATCAGTTGGAGTTTTGGGCGAATAATTTTTATCGGCGGAGTCGGCGGGAGGGGCAGTTTCTTTAGCGATTGGGGGAACGTCGGATGCAGCGGTGGCAAGAATTTGTTGCAGATCGAGAGCCGACTCACCGGTTCTTTTGGGGATATGGGTTAACCCAGCGGCCTCCAGGCTCAGTAGGTGTTGGCCTAACAGTTTCGCCAGTTGGGCCTCATTGAGTGGTGAACCGGCGGTTTCACCCTGATTATTAGAAAGTTTTCCAACTTCTGGCATTGATTGACCGTTTGAATCTGCTTTAACAATTGACAAACAGCTATTATTGGAAAGAATCACAGGCTAGATGAAAAGTGGCCTCCGGAGATTGAGGCTTGTTTTTGCGATTTGTCGACAAAATAAAGCGATTCCACCCGTTTTTGTGGTCGCATCTTGAGGTTTGCGTTTCTTGAGTCTTCTTCCTTAAGGCAAACCCGGAATAATCTCCACTGTTCATTATTTTTCCTGTACAGGCGATTTCGTCTGAGCAACCCTGAGCAATCCATGGCACTTCCTCAAGTTTCAATCATTGGTCGCCCGAATGTGGGCAAGTCCAGCATCTTCAATTGGCTGGCGGGCCGCCGTTTGGCCATTGTCGACGATATGGCGGGGGTAACTCGCGATCGCATGACATTCATGTTGGAAGAGGACGGGCGCTATTTCGAAATCGTCGACACAGGCGGAATCGGTATCAATGACGTTGACCACCTCGATGAAGAGATTGAGGCACAAATCGAGATCGGAATTCAAGGAGCCGATTTGCTGATGTTCGTCGTTGATGTTCGCGACGGCAAGGTTGCGTTGGATGAAAAAGTGACCCGGCGGTTGCGAGGTTTAGACAAGCCCATTTTGATCGTCGCTAACAAATGCGATGGCGATAATTGGGAATTAGAGGCGAATGATTTTTTCTCTCTCGGGTTCGGAAAACCGGTTTGCTGCAGTGCTAAAAATAATCGTCACAAAAAAGACTTAGTTGCTGCAATTATGAAGCAACTGCCGACACAGGAGGAAGTCGACCAACGAGAAACTCGTCGCCCTGAAATGAAGTTCGCATTGGTCGGACGGCGTAACGTTGGGAAGAGTACTTTCGTTAACAGCTTGGTGCAGTCCGAGCGAATGATTGTTAGTGAGGTTGCGGGGACGACGCGAGATAGTGTCGATGTGCGGTTTGAGTTGGACGGGAAGACGATGGTGGCAATCGACACGCCGGGATTAAGACGCGGCAAGAGTGTGCGGACTGATATTGATTGGTATGGAACCCACCGAGCGCACCGCACCATCCGTCATGCCGACGTCATTCTGATGATGTTCGATTGCAGTAAGCGTATCAGCAAGGTTGATCGCCAGTTGTGCAGCTACATTGAAGCGGCTTACAAGCCGGTCATTTTTGTTGTCAACAAATGGGACTTAATGGCTGAGCATATGGCGACGGAGCGTTGGGCGGACTATATCCACGACAATTTTTCGACGCTGTGGAATGCCCCAATTGCGTTTGTAACCGGTCAGACAGGGCAAAACTGTAAGCGTTTAATGAATCATGCCCAAATGCTTTTCAAGCAATCGCGTGCAAGGGTCGGCACGCCCAAACTCAACCGGATTGTTAAGGAAGCTTTAATAAAGCATCCGCCGCCCATGGCGTCTAATAAGAAACGACCGAAGATTTATTACGCTGCACAAATTGGGATTGAACCCCCAACAATCATGTTGAAATGCAACAATCCCGACGCCTTTTCAAAGACATATCGTAGATATCTCTTAGGTGTTCTCCGGGATTCACTCGAATTTGGCGAGGTTCCCATCCGGATGGTTCTTGAAAAAAGATCTTCATCTGATCCAAATGAGTCAATTGAAGAATCGCTTCGGTAGTCTGGGCTTTGCCGCGGCTCCTTCTTTCGGGATTATTTGGCCCCCGGACGGACTTAACATCTCGCCGGAACTCGATAAACTGTTGTTTTTGAAAAAGGCTTAATTTCAACAATTACAGGCGAGAGATAAGATGGGAACTCCAAGAGTTGGTATTTTGATGGGCAGTGACAGTGACTGGCCAAAAATTAAGAAAGTCGCCGTCGCACTTGAAGAATTCGGTATCGAATTTGAAGTCAATGTGATGAGCGCACATCGCACACCTCACGCAGTTGCAGATTATGCAACCAGCGCCGAAGAGCGAGGCATCGGAGTTATTATCGCCGCCGCCGGCGGTGCAGCCCACCTAGCTGGTGTCGTTGCGGCTCACACCGTTTTACCTGTCATTGGCATTCCTGTACCTACTGCGGACCTTGGTGGAATGGATTCGCTATTGGCAACGGTTCAAATGCCGGGCGATGTCCCCGTGGCTTCGATGGCGGTTGGCATGGGCGGTCCACGCAACGCGGGTTTATTTGCCGTACAGATTCTTGCAACGGGCGACCCTGAATTGCGAGCTGCCTTTCATAAGTTCAAAAAAGAACTCGTTGGCAAAATTGAAACGAAGAATGCGAATTTCAAGGCCTCCTTAAACGAGCCTAACGGCTAAATCTGCGGTGCAGTTTGCCGAGGTATGAGTTGGCAAGGCTGCCTACATTCGCAATAGGACGGATTATAAAAATGACCGAGACGACAAAAGTTGAAACAATGATCTGGCAGGGCGGCGTATCTGGTTGCCTTGACATGATTGATCAGACGAAGCTTCCGACGGAAATGGTTCGGATCGAGTGTGAGGATGTGGAAACGGTTTGGGAAGCAATCAAAATGCTTCGCGTTCGTGGTGCACCTGCAATCGGAATTGCGGCAGCCTACGGAGTGGTCTTGGGGCTTCAATCCGTGGAAGAAGGTGAAGAAGCCTTGTTCGCGCGACTGAACGAAGTTGTTGAATATCTTGCGACAAGTCGCCCAACAGCAGTCAATCTGTTTTGGGCGCTTGAGCGGATGCGTCGCTTTGCGGATAGAGAGCGGGTAAATTTTGCTGGAGTCGATCAACTTCGTGAGTCTTTGCTGGCCGAAGCCAAGGCCATTCACGAAGAGGATCGACAGATGTGCCACGCGATTGGCGGGCACGGGGCAGATTTGTTGAACGGGGTAGAAGGAGTTTTGACTCACTGCAACGCAGGCGGATTGGCAACCGCGGAGTACGGAACCGCCCTTTCAGTCTTTTTTACAGCGCAAGATCGAGGACAGTCACTTCACGTTTACGTCGATGAAACTCGCCCGCTTCTCCAAGGGGCTAGACTGACTGCCTGGGAGTTGATGCAGCGAGGGATTAAGGCGACGTTGATCTGTGACTCGATGGCCGCTCAAGTAATGCGGGAAGGGCGGGTGCAGGCGATTGTCACCGGTGCTGACCGTATTGCTGCCAATGGAGATTCCGCGAACAAAATTGGGACGTATTCGTTGGCAGTTTTGGCGCGGGCTCACGGCATTCCGTTTTATATTGCTGCTCCGAGTTCTACCTTCGATCTTGCAATTGAATCGGGGGACGAGATTCCGATCGAAGAACGTTGTTCAAAAGAAATTACACATGGGTTCGGTCGCCAGACTGCCCCTGATGGCGTTGAGGTTTACAATCCGGCTTTTGATGTAACGCCCGCAGATTATATTCAGGCGATTATTACTGAGAAGGGCGTGATTGAAAACGTGAACCGTGAAACCATTGAACTTGTGTTGGGGGTGGTGTAGTTGCGGGCCGCGTTAGGAGCGGGAGTTTGGTTTCGTTGCTTTGGTCCCAATGAAAACGTTGATCATCGAGCTCAGTTTATCGTTGTCTCCCCAGCCGTCTTCAAAGAATCCAGTCATTTCAAATCCGGCTTTGAGTTGCAGTCCAATCAGATCTTCAAGGCTGTGGCCAAATTCGACGGGGCGGTCGGGACCAAGCAGCTTTTGCCTCGTCTCCTCCGGTAAGTCAAAATCGCAATACGGTATTGAATGCCGGACTTCAAATTTCCCACGGTCCAGTTTTGCAGCATCAAAGATGTAATAAACTGGGTTGATGAATCCAACGATGAGAGATCCGCCCGGTTTAAGAACGCGAAAGGATTCGGCCCAAATCTCTTTGACAGTTGGGCAAAAACAAGTAGCGCACGGACTGATAATTAAGTCGAATTGTTCGTCTTCAAAACAGCTGAGATTCCGCATGTCACCTTGTGCTGTGTCCAGCGTGAGGTTTTCGCGTTCGGCAATCTCGAGATCTCGTTGTAATTGAATTTCACTCAAATCGAACACCGTAACCTTAGCCCCTGCGGCAGCTAGGAGAGGCCCCTGTTGTCCGCCTCCGCCAGCAAGGCAAAGGACAGATTGTCCTTTAATTGACGCGAGCCATTGATCGGGAATTGCACGGGTGGGAGTTACCCTGATTCTAAATTCGGAATTGCGAGCCTTTTCAATTTGCTCGGGAGTCATGCCGCGGTAGTACTTGTCTCCTGCAGCGGCCATTTTGTTCCAGGCAGTTTGGTTGAATTTAACAGCGTCGATGAGAGCGCTCCGCTTCAGGAAATGATTGAAGAATTGAATGCGTGGCAAATCGCTCGTGACTGAACTGCCGCGCAGAGATCAGATTGTAGACTATGGCCAATCGGTTGCACTATTGAGACTGCGACCTACTCGGGCCTTTTAGGTGTAATCTTTTAGGTGTAATCAATCCGGTTTCTTTTAGTGGAACCCGTTAGAATGCTAACAATCAAAGCGGCGGATTTCTCCAAAGTTGCAAAATCTTGACGCAACTACGGCCAGTGCTGGCAAAGT
>JAAEMV010000477.1 GCA_024225195.1 Planctomycetaceae bacterium | reverse complement strand
TGCAGGATTTGTCAGGGAGAAGATGAATATGATCGAAGGGTGACTTTCGAGTTTGTGGGGAACCTTGATGAAACTATAGATAAAATTATGCTTTTGGACTGCCTTGAATATGGAAAAGAGAAAGGCATCGGTTATTATGACAGACATCCCAATAGAAAGAAGTAGAAGGCATTTCGCTTTCATTCATTTAAAATTTTCAAATACAAGGAAGATCTTGATGTGCCGTTCCTTGAGAAGTTTCTCAAACTTGAGCGGGGAAATTGCATCCGAACGCGAAGCAATCGTCTTTCCGCCTCGCATGCTTTCTTCCGCTACGTGGCCGACCTCCAGAACTCTCCTTACCCCTGGGAAAAATGGATGACACAAATCCCGGGTGGCATTGTGGATTCCGGGTTAAAACCAAAAGCACTGCGTGCGTTTGGTTTTCCCCGGAATGACGGAGATGATTTGGAATGGCAGTGCTGTCCCGGCAGATCTGAAATGGTGTCATATTCATTTTCCTGATCCCCAATCTCGCTTTGCGCTTTGCATAGACAACTATTTGTTTTTTCAGCAAATTCCCAACATCCATCATGCCACGATATCAAAAGTTCTGGCCTTGAACCGGGACTTGCTTGAGGCGCCATCGCGTTCCTTGCCATTCCGGCCAAGTGCTACGAGCGTCCTCTGGTTGAGTTTCTCACATTCCTTCAGAATGTGTCCCGCAGGTGTCGCGCATACACGGCGTATTGAGCGCGTATTGAGAATTCGCTTTACAGACGGCACATTCTGAAAGAATGTGGTACGGGAAATATGCCTGCGCCACAGGAGGTCGGTACTGCCGGGAATCTCGGAATGCTTTGAAATCATCCCATTTCCTGGGGACTTGCTCGGCAGTTGTGGAGTATATTTTTGCCAAGTCCCAAAGTCGTGCTTGAGCGAAAACTCACCGCAAAGAC
>JAAEMV010000476.1 GCA_024225195.1 Planctomycetaceae bacterium | reverse complement strand
TACACTTGGTTTCCTTATTAACTCATGGTTCGGCGCATCTGTGCGCTAGAGGAAGTGAACACGATGGCGAAAAAGAAATCCAGCGGAAAATCTACTGCTCGGCCCAAGGCATCTGGACGTGGAAAACCGTCCACCCAGCGCAAGCCCGCGAAGAAATCAGGATCGACTGCTAAGTCGTCAAAATCCAAAGACGGGCGTCTGAGGCTGCAGCGCGTGATGGCGTCGGCAGGTGTCGGCAGTCGCAGGGAGTGTGAACTGATTATTGAAGAGGGGCGAGTTGAAATTGACGGCCAGGTCGTCACGACCCTTGGTGTTAAGGTAGACCCGAATAAGCAGGAGATTTACGTCGATGCTGAAAAGCTGACGGTTCAGCGCCTGCAATATTTCATTCTTAACAAGCCTCCGGGAATTCTCTCGACCAGTAGTGATCCGTCGGGGCGACCACGTGTTATTGATTTGATCAAGACCGACAAGCGGGTGTACAACGTGGGGCGTCTGGATCAGTCCAGTGAGGGCCTGATTTTAGTCACGAATGATGGCGAACTAGCGAATCAATTGACCCACCCAAGTTATGGAGTTGAAAAGAAATATCACGTTCAGGTTGTCGGGATACCTGCGGCGGGGGACCTGAGAAAGTTGGAAGAAGGTGTCTATATCGCCGAGGGTTTGGCTCGAGCGACCAAAGCTAAGTTTTTGAAGCGGGCGACCGGAGGATGCTGGTTGGAGATTGTCCTCGCGGAAGGGAGAAACCGGGAAATCCGCCGGATGCTCGCTGGAATTGGGCATAAGGTAAGGACGCTAAAACGTGTTTCCATTGGGCCGCTCCGGTTGGGAGACTTGCCTCGGGGAGCGCATCGGGCATTAACGTCTGCCGAAATTAAATTATTGAAAAAAGCACCGTCTTCGGAGCCTTTGAAAAAAAGACGTCGCCCCGTTAAAAGAAAAAAGGTGAAAGCCGGTTCTGAGGACGGAGAAACGGAAAAGAAGGCAGGTGGGAGGCGGGTCGCCGGCAAAGCCTCTAGTCGTACCGGCGGCGGGAAGAAAACCGTTGTTCGAGGGGCGCGGAAGGCATCGCCAAAGAAGGATACTCGTGGAACCAAGAAAACTCGTAGCGCAAAGGGGGCCTCCAAGAAAAAGGCAAATTCGAAAAAGCCTCGGCGAGGTGGGTTCGATGCGAAGCCTAAACGGCGGCGTTAGTCGTATCGAGTCGGTGGTTGCCGAAGTCTCGGCAAAAGATTTTCGCCGACTTAAAAAAATCGGCGGGAAGACGATCGCCGATGGTAAAAAGAATGGGCACAGAATACTCTTGGAGCGAACTGTTGCCTAACATCGAGAGGGCTGACCGCCGAAGGGTCGCCTTGGTCAAGCCAGTGCGGTTCACGCATTACCGTCAACACGCACGAGGCGACCGCTGAACGCAGCTAAGCTAACTAGTTTTTAGCTTTTTTGATTGCACGTTGAAGTCGTGACTTTTGGCGACCGGCAGCGTTCTTGTGAATTACGCCCTTGGCGCCGGCTCGGTCTAATCTTTTGGCTGCAAGTTTAAACTCGACTTCAGCCTGCTCGACATTGCCCTCGGAAGCGAGAGACAGAACTTTTTTGACTTGTGACTTCATGGCCGTTTTGGTCGCTTTGTTGCGAGCTTGACGGACTTTAGTTTGTCGGAGACGCTTGCTGGCGCTTGCTGTATTTGGCATTTGTCTATAAATCTGTTGACGTGGCTGCGTTGAAATTTGAGAATCAAACAATATCGCGAGTTATCGGGTTTTTGTCTAGCACTAATTTACCCTCTTTTCTTCTGTTTTTATGATCAATCCCCCCCAACCACCCACTTTTGACGGCTCCGAGCCTCAAAAACCACTCGAAAACTGGGTTTCCGGCAGATTTGTGCTGGTTACCCGACCGGCTCGGCAGTCCGGAAGTTTGTGCGAACTATTTGAAGCAAAAGGGGCGAAAACCTGTCGGCACCCTGTCATTGAGATTGCTGCAGCTGAAAATCAACGAAATTTGCTCGACGCAATCTCTCGAATTGGAGATTTTGAGTGGGTCGTCTTCGTTAGCCGAAACGCGGTTCGTTATGCACTCCAAGCGATTGAACAAGAGTTCGGCGGATTTGAGCAAGCTCCCGTTGGTAAGGTAGCAGCCATCGGAGAAACGACTGCCGACTTGTTTTATTCGCTAACCGGCAAAAAAGTGGATTTGGTACCAGCAACCGCTAACAGCGAGAGTTTGGGGGTAGAGTTAGCGGAGGTCGCTGGCGCAGCAAGGGCGATGATTTTTAGGGGGAATCGCGGCAGCTCGGTTTTAGATCAGTGCCTTTCGGATTCGCAGCTCGAATTTCAAGAGATCGTCGTCTACGAAAGCGAAGACATTCTTGATCCTTCACCGGAGGTGCAATCGTTATTACGATCCGGAAAAGTTGATTGGGTGACAATTACCAGTAGCGCCATTGCGAAAGCGACCGTCGCGTTATTTGGGGAGGATTTGAGACGGGCAAAGCTGGTAAGTCTTAGTCCAAATATAACGCAGGTTTTAAGAGGCCTAGGATTTGAAGTTGCGGCTGAAGCCAGCTCGCCAGGCATGGTCGAGTTGGTGGCAGCAGTAGAGGCCTACGAATCTAATCTCGGTTAGTGGTTCGGAGAAATTTATTGCACCAGTTGTTCAATCCAGGTTCTTAGTAATTTCCTCGAGGGACTAGGACGCAAAATCCAGCTGTCGTTGTGGTTGCGAAAGCCGGTTGTTTGAAATGTGAATTTTCCCATGACTCCAGTCGACAGGAGGTAGGTCCGGGTAGATTCGACCGATTGTTTACCGACGCGGGTTTCAGCGCAAATAAACTGCGGACGCTGATCCAGTCGATCTAATCGTTGCCGAGCTGAATTTCGGTCGCCTTGAGGTAATCCAAAATTAGAGACGCCATCATAGTGGCTGCAGGGGATAAAGCCGCACCAGAGTTTAGAAATTTCGTCGTCATAAAGTCCGATGAAATTACAGGCAATTGCACCACGAGAGAAACCAGTTAGCACAACTCTTTCCGGATCTCCGCCGTACTGTTGGCAAATCCACGGTACGACCTGCTTGCAATAATCTACCGTTGGCTGCGGATTATAATTGGGTGAATTCCCCCACCATGTGATGGCATTTTTTGTTTGCTCTTCGTTAATGAATGGAAGGCAGACCCAGATGAATTTTTTCCCGCCAGAGATTCCATAGCCAAGTTTTCCATCGGTGACCTTTCCTGTGCAGACATCTCCAAATTTATTTCGATAGTTACCATTTCCAACGTACTCGACAATTACCGGATAACTGCCAGTTGGGGTCCAGTCGGTAGGAAGATAGACGACATGGTGGATGTCTGTTGCTTTAAGCGTGGGCAGAACTTCTTTGAAGCGTTTTCCCCCGGTGAGCGGGGCTTCGGTAGAAAGTGGTGGTAGCGTCAGGTCTGGTTCTACCGAAGCAATGTCGACCAATTCAATTGGCGCGGAAAGTGCATCCTGTCGCATCGCACCGTCGGCAGGTAATGCCCAACCCACGAGTAGCGTCAAACAGAAGATGGGCCAAATCAGGTAAACTGTGGCGAGACGGGGCTTGTTGTTCATTAACCTAGTATAGCAATTTATCGGTAATAAATCGCCCAACTTGCAGTACGGTGCTGTTTAAGTTTTAAAAAGGTCGGCCTACTTAAGTTCCAACGGGAATTTAATTTTCAGCACCTTTCCAATGTTCTTTTCTCAAAATCAAAAACATCATTTTTGATTTGTGGGCGTGATGAGGAAAAGGAAACTGTTATGATAGGGAACGGAATTCTGCCTGAGATTTTCAAGAAGAAATAAGGATTTGCCTGTCGCCGGTTCGCGGTGGTACAGGAATTGACAGTTCAGGTTCTAAGCAAAGGTATAAAATGTCGAGTCTCTCATCGAAATGCGGTCTGGTCATTGCAGTTTTCTTAACGGTTGTTTGTTTCCTCAGTTATCCGTCGCATTCCCAGTCTCAAAGCATTCCCAAAGACGGTTCGGTTTTGCCCTTCCCTCCCCAACCGATGGACAGCATCGTCAAGCCTCGCATGCAGGATTCGACCATGAAATGGCCGACCCCTATCAAGCGTCTTCCCGACGGTGCACCGAATGTTTTAATTGTCATGCTGGATGACGTTGGCTTTGGTGTTTCTGAAACTTTTGGCGGCGAGGTTCATACGCCGACTTTCACCCGCCTAGCCGCTGAAGGAATCAAATACAATACATTTCACACGACGTCTCTTTGTTCACCAACTCGCGCGGCGATTTTGACCGGGCGTAACCAGACCCGCGTCGGCTCGGGGACTATTTCAGAGCGAGCCGTGGCGTTTGACGGGTTCACTGGGATTATTCCTAAAGAGGCTGCGACACTCGCTGAAGTGCTCAAGCAATATGGGTACATGACTAGTGCGTTTGGGAAATGGCATAACACGCCAACGCTGGAAACCTCGGCCGTGGGGCCAATGGATCGCTGGCCAACCGGTTACGGTTTTCAGCATTTCTATGGATTCCTAGCTGGTGAGACTTCGCAATACGAGCCTCGACTCGTCCGGAATTTGGATCAGATCGAACCTCCTCAAACAGACACCTATCACCTCACGAATGACCTTGTGGATCAGGCTCTGCATTGGCTTGACGATCGCCAATCGTTTTCACCGGACTCGCCTTTCCTGATGTATTGGGCGCCAGGTGGTGTGCACGGACCGCATCAAGTTTTTCCAGAATGGATTGCCAAGTATAAAGGGAAATTTGATGAAGGTTGGGATGTTTATCGTGAGCGTGTTTACCAGCGTCAGTTAAAGATGGGAATTATCCCGCCGAATACCAAATTAACACCTCGCGATAAAACGCTAGATTCATGGGAGAGTATTCCGGAGAAACAACGAGCGTTTCAGTTGCGGCTCATGGAGACTTTTGCAGGTTATGTTGAGCACACCGATACGCAGGTTGGCAGGTTGGTAGACGGTCTGGATGCCCGTGGCCTAAAAGAAAATACCATTGTCTTCTACATCTGGGGCGACAATGGATCGAGTGCCGAGGGGCAGCAAGGGTCCATCAGTGAATTGCTTGCTCAAAATAATATTGCTAACACGTTTGAGCAGCAAATCACGGCGCTCGACAAGCTAGGCGGACTCGATGCGTTAGGCACATCCAAGGTTGATAACATGTATCATGCCGGCTGGGCATGGGCGGGCGGGACGCCGTTCAAGGGGACGAAACAATTGGCTTCCTATTTTGGTGGTACTCGGAATCCGATGGTGATCTCATGGCCAAAAGGAATTAAACCGAGCGATGAAATCCGTACCCAATTTCATCACGTCGTTGATATCGCACCAACGATCTATGAACTTCTCGAGATCACTCCACCGAAGGTTGTGAACGGCCATCAGCAAATACCTCTTGATGGAATAAGCCTTGCCTATACTTTTGATCAGGCGAATGCTCCATCGCAAAAGAAAGTTCAGTTTTTCGACAACAACGGAAGCCGAGCGATTTACAAAGATGGCTGGATGGCCTGTACCTTCGGTCCTTTGATTCCGTGGAACACACCTTTGTCGGTTCCTCGAATTGCAAAATGGGATTCAGCAAAGGACGTTTGGGAGTTGTATCGCCTTGAGGATGATTTTTCTCAGGCGAACAATCTGGCAGCGGCCATGCCTGAAAAATTAGAGGCTCTTAAAAAAGATTTCTTAGAGCTTGCGGCTAAGAATCAAGATTTTCCAATTGGTGCTGGCGACTGGCTTAGGATTTATCCACAAGACCGAGTGGAAACGTCTTACACCAGTTGGGAGTTTAATCAGAATACGCGGCGGATGCCTGAGTTTATGGCGCCCGGTTTGGGAAAGCAGAACAACCGCGTTTTCATGGATATTGAGATTGGAGAAAATGCGAATGGTGTTTTATACGCACTCGGTGGCTCGAGTGGCGGAATCACTGTTTATCTGCAAGACGGTTATCTAACGTATCTCTACAACATGTTGATTATTGAGCAATACAAATTAACGACCGATGAACCGATCGCGGCGGGTAAACATCAAATTGAGGTGGATACTCGAATTGTCGGTCTCGGAAAGTCAGGAACCGTGGTGATTAAGGTAGATGGTAAAAGTGTTGGAACGTTGAAGCTAAAGCAAACGGTTCCCGCTGCCTTTACCGCGAGTGAGACATTTGACGTAGGAGTCGATTTAGGATCGACAGTTTCACTCAGTTACGCGGACCTGCGCCCTTTTGAATTTCAGGGTAAAATAAATAAAATGAATGTTGATTTAAAATAACGCCCGGTTAGCGTTAACCTTGTCAAGGTTAGCCTTGCGCGGCTCTCAAATGAAAATTTATGGATCAGAAGGTCACATGAAAACTAAATTCGCGATTGTCTTATTACTGGTTTGTTTATTGCCGACTTGTGTCGTTGCGCAGAAGTTTAATCGAGCGGTTTCTTTCGCTTCCAATTTTGAAGCGCCCATTCCTCGTCCCGAGCAAGATAAGTTGGCTCAAGCGAAGTTGGCTCAGTTAAAAGCGAAGATGGGGAAGCGTCCAAATATTGTCTGGATCATCATTGATGATATGGGTTATGGAGACCCTGGATGTTACGGCGGTGGTGCAGCGATTGGAGCGGCAACCGAAAATATCGATCGGCTCGCTCGCGAGGGACTGCGATTGACATCTTGCTACTCTCAGCACACATGCACACCAACGCGAAGTGCAATTTTGACTGGCCGCCTGCCGGTAAGAACGGGCCTGACGCGGCCAATTTTGGCCGGAGATAAAATCACCAAGAATCCGTGGGCAGACGAATTGAGCCTGGCAAAACTGCTTAGCGAAGCTGGTTATACGACTAACTTGACTGGGAAATGGCACATCGGTGAAGCGGTAGGGATGCGTCCTCAGGATGTTGGTTTCGATGAGTTTTATGGTTTCTATCCTGCCCAGAAAGAGATCTCCCAAAGCGTTGATGCGCGGCGATATCCCGATCTGGTTCTGAATCCAGGATTGCTGGAAGACTATTACAACATTGGAGCTAACTTAAATCTCGTTCACGGTTTTAAAGGTGGCAAAACAACCAATGTTTCTGCGATCAAATCAACCGAAGAAATGGGGCGGGCAGACCAAGTCCTCGCAGATTTTACCGTTGCTAAAATCAAAGAGCTTGCCAAGTCGGATAAGCCATTTTTTCTTGAGCATTGCTTTATGAAAGTCCACTGTGATAATTTTGCCAATCCTGATTACGCTGGCAAAAGTAAAGCCAAATATGCTTACAAGGACAATGTCTGGGAAGTTGATATGCATATTGGCACGATTATGGAAACGTTAAAAGACGAAGGCCTTTTGGAGAATACATTTGTTTTTGTGACTAGCGATAATGGTCCGCAGATGGACGCGTGGCCAGATGCCGGATACACGCCTTTTCGTGGTGCCAAAGGAACTACGTTTGAGGGTGGTGTACGGGTTCCTGGAATCGCTTATTGGAAAGGGATGATCTCTCCGGGGCAGGAGAGCGACGATGTTTTTGATCTGATGGATCTGTTTGGTACGGCGCTTCGATTGGCGGAAGTCTCTTATGACAAGCTACCCAACGATCGTTTTTATGACTTTATCGATCAGTCGTCGTATCTTCTAACCGACCAGGGTAAATCGAATCGTGAGACAATTTATTTTTGGTGGGGATCGGTGGAAACTGCAATTCGGATGCGCGAGTATAAATTGCACACCAAGGTGATTTTGCCAAGCTCTAAAAATCTATATATCGATATGTCGCTGTTGCAGGACGTAGGCCTCGCTCCTTGGTTGTTTAATTTGTATATCGATCCCAAAGAGCAAACGACCGTCGGGCATCGAAGAAATGCGTGGCTCGCAACGATTGGCGGGCAACTGAAAGCGCATTTGAAAACGTTTAAAAAATTCCCAGCGAAGAAAATTGGATTGGGACTTTAGGAATGATCGTCAGAGCGATCGATTGGGGAGACAGTTGTTCTCGAATCAGGCGATCAGGTCTTTGATGACGTGCCCGAGGCCATTCACGAGACTCTGCTCGCGTCCACCGAATCGATAGGTCAATGACTCGTGGTCGAGCCCTAAGAGATGGAGGACCGTTGCATGAAGATCGTGCATGGTCACTTCGTTCTCGATGGGTTTGTATCCGAGTTCGTCCGTTTCGCCATAAGTGATCCCGGGTTTGACTCCTCCGCCCGCCATCCACATAGTAAATCCGTAGGGATTGTGGTCCCGCCCATTTTGGTCTTGAGACGTTGGTGTTCTTCCGAACTCGCCTCCCCAAATGACTAATGTCTCGTCCAGCAGTCCTCGTTGCTTGAGATCCTGCAGGAGTCCAGCAATAGGTTTGTCTGTTTCCATACATAGGTTGCGGTGTGCTTTTTCTAATCCACCATGGCTGTCCCAGTTGTTTTTGTAACCGCCATGATAGATTTGGATAAACCGAACGCCCTGCTCTGCCATTTTCCGAGCCATCAACAATTGAGTGCCGAAGATCTTTGACTCATCGACGTCAATTCCATAAAGGTTTTTTGTGGCTGCGGTTTCGTTGGAGGTGTCGACAATTTTCGGAGCCGTCATCTGCATTTTAAAAGCAGTTTCAAAACTGTTGATGCGAGTCAGTAATTCCTGTTGGTTGGGGTTTTGGTTGGCATGCCAGTGATTCATTTTCTGCAGCATCGCCAGTTGTTTTTGCTGGCTGCTTGAAGAAATGTTTTTGTCTCGATTGAGATAGAGAATGGGTTGCTCTGAAGCGCGAAAGGGAACTCCTTGGTTTTCTCCGGGGAGGTAGGCCGCGTCCCAGAGATTTGCTCCACCTTCCGGAGCAGTTCGATGATCGTACATGACGACGAAACTTGGAAGGTCTCGATTTCCCGATCCCAGGCCGTAGCTTGCCCATGATCCGAGGCACGGAGCACCGATCCGGGAAATGCCGCAGTTCACCATGTAGCAGGCGGGTACATGGTTATGGGAGTGGCACGAACAGGCGTTTAGAAAAGCGATGTCGTCGACATGTTTGGCAACGTTTGGGTAAAGTTCCGATACCGGCAAGCCTGACTTGCCGTGGCGTTTGAACTTGAACGGCGACTTCATGATTGGGCCGGGATGCGGGAATAAGGTCTCGATGCTGCCCGGGAACCGTTTGTCATGCCACTTTTCGAGCGCTGGCTTATGAGAGAAAAGGTCTAGTCCTGATGGACCGCCATTCATGAAAAGCCAGATAACAGACTTTGCTTTTCCAGCTTTGGGAACAGAGATTGGCGCTGGTGCCCCGAGAGCCTGACCTGAATTAAGTAGTGAAGATAGGGCCAGCATTCCAAATCCGCCGCCGCTTCTTTTGAGAAATTCGCGTCGCTGAATAGCTTTCATTGATTGATTTAAATCACTCATGAGACGATATCACTCTAAAAAAGTTGGGGTGAGTTTTGAGTGGGGGTGAATTGGATCGACCCGTTTGCCTAGGCAAGAGGTTCGGTGGCAGGACTACCAATTCCCAGAGTGGTTCTGGAAGGCTGACCTACCGACCCAGCTATTTCAATCGAATCGAAACCCTGTTTCAGTTGATATAGAAAAATTCATTCGACATAAACAGAACCTGGCACAATGACTCTAAATTTTTCTCTTTCCACCGATATTCGGTTTGCGCGGGTTTTTCGGATAAAAACTCCACGAAGTTCGAGATTTCCGAAGATGTTGCCTCGCGACCTAATGTTAGACGTACCAGAAGTTGAACTTGTCTCTCAGGTTGAGACTCCGCCTGCATAATGCGATTGGCAAGGAACCTCGACTGCCGAGTCACGAAGGGAGAATTAAACAGGGCTAGTGCCTGGGTTGGGAGCGTTGAGGTTTTTCGTTGTTGGCAGGAAAAACTTCCGTCGGTTCCATCAAAAAGCTTGAGCACGGGAACGGGCATGGTTCTTCGAAGAAGGACGTAAATCCCTCTTCGCCACAGCGTCTTCCGATCAATTTCATAGTCGATTGGCCAAGTTTCTTCGGGGCCTTTGTCGGTGTTGAAAACGGCATCGCGTGGAATCGGTGGCATGACTGCAGGACCGTACATCGTCGGATTAAGGTTCCCAGCAGCAACCAGCATTGAATCTCGCATTACTTCCGAGGTAATGCGACGCGAATTGAAGCGGGAGAGGTAGATGTTCTCAGGATCGAGTTCCATGTGATTCAGCGTCACTCTCGAATCTTGACGATAAGTCGCACTTGTAATGATCAGTCGGTGAATATGTTTGAGACTCCAGTTGTGCTCAATCAATTCCATCGCGAGCCAGTCGAGCAGCTCGGCATGGCTTGGGGTGTCGCCCTCAAGTCCAAAATCTCCAGCAGTGGTAACAAGCCCACGTCCAAAATACTGTTGCCAGAGTCGGTTAACGATTACTCTCGCCACAATGGAGCCAGCGCCATGGGAAGTGTCAGTTGTCCAGTTAGCTAACGCAGATCTTGGAAGTGGTTCAGACTCGTTTGGAGCCCAGTGTTGCCATTGATCCTCTTCCCAAGTGTCGACACCTGGAGTCAGGCAGGCAAGAAAACCTGGCCCAACCATCTCACCGCTATCTTTATTTTTCAGATCACCATTCTCAAGAATGGCAGTTTTAGAGATTTTGCTGCCGCGTAATGCAAGTCCTTGGGGCGGGCACGCGGGTAGAAGCCTCTTGTAGTAGTGGACCTCTGCTTTCAGCTTTTCATATCGTTCTTCATCTTCGGGAAGTGGAACGAAATCCTCATCCAGATACGAATCGTTAAAATCCAGGCATCGTTTGCAAATCGAAATCAAGCGATCTTGTTCAAGGTCGTCTGGATTGATTGGTTTTCTGAGAATGTCCTTTTCTTCCTCGGTGAAATTTTCCAGCTCAGCAATGCTGTCTTCTCTCAAACGTCGGTACTGCATCTCATCCAATTCATCCTGACGAATTTTCACGGGGTCGTAGTACTCTCGGTAACTTTCACCGCTTTCGGAATCGAGATAGGCGTGCGTTCGCTCTGTTTCCGAGAAAATAGCAACCATGCGATAGTATTCTTCGGTTGAAACCTCATCGTAGAAATGATCGTGGCAGCGGGCACATCCAACACTCATTCCAAGAATGGCGGAACTGTAGGTGGAGACTTGCTTATCCAGTTCATCCATCCGCTCGGATTCTTGCGGTCGAAACGTGTTGTAAGGGGCGGTGGTCATAAACCCGGTGGCGGCCACAGCCATGGCGTTGTTGGGTGCCAGTTCGTCACCCGCGACTTGCCAACGCGTAAACTCGTCGAAAGGAAGATCGTTGTTCATCGCCCAGATCACGAAGTCTCTGTATGTGTACGATTTTTCTCGTATTTCGTCTTCTTCATAGCCATTGCTGTCGGCATAGCCGGCGACGTCCAGCCACATGCGGGCCCAGTGTTCTCCAAATCCGTCGTTATCGAGAAGTGTGTTGATGTAAGTGCCGTAGGTCATTTGGGACTGGGGATTGTGATCTTCTGACCAATAGTTCGAACGAACTTCCGTGAGGGGAAGTCCGGTAAGATCGTAAGACAACCGTCTCGCCAGTCTGGCCTGGGATGCAGGCGGGTTGGGAGAAAGGCCTCCGCTGAGCATTTTTTCAAGTACGAATTGGTCGATTGGATTCTTGCACCACTCTTTAAATTCAGTTGCAATTTTCGGAGCAATCGGGCGTCTCAAACGCCTTAAAGACCAATGGAGAGAATCTTCTTCGGGAGCAGCGGTTTCAGACCTCGTCTTCGCCTCTCGGTAAGGCCGTTGGCCTTCGCTCTCGAAACTGGCGAAGTTGCTCGCAAGATTCGCTGATTGGTATTTGACGAACGAGTGGGGTGAGACCAACTCGGGTTTTGATAGATTTAAATTGGCGACGTAACTAAGCGTTGAGCTTTCGATCTGCTTCGTCCATTTTTGTCTTTCCCGCCCGGTGACTCGATCATCGCGTGAAAGGGTTCTGAGAAGTTTCAAGACTCTTTCGGATTTTTCTTCGGACGCTTTGACGATCTCGCGTTGAATTAATTCACCATGTTTAATTTCCGCAACGTCTTCGCAATGCTGGGAAAAGCCGTTTTCGAACCAGTTAATGAAAACGAGAAGGCCGATCGCCTGAGCCGCGCATCCCAGAACAATCAGGCGTAGAGCCCGATATTTACTGTGCTTTCTTGTTTTTTTTGATTTGTGAGCAGTCATGTTTTTGGTGCGATTTTGGCTCAAAACGATTTCCTAGTTAAACGTAGCTTTTAAAAACGCACTAAGAACCAAAAGCGGTAATCTTTTTTATTGAAATTTTAATTCTTTTTTGCCCCACACGACCAAACTCAACCTATCTTTCACAAAGGCAGCACCCTCGACCGAGGCAGTGCCGCCGCATTATTAATTATTCGATGCTTTTAAATCCCCGCTTACCAATCATCCTCCTACCCGTTGAAATAGAATGAAAAATTCTCCCGCCAAACCTACGAAAGCTAGATATCGACGCGCACGACTCGGCGCTGCAGCGATCGAGTTCGCTTGCGTGCTTCCCTTTCTCGTGCTGTTTTTAATGGGTTCGGTTGAAGTCGGCCGAGGCGTCATGGTGAAACATGTTCTCGAAGAAGCAGCCAGGGCGGGTTGCCGAGTCGCCGTTTTTGAAAGCAGCAGTGCGGCTGATGTGCAATCGATCGTCGGAACCGCGATGGACGCTGCCAATCTGAGCAGTGCTAACTACACCGTTACAATTGATCCCCCGAATCCTCAGGGTCTGCAGGCATTTCAGCCCGTTACTGTTTCGATCGAAATGAACTTCGCAGACGTTTCTTGGATCCCCACGACCTTCCTCAAAGGGAAGTCAGTTGGCGGCGTTTGCGTAATGCCGGCCGAGGGTGATGGCGTTTCCGACCCAACGAAGAAGGCGCCTTCCGGGAAGAAGAACAAGAAAGACGACAAGGACGACAAAGACGACAAAGACGACAAGGACGACAAGGACGACAAGGACGACAAAGGAAAGAGCAAGAAGGGGAAAAGCAAGAAGGACGACAAGAAGGGAAAGAAGGACGACAAGAAGGGAAAGAAGGACGACAAGAAGGGAAAGAAAGACGACAAGAAGGGGAAGAAGGGGAAGAAGTAGTAGTAGTGGGACTGTGGCTTCCGACTAGCGATGACCACTGCTGGCCTTTAACCAAGATGACGCTTTTTGAGGAACTGATACGGTGAAAACCATTCCAACAAACTTAAAAAACCAGACAAGAGTAAAACGTCGCGGATCTGTCGTCGTAACGATGCCTGTGATGCTCGGCGGCTTGATATTTGTGGCCGCCATTATGGTTGATATCGGCACTTTTTATGTCAATAAATCTCAGATGCAGAACGCCGCGGATGCTGCCGCCATTGCCGCAGCGATGAAAATTGGCAACGATCGATCGGCAGCCTCTCTCGAGACCGCGAAAGCCTACGCTTCTGATTTTGCTAACAAGAACCAAGTTGGACGAGGTGATGTTTTAGTCGCCGACGATATCTCAATGGGGATTTGGGATTACTCTGGCGGGGGATTTTCTCCCGGTGCAGATGTTAACAATGCCAATTCATTTCAAATTACAGTTCGAAGAGGTGGAGCGGCATCAGACGGCCTTGGTTCTTACTTCGCGCGATGTTTCGGTCTGAATGATTTCGAAGCCGTTGCTAAGTCGACGGTTGTCATGTCGGGTGCTTCAGCAGCCGTTGGGGTACCGTTGGCGTTGCGAGCCCCTGGTTTTGGCGCGATCAACCCAAAGTTGACACAAACCAATCCAAATTTTGACGGGCCCTGTTGTCCGGATGATAATGTTGAGTTTGCCGTCGGGGATACGGTTGTTTTATTAGCGACCGGCAACAACAAGGTGACCTCCCATTTGGCGTTAAAATTTAACCCCGACAATATTAATTCGGGGAATCATGCTGGAAACAGAGACTACATGTACAAACTTCTGGATGGGTCGGCGGATGGCGTGGTTATGCGAGTGGGCGACGAAGCCGCTGTTCATGATATGGGGACAAAGCCTAGAAACTTTCGTTGGAAATTGGAACAGAGAACCCTGTTATCGGAAGACGATCCCAAGCGTTGCATTGTCGTGCCAGTCGTGGAGTTGCTAAGTGACTCAAAAAACGGTGCAGGGAAAATTAATAAAAAGGTTCGGATTTGTGATTTTGTCTGCGTTTATGTTTGGAAGAAAATGCAATACAGCGTCGTCAATCCGAGTAATTCAAACAAGAATCTAACGCAGACGGTTATTTTGGGCCAAATCCGAAACCGTCGTGCCGCTACGATTGGTGGCGGTCAGACCCCCAGTGGTGCCGGTGGAAAGTCTGTCACGTCCGCTGCTTTGGTAAACTGACCGAACGTTTAAAACTGAGACCGCGAAGATTGGATTCCAGCCGTCAGATTCAATTAGGTATTGAAGAAAGCGAAGCACCGCTAATGCGGGCTTCGCTTTTTTGTTGCGCGTTCATTTATCAAAAAATCAAAATTAATCGCGTGGGTTTGAAATCGTAGGTGGCGGATAAATCTCGCAGTATTTCGGTTTCGTCAGCGATTTACTGTTGAGTGACCGTCTGGCAAACCTGTCCCTTGTTTCTTAATTATCCGTCCCGATGCAGAAAAGATGGTCTGCTCCACGAAGTAAAATTCGGCCGCTGGAAAACACGGGGGTCGCCGCGATTTTTTCTCCCATGTCATTTTGCGACACGACTTCCATACCGTTTTCATCAATTTTAATAACAGCCACAACGCCGTCTTCGCGGGCACAGTAAAGCAGGTCTCCAGCCAGAATCGGGGACGAGTAGTATTTGGCTCGTGCCCGTGGAATTGCATCCTGCCAAAAATCCTTTCCCGTTTCTGCGTTCAGGTAATTCAATTGTCCTTTGTCTGAGAGCACGATCATTTTTCCATCGCGGCCAACTGGAGTGGGGCAGTCGGCGCCAAGGTCGTTTCGTTCCCAAAGTCGTCTGGTTGAAGTGATATCTCCGCTACCTCCGAGTTTTACACCGGCACAAAATTTTGTTCGGCCATAGGGGACTACCGCGATTCCGTTGGTAACTCCGGGAGAGGCGATTACTCTCCACATGGGATTGTCCTCGGGATTGAATCCTTCACATTTCCAGATGAGTTTGCCATCTTTGGGATGGTGACCAGAGAGTCGATCAGCTCCCCAAATCACGATCGTTTCTTGCCCGTCAATTTCGGTGACGATTGGAGTCGTGTATGACTGGCCTGATTCTTTCTGAACGGGGAAGGTGCGATCTGCCTTCCAATTAACAGAGCCATCCTCAAGGTTGAGCGCGACGACATAAGATTCGCCTTCCTGCATCACGGCAATCACCAGATTTCCGCCAGCGAGCACGGGAGATGTGCCAAGGTCCCACCATAAGGTGTCCTCACCAAACTTCTCCTGCAAGTTGAGCTTCCAGTTAAGTTTGCCGTCGAGCGTAAGTGACGCAACGGTTCCACTCTTGAAATAAACGTAGATGTTTTTTCCGTCCGTGATGGGAGACGAATTTGATCCACTACCATTTTTATGTTTCCCCGGTCGCTCTGGGCCAAAGTTCGTTTTCCAATTTAATTTTCCGTTCCAATCGTATGACTGAACGCTGTCGTTACCATTGTCCCCGCCAGTAATAAAGATTTTCTTGTCCCAGACCACTGGCGTACTGCTTCCCAGTCCCGGAAGTTTGACTTTCCAAAGCACATTTTCATCTTTCGAAAACTCGGTTGGGTAGGCCCCCGGAGCGACGACGCTATCCCCTGT
>JAAEMV010000475.1 GCA_024225195.1 Planctomycetaceae bacterium | reverse complement strand
TGAACGAATTGTAACACGGGGTAAATTGCAATTCATTAAAGTGGCAATGTTTATAAAACAAAATTAATTTTTGAAGCAAAACTCTTGACAAACCACTTTGCGCGATTTGTTTTACTGTGGCCGATTGACTGTTGGTCAACGTTAGCCGCAAAAAGATTGGGCGATAGGCTTACGCAGAGACATCGATGATGGACGACGAGACATTGGATCCAGCTTGCCTCGAGGTAGTCATGAGTGGCTTAGGTTCAAGCTTGGGCCTGTCACGACGGTTTTGGATTTCGACCAAGAAGTTTGCGCGGAAATCCAAGCAGGCAGATAAATTGAACCGAAGGCTTGAGTTGGTAGCTTGAGTTGGTAGCTTGAGTTGGTAGCTTCAGTTGGCAGTCTCACCCGACTCTGGCTTTTCGATGACGAATAGCGATTCTGGTAGGCTGGATGGTTAGGAGGATTCCAAAAATGACAGGTAGCATCCAAACAAACAATATAGAATTGTAATAAATCAATTCCGGAGATTTTTTCGCATAAAGGATTTCCACTTCTTCTCCAGACTTTGGCCTGGGGATGCTGAACCAAATGGAAGCTTCTTGCGAATTTCCATCTTCATCCTGGTATCGAAATCGAGACTCTCGAATAGAAGTTAAACCGCGACGACGCGAGCGTTTTCTTGGTTCGCTAATGCAGGTTGCAATCGCTTCGCCGCTATCCATGGTCACGGTGATGCTATTTTTGACTGAGATTCCAAATAGCACCAAGATGATGACAGTGCTCAATATCGTTCTGAAATTCATTCAATCACATTCTTTACAAACAAAAGTTTAACTCGCTGACGCTAGATATTAATGATTCAGGCTTCACGTTTCTACCTAGCTTCTTGGTAATCTGTTCCCCAGTGGGGAACAGATTTAGATGGTGACCTCGGTGCAGTTTGCGAATTCGTAAATGCCTTGCCGATAGACAGAGCGATAGACGAGGCGATAGACAAGGGAAAACGCAGTGGTGTCCATTAATCAAGATCATTGGGGACAACGTAAGTCCGCATTCCAAAGTGATCGTCGAGAAAACTACCGGAGATCCCAGCAATCGGGTTGCCGTCACTAGATAATGGTTCGTAAGCGTTTCCCCCGGCACAGCCAATCCATTTACTTTGGTAGTTATCTTGCGGATCAAGTTTTGAACCAACGACCCGTTGAAACTCAACTTGTACAGCATTCATTGCCAGTCCAGCTCGAATGGATATTTTACCGATGGCATAACCGGGGCGGGCGATGATTTGGACGTGTGATGCGCCGCCTTTACGGCCGTGCCGCAAACCTAACTGGTACTGATCGCCGGTTTGATAAATTGGTTGGACTGCCCGTATGGCTCCTCCCCAGTTGGTTCCTTTGGTAAGTCGCAGGCCGACTAACCAGCCACCTGCTGGAGCGTAATCATCGTAAATCGTTTGAAGCTCAGACCCACCCAGTTCAGATTTTACTAAATCTTTTAAGGCCCAATCTAATACAGGTAGTGTAGCGTTGGACTTGTCTAATTTTTCAAAGGCTGGAAGTTTTGAGTCCGGGACGATTCCACCTTGGAATAAATCGGCTGAAAATTCGAGTTCGGGGATCGCTGGAAATTCGCCTTCTAGTGTAGGGTCGGCAAAAGGAGTGAAATCAAAGTCAGCGGCGATTGGGGGCGCGACGGGAGTTAAACTTGCTTTGAATAAATAAAAGGCAGGAATGGCTATCAGCAGCATCAGTACAAATAAACTGAGGCAACCAATCATTCCGCCAACAACCCAAACCGTTTTTTTTGAACGCGTCGTGGTCTGATTGGAGATTGGTTTGGTCGCTGGTAATTCGTCACGAAAGGCATCGGCGAAGTGGTGTTCTTTTTTACTGAGTGTTAACCAATCCTGAGGTGAAAGAGTTGTCTCGGCACGGTGTCTTTCAGGGTAGGTTTCGAGGCGACGTAGCTGATTGCCAAGCACTGAAGCGAGTGTAGCCCAGGGGACGATTAACGTTTTGCCAAACTTAGGGTGAAGGGTCTTTTCCCGGTCGAGAGCATCGCGGTTGAGTAGTTGTTGGACAGCAACGAAATCGGTTTTCGGTAACAACGTAACAACGCTGTCAGTCCAGACGCAGATCGAGTGGTATTCGATCTCTCCATCGTCGCGAATGATTTCCATCGGGCGATAGACGCTTAAATAGACGTCAGTATTTTCCGCGGCAAACTTTTGCTTCAAGAGATGGCTTTGGGTGTCGCACAGATAGGAGGCATCATGGATGTGCAGCATCTTCATGGCTGCGTGAGCCGGATGCGAGATTGGTGGTAACCAAGGTTTTAAATTCTGGCCATCCACAAGGTACGGAAGGGCACTGATGGGGGAGGGGCACTCGCGGAATTCTTGAAGGTTTAGTTCGGCGACAAGTCGCAGGCTTTTGATGTTGGCAGAGTCGGCAATCCAGATGATGTTGTCATGTGGAACAAAAATAACATGTTGGCCTTGAACGGGTAGTCTTTTGATTCGTTCAGGAAATAGAAGGGCAGCCGCGTTGTTCGAATGAAGATTGCCGGCTGGACACCAGAATTGCCCGTCGACCGGTTCGAAGTGAATGCCACTGGCAAAATTTGGTTCTGATTCAAGCAGGTTTTGTTTTGCGATTGCGAGCGCTTCATCAAAACTTATTTCTAATTGATCAAGATCGTCACGGGTCAGTTGTCGAAAACTATTGGGAAATTGTTCGGCAATACTTACCGCGAGATGCCCGGCAAAAATTTGGTAGGTAAGCTGATTCTCGATTTCAGTTGCTTGCTCGGGATTTTCTATCGAAAGCTGAATTTTGGTGGCTTCGTGAGAAAATCGAGAACGGACAAGCGGGGTGAGTCTCTGAGTATTGGCTGCCTTACCCGAGAGAGCCTGTTGTTTGGTTGAGAACCAGAGATCGACAAACTGGTTAACGATGAGTGCTGTTTGTTGCTCGTCAGTCGCCTGTTGATAGCGATTGAACCAAGGCTCTAAGAATTGTAGGCTCTGAATGTCAACCTGTTCATTTGCTTCGTCGGCCCATTCGACTTTGATTGAGAAATTCTGATCGTCAAAGGCCAGCATTGCCGTTTCGCCTGCGGCCAAGACTCGATCCATGAGTAGATCGGCAAATTGGTCTCGAGAGGGAAGCGGGGGCAACATCAATGTTCCTTACTATCAACGAGTCGCGGTGTGGTTATTTGGCTGGTTTAGGTTTCTTGGCTGCGGTTTTAAACGCACGCGCGGAGAATGGTGCAGAGCGATCCTTCTGGAATTTCATTTCGGGGTAGCTCACGAGGAAGTGATTTTCATCAATCAGATTAAACACGTAATGCGTTGCATCCGCTGGAAGGTTCGCCGTTACTCTTCCGCCGCTCGTAATTGACGCAGGAAGTCGATACCACTCCTCGTACCTCTTGCCTCCATTGTTAGTGTAAATCAGATTGGCAGAAACAACTTTAGCACCGGATTCTTTAAAGGTTGCCCAAACTTTCTGTCCCTCGATGCCGTGATTTAGAGGGACGCAAACCTTGTTCTTACCGGGCAATGCGGCGGGCGATCTAGGATACAAAAATGGAGGACTTGCCTGCATCTCATCCAGATGAGATTGGAGAAGTTCATTTAATTCGCGAGTTAATGCTGGTTTGGATTTAGACAAGTCATTCGCTTCTTCGATGTCGACTCGATTTCCTGAGTCGTCATAAAGCTGATATAGATTTAAAGAGTCACGGTTGGGAATCATATGTTCGACTAAATTTCGAATCAATTTGTAATTTCCACGGCGCAGTGTTGACTGCATTGCGACTGAATTGGGGAAATGCCAAACCATCGTGTCTCTTGGTTTGCCATCGGAGTGGCGAATTAAATTGCGAGTCCTTTTGTCTGACTTAAGAAATGGAGTTAGATCTAATCCATCGAGATGTTGGCCTTGTGGTTTTGGGGTGCCTGTCCAGTTAAGGATCGTGGGGTAAAAATCGAGACCGCTTACGATTGCATCCGGGCTGATCCCTGGTTGGATCCCCGGGCCGGAGATGATGAATGGAACTCGAACGCCTCCTTCTTTTGCATTGATTTTTCCTTTATCGAGGGGGGCGTTGTCGGTGATAATTTCGTTAGGTACCTTTTCCATTCCTCCATTGTCGGAGGTGAAAATAATATATGTGTTGTCGATTAATTTATGTCCGGGCCATCGTGGATCATCGGTTTGTTTTAAGTAATTGATTAACTGGCCGACGTAATAGTCGAGTGATTCAACCATCGCCCCGTAATAGGGGTTTTTTTGACCTTCAAGATCCCAGCCTTCAGCTTTTTCGGGAAAGGGGATTCCCATTTTCTTGCAGTATTTTTCTAGCAAGGGTTTGCTGCGCATGTGAATTGGCGTGTGCACTAGCCAAGTCGCGTAGTAGAGGAAGAATGGCTCTGACTTATGTCGGTTGAGAAATTGGAGGGCATCCATCGTGTTCTGGTCGCGAGGGATCCCATTGGAGTCGAGCCGGAATCGATTGTTCTCATCGGTGGTGGAGAATTCTGATAGTCGATCGGGACGCATTGGTTCGGAGACGCCACGATTCATATAGGAGACGTCGAACCCCTGATCTTTAGGTTGTGGAAAAGCATTATGGTTGATCGCGCAATGCCATTTGCCAACACACCCTGTTTTGTAACCATTCGCTTGAAGTGCTTCGGCGATGGTAATCTCGCTTAGTTTCATCCGGCCGCTATACCACGGTTCGATGGCGATGCTGTTTTTTGCATAGGGTGCTGGTGGATGACCACCAACGACGTGAGTTTTTTGTGAACGTGCTGGATGTTTACCCGACAGAATTGCAACACGAGATGGAGAGCACGTCGGGGCAGGGGAGTATCCCTGAAAAAATTGCACTCCGCGGGTGGCCAATCGGTTGATATTGGGGGTGTCGAAAGGGCAGGGTTCGTCAATGTCGTAACAACCCACATCCTGCCAGCCGAGATCGTCAGTCAGGATCAAAACGACATTGGGTTTGGTGGGACGCTCAATAGCTACCGCATGCTCAATAACGTAGTTTGATAGAATAAGAACAACCAACAACGGCAGAAAAACCTGTTCGGGTTGAGAACGCAATTTCATAGTTCGAGTCTCTGAGTGATCGTATGGATACGCCAAGTCTATCGTCTTTTGCATTTGAACGCAGGATTTTCTTCTTCGAGCAATTGCGTTTTTTGGGGAACCAGTCGACATTCGGCCCGGCTTCAACGGCCGGGATGATCGTGCCGTTGGGTGGTGTACTAATCGACGACCACATCCGGTAGTGCGTCCGTTGCCACTGTTGAGGACAGGGCAACAAATGACTCCCAACGATACTCGCAGTTTCCTAGCCATTCATTAAGTCAAAAAAACGTACTGGCAATCGTCAAAAAAGTAGCCCGAACCCTTTGTTTCTCTTACGGCAGAATTTAGATAACTCAACCACTCGTTGGTGCGGAACGATTTTTAAGAACATTATTTACCAAAGCCATAAACACAAAAACATTCGGGATTTGCCCCGCGTGAACATCAGACCAGTTCGACGACTTATCTTTCTTAAGAAACTTGATGGAACCTTTATTTAACTTTAATTCCTCAATGTCAGACCATGCCATTGTCACTTTGCCATTGTTAATACCGGTACGGCTGACACTCAATTTGCCGAACTGAATTGTGCCACCCTCATTGAAGGTGGCAATGGCTTTGGGCAATTGTCTTCGGGTGACCTCGTTTCGGATGGTATTGCTAAATTGTTCAATATCCGGAATGGCATTTTTTTTGAGTCGAAACTGAATTTCAGTTCCGCTTTGGGGGGTGATTTGGTATTCGTAAAAGGTTTCTAAGATAACGTGATGACGACGTAATTTTTTTTGAACAACCCCCAGTATGGCTTCAGTGATGTTGTCCCAACGAACCTGGTCTGTTTTGCCACTGCGTGAATAGGAGAAGCCCTCTGTGAAAACTTGGACACAAATGCTGGTTTCTTGTTTTTGTATGCGTAAGCCTAACCAACCTAACAACGCAATTAAAAACCCAACTGTGCCAAATAAATATTGAATCCCGTCTGGTTCGGTAAAAAAAGTAATGTAAAAGGTGTAAAGCAGTAAGAGCATGCCGGCAATTACAAACAAACGCCCAAAAATTAAATTGGCACGATTGCGGTTCGGTCTCACTTTATACTCTCGTTGTAATTGACCTAATTCTATTGCCATAATTTTCTCCAAGGTATCTTTACTGATAGGGATTTTGATCCACTACGGCCCTGCAGTTTGGCTGTGCTTTAAGCGGTTGTCAAACATTCAGCCTCAATTTTCGCCGACTGATTTGTCCCGAGACGCTCGTGCGAACCCATTTGTTGTAGCGGTGTTCAAATGGCCTCCAAAAGATAATGCCAAACTGGTTACAGGATCTCCGGGTCGAGGACCAACTATAACTTGCACGATGCCTCCGCCTGCGTCTCGGGGAATTGGACTGCGAGGAACTCGTCATCGGGAACCAACTCGAATTCGCACGGCGCTATTGGCGGCGGTTGTGGGGCCGTTGACGAAACCCGCGTCGTAGCCGGTGCCGTCTTTCAACTAGCATAGAAGGCAACTGAAGTAGCTGATGCCAATTCCGCAGTAGGGTTTCCCAGTCAGCACAACGGTAGCCTTCGGACCGGTTCGCAATCCGAGCTATTTCGGCGCAGCGGGGCTCTGCGTCAATAGAAACATCTCACTAGCGGCCAGAAGGAAGATGCCGGTACCAAATTTCGAGGTGTCTGCTTCTGCCAGCCAAGATCGTCAGTCAGGATCAAGACGACATTGGGTTTGTTGGGACGCTCGGTAGATTCCGCATGTTCAATAATGCAGTTTGATAGAACAAGAACAATTAACAACGGCAGAAAAATCTGTTCGGGCTGGTAGCGCAATTTCATAGTTCGAGTCTCGGAGTGATCGTATGGATACGCCAAGTCTATCGTCTTTTGCACTTAAGCACAGGGTTTGCTTTTCCGAGCTATTTCGACGTAGCGGCTCCCTAGTTTTATTCAATCAGATCGTGTTTTAGAAATCCTGCGTCACCCCAAACCCACAATCGTTGTTTGCCCGGAACCCGCTGCTCATCCACCTTGTCGTG
>JAAEMV010000474.1 GCA_024225195.1 Planctomycetaceae bacterium | reverse complement strand
CAGTGGGATTAGCTGAAGGTGGAGGCAGGCGATTTTAAAATCGAAGTTATTGGATCGAAGTTATTGGATCGATTTCAATAGTTCATACGAATAGATGCCTGCACTGTGGCCGTCAGAGAATTGGATGTTGTAGGCGTAGTTTCCGACGGGGCTCATTGCCACGATGTCCAGTGGCATAGTTTCCTGGAGTGACAGAACCGGCAGAATGTTGCTCAGTTTTTTTTCGCCAGCAGCCGATTCATGGGCCGGTTCCATTCGTTTTTCGGTGCAATGGGCGCAACGGCAATTGTCGCGAAGTTTTCGAAATGAAATCGTCTGTTCCGTAGAGTCACTCCATTGGATGAGCAGTTCTCGGTTTTCAGTTTTTTCAAGTCGAACGGGTTGCAGTTCGTTTGGAGATTGAGATGCCATGGAAGCGTCGTTGGGAATAGGTTTGTAGTGGGGCGTTAAAGCCTTAAAAGGGTTCAGCCCTATGAGGGGCAGCTTTATGAGGATTCGACTGAGAGTTGCTTGATAACCTCGATGAGGCGGTCGATTTCCTGGGTGGTGTTGTAGTGAACCAGTCCAATTCGCACCATGCCCTCGGGCTCGAAGCCCATTCTTTCACTGAACTCCAATGCGTAGTAGTTTCCATTCCAAACATAGATTCCATTTTGACTGAGTCGGCTCGCTAATTCGGCGGGCGGGATGTTTCGATGTCTGATGGAGAAGGTAGGAAACCGTTCGTCCAGTCGGGCTAAATCGGTGATGCCGTAAATCTCAACCTCTTCAATTTCCGAGAGACCTTCGATCAATTTCTGCGAAAGGGTCTTTTCGTATTCAACAATGGCGGAGAACGCTGAGATCAATGCATCGCGTCGATTTGCATTCTGAGCAGCACCGGTTTTTTTTCCAATCTCAGCGATATAGTCAACGCAAGCCATGCCGGCAGCGATCGATTCGTGTGACTGAGTTCCGGTCATCCAGCGAGTTGGCAGGCGATTGTCTGCTGGGCGGACTTTGAACGGCTGTAGCTCTTCCAAGAGTTCGCGACGCCCCCAGAGCATGCCGAGATGGGGCCCAAAAAATTTATAGTCAGAACAGGCGAGGAAGTCGCAATCCCAGTCAGCCACATCGATGAGACCGTGCGGTCCATAATGTACGGCATCAAGATAAACTTTGGCGTCGACTTGGTGAGCCATTTCTGCCACGCGTTTGACGGGGTTGATCCCTCCAGTTGCGTTGGAAGCACAGCCAACAGCGACCAGTCGAGTTTTTTCATTTAGCTTGTTACCGAGGTCCTCCATGTCGAGCGTATAGTCGTGAGGGTTGAAGCCAACGAAGTGGACCTTGGCTCCTGCTTCTTCTGCGGCAAGAACCCAGGGGGATATGTTCGCGTCATGGTCGAGGGACGTGACAATGATTTCGTCACCCGATTTCCAAGTTTTTGAAAGCGCACGGGAGAATGAGAAAGTCAGCGAGGTCATGTTTTGCCCAAAGGCGACTTCATCACCGTCGGTTGCCCCTACGAATTCCGCATGAGCCTGATGGCATTTGTGAAGTAATTCATCACTCTCGACACTTGTTGTAAAGTGTCCGCCATGGTTAGCGTTGCAGTGAAGTAGATAGTGAGACATCGCGTCGGCAACGCACTGTGGAACCTGGGTTCCCGCGGGGCCATCAAAATAAATTACTGATTGGTCATTCTGCTCGCGGAGAAGAGCTGGGAATTGTGCTCGGCAAGCGTCGATTAGTTGAGAGTCAAATTTCATCTTTGGTCTATAAACCTTTTACCTTTGGCTTCGAAACGGGGTAACGTTCCTGCTGGAACGCATTCAACTTCAACTCGCAATCCAAGCTGGATTTGTAATTCGGCACGGACTCGTTCCGGGGATTCGAGTTGGTCTTCAATTTCAATCTTTAATTGATCCATCGACTCTTGTTTAAATGTCGTGAGTCGATATTCAATGATCTCAGGGAAGCCGCGTAAAATTTTCTCGACCGAGGTTGGGAAAACATTCACACCACGGATGATCATCATATCGTCGGTGCGTCCCAGAACTCCTCCTTGGAGCAGGACAAAGTTGCAGTCCCCGGAAGTATCCCACTGAGGGCGCACCAAGTCTCCGGTTCGGTAGCGGATGACGGGGCTACCAATCCGTCCGAGGCAGGTTAGGACTAACTCAGAGAGCTCGCCTTCGGTCGCGGGTTGCCCGGTTGCGAGTGAGATAAATTCGGCAGCAAACTCGGCTTCATTGACGTAGATTCCAGTTCCTTCGGCGTCGGCGTAACCCCACGGGCCAACTTCGCTGGCGCCGCTATGGTCAATCACTTTGGCATCCCATGACGATTCGATTCGCTGGCGGATGCTGGGGATGGAGCCTCCCGGTTCACCAGCGACGATGATCTTTTTAACGGATGAGGAAGTCAAATCAATTTCATTTTGTTGGGCGACTTCAGCCATGTGGAGCGCGTAACTGGGAGTGCAAAAAATGATAGTCGCTTCGATTGAGCGAATCAGTTCAATCCTCGCGATCGTTGATAGGGAGCCAGTGGGAGCGATCATCGCACCTCTTTCCACTGCCGCATCAAAGGCACTCCAAAAACCAATGAACGGGCCAAAGCTAAAGGCCATGACGACGCGATCGCTGGAAGCCAGTGCAGCGGAATCGAGGACATACTGCCATGTTTCCATCCACCAGTCCCAGTCGTTGGCGGTGTCCAGGACAATCATTGGGCGGCCGCGGGTGCCAGAGGTTCGGTGGAAACGGCAGTACTGGTCGAGTGGGAAAGTTAAATTAGCAGCGAAGCCAGCTGCGTTCTCCGAGTCCAGTAGCTCTTCTTTGTGCGTAAAAGGGAGTTGGTGGAGTGCGTCCATCGAGGTGATGGGGAAATTGTTTGCTTGCAGCTTTGATTGGTAGAATCGGTTGCCGGGGAGAATCGCCTCAAGAACTTGGTTCAGGCGTTGCACCTGATAGGTTCTCAATTGACCGCGATCCCAAGATTCTATTGCTCGTCGTTGGGCGTGCGTTGTTCGGTGATAGTCGATATTTGACATGCAAAAATGATAAACGCGGCGGCGGTCAGCGTAAATCGGGCGATCTCAAAATGCTGATTTCCGGACGTATCTCGAATCGGTTAGGTGGGTCAAGTAGAGGAGCGAGTTACACTGAGTCGGAATTCCTATAAAATTCTCAGTTCGAGGCACAGCCCCGGTTTTTCAGACGGTTGATTGGAGAATTATGCCATTTTACGCGCAACACATTAAAGCGGCCCGACTCCAGCTTCAAAAAAGTGACCCGGTGATGAAGCGAATCATAAAATTGGTTGGTCCATTTCATGCGAAAACGAAACGAGATCGCTTCGGAACACTTGTCAGCTCCATTGTTTCCCAGCAAATTTCAGTAGCCGCTGCCCGAACCATTAATACCCGTTTGCTGGAAGCGACGAGCGATTCGAATGCGAACCCTAAGTTTACGCCCGAAGGAATTTTGAAATTCGATGTGGATGGGTTGCGGGAATTAGGGGTTTCTCGACAAAAGGCATCGTATGTCTTGGATCTTGCAGAGAAAGTCCATTCTGGAGTTGTTGAGCTCGAAAGTTTGCATCGCCAGTCTGATGACGAAGTCATTAAAGTCTTGACTCAAGTAAAGGGTATTGGGATCTGGACGGCTCAAATGTTTTTGATGTTTTCGTTGGGGCGGTTAGATATTTTTCCTTGCGATGACTTGGGCATAAAAAACGCGATCGCTAGGCGTTACGAGCTTGGTGAACTTCCAAGTAAAGCGAAAATGTTGGAAATTTCCACTCCCTGGCGGCCGTACTCGACGGTGGCCTGTTGGTATTTATGGCAGAGTCTGGATTTGGAAGACGATTGATTTTTAGGGAAGTTGGTGTCGCAGAGTAGTATTTAGGGTGGTTTTGCCTGTTTCGGAGGGACGACAAACCAGTTGGTTGACTGAACGGTGCGTGGGGGGATTGGGTGCTTTGGGGGTAAGGAAAGGAGCCAGCGCACAGATTTCTGATCCTTGCGGAGGTTTTTTGCCAAAGAAAGAACCAAAACACGAAAAACTGGCTGCCTGAGTCAAAACTGCCGAGTTGGTGATGTTTCGGGGTTAATAATCAATTTTCACGGGGAAAAGCGTCGATTTGGTCGCTTGTTTACAGGATCCGATTGAAGCTAGGCTCACCTTCAAGGCGATAAATTGGTGTGACCTAGGAAAATAACGAATTACAGCCAGATTGGCCCTTGTGATAATTGCCACTAAATTCCTATACTGGTGGGCTTTAAACAAGATGAATAAGAGCGAGTAGAACTTCGATGAAAGTCCGCGCTAGCGTTAAGCGAATTTGCGAGAATTGTAAGGTTGTTCGGCGTAAAGGCCGAGTATACGTAATCTGCACCAACCCACGCCATAAACAGCGTCAGGGTTAGATTTTTGCAATGCAATCAAATGGTTGGTTGTAAGAGCAATGAGAGTTTCAATGGATGAAACTCTTACTTAATGGATTGAAAATTTAGCCTTAGTTGCGCCCGGATGGGCCGTAAACGGGTAAGGATCGTTCGGAAGAGAATTTCCGATCGACAAAGTGAGTCGCTGCAAAATGTTGTGGTGCTCACCTAAGCGAACAAAAAACAGTAGAGTTTATTAAATCGAACAATTATGTAGTTGACCTGCGTTCAGGTCCGTTGGAGAAATCGTATGCCGCGTTTGTTGGGTGTTGACATTCCGAATGACAGAAAAGCTGTTATTTCGCTTACCTATTTGTACGGTGTTGGCAATCAGACTGCTCGTGACTTATGTCACAAAGCGGGAATTGATCAGGATAAACGTGCGCGTGATTTAACCGATGAGGAAATCGGTCGAATCGCAACGATCCTTGAGCGTGATTACACGGTTGAGGGTCCCCTGCGGCGTCTAGTCCAGCAAAACATTGGCCGACTTCGTGACATTCGATGTTACCGGGGTATTCGCCACCGAGTTGGATTGCCGGTACGTGGTCAGCGCACCAAGACAAATGCTCGGACGAGAAAAGGTCCTAAGAAGACGGTTGCTGGAAAGAAGGGTGTCAAGGATCTTAAGTAATCCTTGGTGTCTGTTGATTGACCACGAGGCCTTGCTCCGTGGTTTAATCGCGACCTGTAAGTTCAACATAAAGAAAAATTCAACACAGTAAATCGCGTCGGTTGGCGCGGCATGAAAGCGGAGAAAGCAAGCAGTGGCAAAGACAAAAAAACGTCGAGTTCGCCGTAACGTTACTTACGGTATTGCTCACATTCAGGCGACATTCAACAACACGACCGTCACCATTACTGACACCAAAGGAGAAACACTTTGCTGGGCCAGTGCTGGTACGTGTGGTTTCAAGGGTAGTCGCAAGAGCACTCCATTTGCCGGGCAGAGTGCTGCTCAGCAGGCAGCTGACAAAGCCCTGAAATTTGGGGTCAAGGAAGTTGATGTTCGCGTTAAGGGGCCTGGAAGCGGGCGAGAAAGTGCGATCACAGCGTTGCAAGCCGCTGGTCTGAACATTAAGTCGATTGAGGACTGCACTCCAATTCCTCACAACGGTTGCCGTCCACGGAAAAAGAGACGCGTTTAATCTGGTCGATTTCGCTGGCGTGGTTAGCCCGCGAATGTCTCGGGTTAGATGTTGCTCAATGGGCGAACACCGGGTCACGGCAAACAAACTTTCGGCATATTCAATTCACAGAAATTACAATCTCGAATGCGAGTGATTCAAGACTGACCTTGATTCAAGATTGACCTTTAACGGAGATCCTCAATGCACGTTCGTTGGCGCGGTTTGGAATTACCAAGCGTTGTAGATTGCGATCGTAAGACTCTTACAAACACTTACGGAAAGTTCATGGCTGAACCTTTCGAGCGGGGATTTGGAACGACGATCGGTAACAGTCTTCGCCGCGTATTGCTTTCGAGCCTCGAAGGCAGTGCAATTACGCAATTGAAAATTCGCGGTGCAAACCACGAGTTTTCCTCGATTCCTGGCGTTCTCGAGGACGTTACGGACATCGTGCTGAATGTCAAATCATTGATTGTCAAGAATCATACCGATCAGATGAAAGTCATCACGATCGAAAAAAGCACGGCTGGCCCAATCACCGGTGCTGATATCCAGACCGGCGGTGATGTTGAAATTATTAACTTTGATCACACTTTGGTGACTCTCACAGATGATGTTCCGTTTATGATGGAGATGGTCGTTGAGAATGGTCGTGGTTATGTTCCAGCGACGGAGCACAGCGGTCGGGATCACGAAGTCGGGATTATTCCAATCGATGCGGTTTACAGTCCAGTGACTCGCGTTCGCTACGATGTTGAAGAGACTCGTGTTGGTCAGAAAACCAACTACGATAAGTTGACGTTGGAAGTTTGGACCAACGGCTCGATTCATCCTGAGATGGCTGTTGTTGAGGCCGCAAAGATCACGCGTAAGCACCTGAATCCGTTTGTTCAGTATTCGGAGTTGGGTGCCCAGGTTCATTCGCAGCCACGCAGCAAGGGTGGTATTGATGCGGCTTTGGAAGCAAAGTTGAACATGCCAATTTCAGAACTGCGATTTTCAGTTCGAGCCAGTAACTGTCTGGAGTATGCCGGCATCGGCGTAGTGCGAGACTTGGTTCAGCGAAATGAAGACCAGTTGATGGAAATACGGAATTTTGGTGAGACAACGCTGGTGGAAGTCCGGCAGTTGTTGAGTGAGCTGGGGCTTCATTTAGGAATGAAAGTTCCTCCGGCACCACAGATTTCATAGACGATACTCAAACGGCTTGTCGTATTTTGACAGGTCACGTTTGCAGCGAGAGCATAGATTGAGTCTCTGGCTGAAAAGCAATAATAGAACAATTTGACAACAGACCTTTTGGTGTACCAATGAGACATAAGAAAAAGGGAAGACGCTTGGGGCGATCTTCCAGTCATCGCAAAGCAATGCTTCGAAACCTCGCGACTGGCTTGTTTTTAACCGAACGAGACGAGTCGTATTACGAAGGTTTGACCATGGCTGATGGTAAATCCGTTGTGAATCCTCCGCGTTTTAAGGGGCGAGTCGTAACGACAATCCAAAAGGCGAAAGAGGTTAAACCGCTCGTTGAGAAGTGCATCACAATTGCTAAGAATTCGATTCCTCACGAAGAGGCAGCCGAAGAATTTGCAACGGATGCCGAACGAAATACGGAAGCTTGGAGGCAGTGGCGCGAGAGCGAGAAATGGCAAAAATGGGTTGCCGCAATTGCTCCAGCGGTCACCGCTCGGCGTCGTGTATTCGCAATGCTGCGTGACAAAGAAGCAGTTGAGATCCTGTTCGATGACGTAGCCCATCGCTTCGTCGATCGTCCCGGTGGCTACACCCGGGTTCTTCGGTTGGCAGAACCACGATTAGGTGATGCAGGAACTCAAGCAATTCTTGAGTTCGTGGGCGTTCACGATCGCGTTTCTCAAGTCAGTCAAAAGCCAGCTTTTGTTGACGACGATGCCGAAGTCGAAGAGGATACGACGGCTGAAGCTGAGGCACCGGCGGACGAAGAAGTCGTCGCCGAAGGTGGTGAAGCTGAATCGACAACCAGCGAAGAAGAGTAAAATACGATTACAATTTTAAAGCCCGCTGTTTAAATCACAGCGGGCTTTTTTTATGTCCGTCGCAAAGGGTTGGCCGCTCGAAGTTGCTGCCGTTCAAAAGGGTGGTTCGCTCGCATAGATCTATTCAGTGGTCAATTTCACAGGCGAATTTTAAGCTTGATGCGTAATCAGCAGCATTAAGAGACTTGGCGAACTCAAATCCTGAAGCCGAAAGAGAAAAGTCTCGTTGGAGGTGATGAAGGACCAGACCGTGTTGGCAGAGTTGGCGAAAGCCTTCTAAGAACTTGACCGTCTGCTCGGGATTTTCCTTTTGGAGGAAAAGCAGACGCTTCTCGAGCTCGGATTCCACGCATACCGCGAGGAAGCGTTCTGCCGAGTTGAATGAGTCTTTGTTCGCGCGGATGTCGATAGTGCCACGATTGGCTGCGGCTGCAAGGATCGTTTTGGCTTCGATTGAAAGCTCTTGGTTTAGATCAATCTCTGCTGCGGGAGCACTAAGTGGGGAAGCAAGTTGTTGCCGGCACAATTCAGAAAAACCAATAATTGTGGGGGCTCCAAAGGCGAGATCTTCCCATGAAGTGGCTGAGTTGTTGGAAGCGTTGAGGTTCCGAAAGAGCATTGAATTCTCATTTGCTGGCTAGGTTGAGCGGTGTTCGCTTTGCTTTTTACGGCGATTAAACGGTTTTAGATGAAAAACCAAGAAATATCCTAACAAAATTGAGATTCGTGCGTGAAACTCAGAGTCAAAAGTTGAATTGATCGTTGGAGGGTCTAGGATTCCTAACGGTCTGCAACTTTTGTGCATATAAGTAGGTAGGGTCTAAAGGTGTGTCATGGACCTTATGTCAGGTTGCAACTGACGAATTTTAAAGAATCAAATGTGGGAGTTCAGCATGCTGCGATGGTCAACTAATAGCGTTTTGGTTTTGTCCGTGTTCATCGGCTTCCTACAGTTGTCAGACGGAAAGCAAGTGTCCGGTCAGGAGATAGGGGTTCTTGAAGAGTTCGTGCTTTCTTCAGATCGTGAATCTGTCCTGAAAAAAATGGTGCCGGGTACAAGTGATTATTATTATTTCCACGCACTTCATTATCAAAACCTTGAGCAGTACGAGAAGGTTGATGAGATTCTCGATAGATGGAGGAAGCGTCTTGGTGAGCAGCAGAATTACCGAGTGATTCGCAATCGCCAAGCTCTATTGAGATATAACAGTAACCCCAAAGAGACGCTTGATTTTCTAATCAAAGAATTGAATCTTTATTTTGCACACCGGCAAAGATTACCGCAGGCGGCACGAAATTTCCCGACCGAGTTTGATCAAAATTTAATCTCCAATGATCGTTTGATTCAGGCGGCGTTGAAGTCATCTAAGTTGACCGGCGGATTTACAGAGCGAGGTTTAAGGTTGCTGGCTCCAAGTCAATTGGACGCAGCCAAGCGGCGAGATTTACTAAAGCGTTTGCAGTATCCAGATTTTCCAAATTTAGTTGAGTTGATTGCAGCGGATTTGACTGAACCGTACAGCAAAGGTTTTGGCTCAATGCGCATCCACCAAGCGATGACGTTGGAGCAGATGGATGAACTTTCCAAGCTGTATCCAAAGTCGAAAACAATCGATCGTTATGTTGATATCTATTTAAAAAAGCTCTACCCGTCTGAAGATGTGGATTGGACGACAAATCAGTTAGAGCATCGGAAGTATTTGGAGCGGTTGAGAAGTTTTGTGACTCCCCTCAATGCTAATTTTAACTCGCTTAAAGCTTGTGTGTTGTATCGCCTGCTCGAACTCGATCGAAGCGAAGGGAAATACGACTTAGACTTGTTCGTGGAATACCTCAAGCTTCCCAAGAGTGTTGTTTATATTAATCCTGTGCTTTTAAAAAATAAGAAAAGCCAGACCATCGCAAATTTGCAAGCCAACTACTCTGATCGGATGATGTTGCCACCGGTAATGGATGATCAACTTTTGGTTAAGGATTACTTGCATCATTTCTTGCGGGATGCAGATGGAGTTTCGAAGTTTACCCCCTACGTGCGAGAGACGTACCTTGGAAAGCAATTTGCCATGGTGAAAATTCTCAATGGAATTGGAGATGCGGAGCAGTGGGCGTCTAAACTATCGCCAGACCAGTACAAGCAGATTCTCGAACGCGTTGATATCGAGTTTGCCGCGGAGAATAAAGCACACTTTTCTGTGAATGACGATGTTTCATTGACGTTAAATTTAAAAAATGTTCCAAAGTTGATCGTGAAAATTTTTGAAATTAACACGGGGAACTACTACCGGACGAATGGAAAGGAAGTAGATACTGATATTAACCTTGATGGCTTAGTGCCAAATTACGAGGAGACCTTTTCCTATCAATCTCCGCCAGCAATTCGTCAAAGACATGAATTTAAGTTTCCCCAAATGCAGAAGCGGGGTGTCTATGTTGTTGATTTTATTGCTCAGGGAAAAAGTAGTCGGGCTTTGGTCCGCAAAGGGCGGTTGCATTTCTCGGCTTCGGTGACCCCTTTGGGGCAGCAATTCACAGTCATGGATGAGTCTGGCGATGTTGTGAAAGATGCTGATTTGTGGGTGGATGGTTCAGTTTATGAGCACGACGATCAAGGAAAGATCACGCTCCCTTTTTCAACCCAACCGGGTACCGTAACGGCAGTGGTGACCCAGGGAGATTTCAGTTCTCTCAGGAATATTAACCACGTTGGTGAAAACTATCAATTTGAAGCAGGGATTTATTTAGATCGAGAAAGTTTGACACGAAGCAATAAAGCCAAGGTGTTAATCCGCCCGTCGCTGAGAATTGTCGGTGGAAACCCTGTGCCCGTCGCCATGCTCGAATCGCCAAAGTTAGTCGTCACCGCCACAGATCTTGACGGGATTGCTACCAAGAAAGTGATTGACGGTTTCAAGCTTAGCGAGACAGTGGAAACGATTTGTGAGTTTGTTGTTCCGCCACGTTTGAGTTCCGTTTCACTTCAGCTTTCTGCGGATCTAAAAGTCGTTAGCCAGAATAAGACGCGGCGAATGTCAGCTATGCGGAATTATCAGTTTAATGGAATCGATAAATCAGACACGATCGAGGATGTCCATTTGTTGCCAACAAAGGCTGGGTATTTTTTGGAGATTCTCGGGAAAAATGGGGAGCGTCGCCCCGGCCAAACGGTGCGAGTCAAGGTGTTGACAAGCGAGTTTAAGAATCCGGTATTGGCAGATCTTCAATCTGGTGCTGACGGTTTAGTCGGGCTGGGGTCGCTTGACGGGGTGGTTGAGATTGCGGTTGAGAATCGGGCTGAGAATAAGAAAAAAACATGGACTCTTGCGACTCAAGATCAGACTTATGTTCGGACAATGCATGTGCAGGCAGGGGATGAGGTTGAAGTGCCAGCCCCTGCCGAAGTTGCAAAAGCGGATCGAAAATATATCTCGCTAATGGAGATTCGGCACAATTCTTTTGTGAAGGATTATTTTGAATTGGTGAAAGTTAAGGACGGTCTAGTCCAGATCGCTGATTTGCCGCGAGGTGATTACGAATTGCGATTAACCTACCCCCGTCAGCGTGCTGGGCAGAGAAATCAGACAATAAAGATTCGCGTCGTAGAGGGCGTCGGGGCTGGCGATATGATCGTTGGTGAAAGACGTCATTTGGAGACGCGCACCTCCCCTGCCCTTCAGATTTCGAGGATAAGTTCGAATGAGGAGAAGATTCGAATTCAGTTGGAAAATGCGGATAAGTACACAAGAGTTCATGTGTTTGTTAATCGCTATCAAGCTGCCTTCAATGCATTTGACGAGTTTTCAAAAGTTCGCGATATGGAACCCTGGGGATATAAGTCCGGAGATCACCGGTCGGTTTACCGAGAGGGGAGAATTATTGGTGATGAATACCAGTACATTCTCAATCGAAAATATGCGATGAAGTTCCCCGGTAATATGCTGGATCGGCCCTCTTTGATTCTCAATCCTTGGGAGGTAAAAGGGACGGACAATAACGTTCAGGTAGCGCAGGATGGTGACTATTTCGGAGGCGCTGGGGGGCTAATGGGAGAGGCGGGCGACCGGGTCGCTCGGAGTGGTGTTCAATCTAAAACTGACGCTGACTTTGCTAATCTTGACTATCTTGGTAACGATTCCATTTTGTTGGCTAACTTGCGTCCGAACGAAAATGGCGTGGTGTCGATTGACAGAGATAAGCTTGGTCCGAATCAGCATCTCCGTTTTGTTGCAGTCAATGCCTTTGATACGATTCAAAGGAATGCTGACTTTCCAGCTCGCGAGCTGGCTCCGCGTGATGCGAGACTGGCGAACGCGTTGGACCCGGCTCAGCATTTTTCCCAATCGAAGCAAATGGAAAAGATGTCGGCTGGCGATTCACTCGTCATCGAAGATTTGGTGTCGGCTAAATTTCAGCAGTTTGATGATCTAGGAGATGCGTTCCAGCTGATGCTCGCGCTGAATCCCACATCCTCGCTTTCGAAGTTTGATTTCATTTTGACTTGGAAAGACAAGGCTATGGCTGAGAAGCGAAGTCTCTATTCAGAGTTTGCGTGCCACGAACTTAATTTTTTCTTGATGAAGAAAGATTATGGATTTTTCGAATCGGTGATCCTGCCGTTTTTGAAAAATAAAAGAGAACGCACTTTTGTGGATCGTTGGTTTCTAAAGGAAGATCTGAATCGATTTGCTCAGCCGTGGGAGTATTCGCGACTCAATGCTTTCGAGAAGATCTTACTCTCGCAGCGACTAGAGCAACGGCAAGATGAAATCGCTCGAAATATTGACGAAACCTATTTCTTAAACCCAACGCCTCGATCGGAACTGGACCGTTTGTTTGATAGCTCAATCCGCAGTCGTGGTATGGATGAGTCAGCATTGGCTT
>JAAEMV010000473.1 GCA_024225195.1 Planctomycetaceae bacterium | reverse complement strand
GCAATGGGTGCTGCACCTCAGGATGATCCTTTTCTATTACCTAGCCTGATGGCCTCTTTAGTTCTACACGAATGTGGTTTGGAGGAAATCAACCTTGGCCCGAACACTCCGATTGATGTTTTAGCCGATTCGGCCGAAGACGAAAAACCGGATGTAGTCTGGCTCGCCATTTCCAATCCGATTAGAAGCAGAACTCACCATCGAGAAATCGAGAACCTTGCTAAGGTTGTCAATTCATATGGCGGTTTGTTTTTGATTGGCGGTCGAAGTGCCACGACCTACACGGGGCCTCTCGCAGAAAAATGCCAATCCATGAGCGAGATTGGATTGCGGGTTGCTGGACTATCTCCTCACTCCGCCGATTAAACGCACTCTGCTGATTTACGTTCGCCTGTCTTAATTAACGGCTAAACATTCTCATTTTGGCGATCGTGTGGCTTGGAGACTTATCGTCAGACAGACGTTATTAGAAAAATGCAAAAGCGACCAAGTGTCAGCTTGGTCGTTTGGGTTGATAGCTCAAGTACCTCCTTGGCTGGTTGCGTAGCCATTTACACCATTGCCATCTCAGGAAGAGTAACCAAGCCACCATTCCCAGAACTGGTAGAGACAGCGCGGCCGCAAAGAATGCAAGCACTAATCCAATCGCCTCATTGAGTAACAGGTACATCGTAAAACAGCAACCCGTTATCAGCCCGATGATCGTGGCACATCCAAGTGTCCAGTTTTTAGCCTGACGAACATGAGCAGGGACATTCCATAACATGCTGCCTCCGCAATGGCCGCAGCACGCCGTCTCATAGCTCGATGTAACGGAACCGTACTCGTTACGATGGTCAACCGTCGTCTTTCCCGACAGAGTATGCGCCTCACATTTGCCGCACCACGCCACCGTTGGATCTGGTTCGTGGGAACTAATGACACTTTCCGGAGGGGACATCTTTTCTGGTTGCGGTTGCAGGCCTCTCTCGATTTTTTTTTTCAGAGAAACTGCAGCGGCGACTGCAACCACTAACATTATTAAAATTAAGCCCTGGTCGATGCCAAGAACGGCGGGTGACAAGAATAAGGCGAAGCCGGCAGCGAGAATCCCCAACTGCCCAATGACCTTGTTAATCGGTGAAACTTCCTCGGGGTCTTCCGGGAGGTTCAAAAAGGCAGTTTGCGCGGCGGCCAAAGACACCGCCGTTAGAACCACAGCAAAAATTGCGATTTCGAGTGGCTGCATGGGATCACCTCAAAACGGGCTGCCGTCTAACACCCTAGAGTTTAAAGCAGCCTCGGCCTTTTTACAAGAATTTGCTGGGTCGTCGGGATCACTCGTCTGAATCGGTTGCGATCAGCAAAATCGGCATCCGTGAAACAGAATTATTCGCGCAGTTTTTTAAATTAGATTGTGAAACCAAACTATTCTAGAATTGGCCTCCGTTTGATCTCCCTAAGACTGACAAAACGCCGGGCATCCCTTGAGCTCTAGCTTAAAGGCCTGCCCGATGCAGCTACCTCTTTCACGCAGAGCAAGATCCTTAGTCAATTCGGGCAAGGCCGAGATCTGCGTGGATTGTCCTTCAACCTTGTCACGGTTGAAGCGATTCACTTGGGTGGTTAGGCTGAACAAACTGATGAACGCTGGATGATTAACAGGGAAAGATTGCTTGCCAAAACTCCCTTTCCGCCTGTCGCTTACCACAGGCCGGCCAGCCACACAAACGCTAGATATATGCACTTGCATATCACTTGCACAATTATTGGTTTTGTATAAATTAATTTTTCGGTGAGTTAATTCTCGAAACACTTGAAATTATTCTAACTCTGGAAAGTAGAAATGATCGCAGATAGTTTGATTTTGGAAGCTCAGAAAGCTTGGGGCGAAGGAATCGTAAAAATCGGTAAAGTATTCCTTGAAAAGGGAGACTATCAAGCCGCCGCCGAAGCTCACATCCATGAGTTTTACAACTACCAAGAAGGTACCGTTCTTTTCAAGCCAACGCTTACTTCTGAAAAACAATTTCGCTTGGATTTCGAAGGAGCGTTATCTTATTTTGTGGGCGGGAATGAAAACTACCCTGAAGATCACGGGTTTGCGATCAAACCTTGGTCAAACGTGCGTTGGGAAAATATCGGCACTAAGATTACCGGAAACATGGGTGTCGCAATGGGTAATTATTATTTCACGCCACACGAAGGGGGCGATGATGTAAAAGTTGAGTACTCATTTGCTTACACGATAGATGCTGAAGGAAAGCTGAAAATCGTCTTGCACGGTTCTCATCTACCCTACAATCCTGCGGCGTGATTAACAGTTCGGCCCAACGGTCTTAAAGACAAAGCGACTCCCGTAATCACAAATGGCGGGGGTTTGACTTTTAACAGGGAATTTTGCTGAGCCACTTTCAGCACGGGACCGCTCACCAAATCCCTACGACAACCAAACCGTTATTAAACAAGGCTCGCTGATCGAAATCAGCGAGCCTTTTTGATTGAGATTAAGGCTAATTGAAACAACGCGGTTCAATACTCACCAATGACTTCGCCACCACGCATCGACGACAGTGCACGATAGACATTTAAATTGATATTTTCTGAAATCGTCTGCACCGACCCGTCCATCAAAACGAACTGAGCCAAGCCTGAATGTGGAGCGGCAACACCTCGATCCGCACCAATTCCGGTAGCCGGAGGATTGTTAGGAGTAAATTCAGTGTCGAACAAAACCATGTGGCCATGATCGTCATCGGGAGCATCAATATCCCGAACCGCCGCAAACCAGGCGTTTTCGAAATTCGGATGCGAGCCCACACCAATTGGACTGCCAGTTGAATCGAGGATCGGCCCATTATGACGTTCGCCAATCGCAAACGTGCTCGATGTACCATCGGTTATGTCCCTAAACTTAGTTTTACTGTTGCGGTAAAACGGACCTACCGATGAATCTGGAGTTGCATCAAGATTGATATCGTCGCTTAAATTTCCCGAAGTTTCGAGAACCCCGGAAGCTGGCCCCCAGTTGGCACAATAGCTGGCCGCAGCATACTGCTCAAACGGATTGGAGGTGTCATCTCGGACAACAAAGTTTCCTTCTGAATAGGGATCCGACGGGCACAGAAATACATTTAACTCAGTTTCCCTTGCAAACATATTTGCGGGATCGAAAACGGGTAGATCCATATCCGCCATATCGTACAAATTTTGCTGTTCGATGAACGGCAATATGTACATCCCCCACGCATGTCCGAGGTGATTGGCGTCCGCTAAACCATTAGACACCTGATAGCCAGTTTGAGCTGCATACTGACTCCCCAAAGCGTAGGCGTACCCCGGCGGGAATCGCTGCAGGGCACTCTCATAATTGTGTAACGCTAAACCGAGTTGTCGCATATTGTTCTTACACGCAGTCCGTCGCGCAGCTTCACGAACCATTTGGACTGCAGGCAACAACATTCCGATCAAAATGCCGATGATGGCAATGACGACCAGTAGCTCAACCAGAGTAAATCCGGCGATGTTTCGTCTCGTTACAACTCTTCGAGCGGACAGGCCCGGACTGCGACTTAAAAATTCTTGATGAGGCATTGAATTTCATTTCTAAAATATGATTTTATGAATCGGATTTTGACTTGAAACGGAACACATGCGCACAAGTGAGAAAGAAGCGCAATCAATACGCAACTTTGTAGATGGCACAAAGCGACCGCTCTTGTCGTCTGGACAAGCTGGGATTAATTAGGCTGCCAGAAAACGACTGTCCCAATTAAACCAACTGAAAAAAGAAAGAATCCAATGAAATTGGAGGTCCGCGGGCACCAATCGTGCCCAACTCGGCAGAGGAAAAGAATCCAATGCGGTGAAAGTTTGCCTCATCCAATGCAGGGCAAGCCTGATTCAGGAACAAACTATTGGGAGCCGAACAACAGGTTTCGGACTCAAGCAATTGCAACGTAAATACTGGTCCTTCATTATCGCCCGGTTCGCGATATGGCCGCCCAGGGTTCGGTTCGCTCGCACTATCCGCAGCATTTTCACTGCCCGCAAGAGAACTTTTTAGCAAGTCGTGACTATGATCGTCGTGACTGTGGCCATGATTGTCGTGACTATGACTATGATCGCCATGACTGTGATCGTGATCGTCATGACTGTGCCCGTGATCGTGGCTAAACGCAGAACCGCTGGGATGCTGGTGCGGTAGATCGGCAAAGTGACAGAAACTGTGAAAACTGGGTATGCCGAACCAAATGAAACTCAGCAAGCAACATAGCAACCCCACACCTTGGCGTCGCCAAGATTTTTGCTTTCGATTGCGCTGAACTTTCGTCTTCATTTAGATACTATACAGACGTGGAACCATAAAAGTTCTAATCTCGAAGTTACTTTCCAGCGTAAAGCGACCCAACGATAAAATAAGAGGTTCTCGCACTTTCACGAAATATTCATAAACGATGATTCAATGACGGTCTGAAAACCGCAAAACACCCCCCGAATCTACTGGCGAATTCTTGGCTTAAGGCTCGCACTCACTTACAAATCAACCAAACTGATAACTAATCTCCTGACTAAACCTAAGCACTGAAATCAAAGTGAGTCCTCCGATAATTCCCTCTTCTATAAATCAGGCAGTTCACAGGTTAGCGGCACTCAGTGATGGGTAGTGGCAAAACCATCTCGCCTTTTTTGAAAATTTAAGCCAAGCTTCGCTTGATGAAACTGTATGTGCAGCGGCTTTCGTACGCTGCCGATAAACTGCAACAACGAATCTAGCCTTGTGTTTATCGCTCGGTTTTCTTTTTCAGGTAGACACTAAGATCTCGCAACGTTGCAAACAGGTTCCTTTTAATGCGTGCTTCTTCCTTTTAAAATCCTCTGAAAAGCAAATCGCTATCAATCCCAATTAGACCGACGGCTCCATTCTATGAGACTACTAACCGCCTCTATTTATGTTTTCACCTTGGGGATCCTGATATCTCCCAGCGTGTGCTTTGGCCAGAAACTGGACAGTTTGGCAATTGCCCCGACAAGAAGCTCGACTGATGAAATCGGCAACACGGTGAAACGTTACACCTACAAGCACTCAGCTGGCCAACCGCGCGAATTGGAGGCTTACTTTCCAAGCGAGCATGATCCCTCCACTGCAAAACGGCCCTGTGTATTGTTATTCCACGGTGGCGCGTGGGGAGGTGGCGATTTGAAACAGTTCCAAAAGTTTTGCCAATATTTCGCCAGCCGAGGGTTAGTTGCAGTCACAGCAAATTACCAATTGGTTCCCGCCGGAAAAAAACTGCCAACAGGTGTTTCTCGAAAACAATTCTGCATCACCGATGCCAAGAGCGCAATCCGCTGGGTGAAACAACACTCCCTCGAACTTGGAATCGACCCTGAGAAAGTAATTACGGGAGGCGGCTCCGCAGGCGGGCACGTCAGCATTCTTGCAACAACCAATGCTGGTTTAAATGATCCAGCGGATCCAAAAAACATCGACACCAGCGTTGTCGCCTACCTGTTGTTCAACCCTGCATTAGCATCGTTCGATGCAAAGTTTCCCAAAGTGGATGCCATGAAGCATCTTACGAACGAGTTTGCCCCCGCGATTGTCTTCTTTGGCACCGAAGATAAAAAATGGTTAACCGGTTGGACAGCGGCACACACTCGATTGAAAGATCTTGGAATAGGTGACCGAATCAACCTTTGGTATGCCGAAGGCGCAGGGCATTCGTTCTTTGGTAAAAATCCCTGGTTTAACCATGTACTGATCGAAGCCGATCGTTTCCTCGTTTCACAAGGGATCCTTTCTTCGCCAGCGACAAAAAAAATGACAACCGGTGACAAAAAGTTGATCAAAGCAACGGAACTTGATTCTTCTAACAAGACGAAAAATTAAAAGCCTTTCGACTGGTAAACGCTTGTACAGAAATTGCATCCAAACGATCAACAGCCATCTAATCAATCCAATTTGCATGGGAAAACAAACCCGGTGACTACTTTCAACGACGCCCAAACCAAGAGCAATCTCGCCGCTATGTATACCTCAGCTTGGTTGCTTGGATTGATAGACTATGTCTTTCTCTCGTTGTTGACGAAACCATTTACGCCATTGCCATCTCAGAAAAAACAACCAGCCCAGCATCCCCAGTACGGAAGAAACAGTGTTGCGGCAAAGATTTTAAAATAAAGTCCGCCGTCTTTCTTCAGTAGCACGCATACCAGAAAACAGCCAGCGGTTATCCACCCGATGATGGTAGCCCAACCAGGCGTGAAGTTTCTGGTTTGGCGAATGACGGAAGGGACATGCCCAAAGATACCGCCCCCACAATGTCCACAGCACGCCCCCAACGGCTCGATGTGTTTTTGCAACACTCGTTTGCTTTTCGGTGAATTCTCACCATTCAGCTAGAATGTTCAAGCCACACATTTGGGCGAAGTGAGCTTCCATAGTACAATCGATTCGGTGCTACTTGGCTTGCTGGAATTCATATGCGAACCTTTTCAGTTTTTTCGACCCTTATTCTGATTGCCGTTCTGCAGCACTCTCGAATCATTGCGATTGAACCCGCAATCGGTCAGCAGGAACGCAACGCGCCTGTCGCGACTTGGGATTTCCAGAGCTCTCTCGACAGCGACTCAAATGGAGAAATGAAAGGCGAGGTAAAAGGTTCCGTAACTATTGCTGACGGACCGGTTGCTCCGTTGTATCCCAAGTTCTCGCCAACCAATCGAGCACTGTCACTTGCAGCGCCTGCCTGGCTCAAATTACCAGACAATTTCGAGGATGCCCGATTTGATTTTACCAATGGTGATGCCATCACATTGGAAGCCTGGGTAAAACCAACTGGCGGTGGCGAAAACATGTACATCATTGGAAAAGGACGTACGACCAGTGGTGGTGCTAAGAGCACCAACCAAAACTGGGCGCTGCGTCTTCGGAAAATAAATGGAAAGCCCTGCCTTAATTTTCTATTTCGCAGTCAAGGCAACGAAAAGACGCCAGGTGACTGGCATCGCTGGACTTCGACCGCAGGATTTTCATTTGGCACTCGTTGGCATCACGTTGCAGTTGTCTACAAATTTGGAGACCCAAAAAGCATTCTTGGTTACATTGATGGCCAACCGGTCCAGGGGCGCTGGGATATGGGCGGTGAGACCACCTCTCCTCCTGTGGTCGATGATGACGACGTGCTGATTGGATCAGCAATGAACGGCAACCGCGGTAATTCATTTGAAGGTCAAATTGATGAAATTGCTATTCACCGCCGACTTGTTCCACCGAAAGAACTTAAAAGTCGATTCCAATGGAATCCGCCAGAAGTAAAGCCACCAACGATTCCGCAGGGCAAAGTCTTGGTGCAACTATTTGGCTCGATCGACAGCCACAAAGTATTTCCGGATGAAGTTGAACCAGCCCTGCTGGAATGGGAACAGGACCAATTTGGATTTGTGCGCATTCCCAAAAAATACGATGCGTGGGGAGTCCGAAATGATTGGGGACAAACGCTGCTAATCCGCGCGTGGGCTGATATTGAATTACCCGCGGGCAAGTACAATCTGATGGCGCGTTCTCGCGGACTTTCTCGCTTAAAAATCGACGGAAAAAAGATCCTGCAAACCAAAATTCAAGCCAATCGCGGTGGTGCACATCATGTGGTTGATCCACTACCGAAACTGCCTGTTGCAGGAATGCGGCCCCACTGGATGAATGACAATGAGCAAGTGGCCACTTTTCAATCAGATGGAGGTCGTCACGCCGTACTGTTTGAAATGATTGTGGGTGACGGAAACTGCCGCGTTGAAGTGGGCGAACCATGTGTTGCAATCTCTCAGGGCAGCAAAATATTTCACCTGCTTTCACCCAACACGAATTCGTCGCAAACACTTTTGACAGACGAGGGCTGGCTCACATTTGCAGATTCCGAAAGGCGACGACTGGATGAATTTGACCGTAAACGAAGACAAACTGCGAACGCTTTAAAATCGAATTACTGGTCCGCGCGACATCGACACGCTCGCGCAGGTCTGATTTCCAGTGCCAAAAATCCCTCAATTGATGAATTGATTGTGACGAGAATTAAGCAAACCAATGAAGTGAACCACCATCAGTCTGCAACAGCCAACCAACAAACTGAGCATTACAATCAACACGTACGCCCCATCCTGCAAGCGCACTGTTACCGTTGTCATGGCGAAAAACAGCAAGGAGAACTTTCGATTTTCTCACGCGAAAATCTATTAGCGGGCGGGGAATCGGGCGAGCCCAGCGTCGTGCCCGGCAAACCGGATGATAGTCACTTGATGACGATGATTACAGCCGGGCCAGATGGAGACCGAATGCCGCCCAAAGGAGACGGCATGAGTGAAGCTGAAATCCAAACCATTCGCAGGTGGATTGTCGACGGCGCAACCATGCCTACGCTGAAACAACCAAAGATTGAGTTAAGCGAAGTCGTTGACGATTACACTTTTCTCCGCCGCGTTTTTCTAGACACCGTAGGAGTCCCTCCTACTCTTGCCGAGGCAAAAGCGTTTCTCGGCGAGACGTCACCCAATCGCCGTGAACAATTGATCGATCAATTACTTGGCGATCCACGCTGGGCCGATAACTGGGTCGGCTATTGGCAAGACGTACTCGCTGAAAATCCGAATTTACTTAAACCAACCCTCAATAACACAGGCCCGTTTCGTTGGTGGATTCACGAAGCGCTTGTCGACAACAAGCCCGCCGACCGATTCGCGACTGAATTGATATTGATGCTCGGCAGCAAGTGGGGCGGTGGTTCAGCTGGTTTCGCAGTTGCTTCGCAAAACGATGTTCCCATGGCGGCCAAAGCGCACGTGATTGGTTCAGCATTTCTGGGCGTGAATATGAAATGTGCCCGCTGCCACGACGCTCCCTATCATCAGTGGAAACAGAGTGATCTATTTGAGATGGCGGCGATGCTAGATAGAAAGGCATTAAAACTGCCACGCAGCAGCACCGTTCCCGCCGCGTTTTTCGAAAACCAACAACGCAAACCTCTGATCGATGCGTCGCTCAAACCTGGTTCGCAACTTCAGCCGAGTTGGCCATTCAAGAAAATCGCTCCCGAGATTCCCGATAGCCTAATGCTCAATTTCGACGACACACGCGAACGACTGGCGGTGCGGGTGACCGGTTCAAGAAGGTTTGCCGAAGTCATTGCCAACCGCATATGGAAACGATTGATGGGTTCCGGTCTCGTTGAACCTGTCGATGACTGGGAGGGGAACCCACCGAGCGACCCGCAGTTATTAGCAATGCTTGCCGACCACTTGATTCAGCATGATTACGATTTAAAGAAGTTAACGCGGTTCATTCTCGTTAGCCAAACGTATCAACGAACCGCGATTGACGGCCTTG
>JAAEMV010000472.1 GCA_024225195.1 Planctomycetaceae bacterium | reverse complement strand
GCGGGAGCGGCAGCAGCGGCAGGTGCGACTGCGGCAGGTGCCGGGGCATAAGCGATCTGCTGATCACTACCGCGACGCAACCTGATTCTCTGATCCGCTTGCTTGAGATCGACTTCACTGAGTTCATGCTCTTGCATAAGCTCGATGAGTTCTCGAATTTTTGTGACTTCAAAAACGGTGTCTTGCTTCTCTTTTGCCATGATTACTCCACTGGTATTTAATCGTCTACAAACTGAGCCCGACTGAACTTACGTTCGGATCGATTCAATTTGGAATATGAACAGTCTTAGGAACATTCGATTGGCTCCGTCAGCCAATCTAGCCCCACGTCTTTTTTTAAAAATTGCACGCGTAGTTTAGCGTGAATTACCTCCCAACGTCCACGGTACATTGGTCGATCTGCCGGGGTAAATTGCTAAGAACTTCGCAACCGTCGGGCGTAACCAGAATGTCGTCTTCGATTCGAACGCCTCCAAAATCAGGAAGATAGATCCCGGGTTCAATGGTAATTACCATGCCCGGCATCAGTTTTCCCTCGTGAATTGGCGAAATAAACGGTGTTTCGTGGATTTCCAGGCCAAAACCATGCCCCAACCCATGGCCAAATTTTGGACCAAAACCCGCAGCTTCAATCACCCCTCTAGCGGCATTATCTACGGTTTTTAGCGACACTCCGGGGCGGATTTTTTTTATTGCCGCCGATTGTGCCTGAAGAACTATTTCGTAAATTTTTCGATATTTTGCGGGTACCTTCCCAGTGAAGACAACCCGCGTCAGATCACTCATGTAGTGATCGACTTCGGCTCCCCAGTCAATCAGAAGAAATGGACTTTCCCCTACTTTTTTGTTTCCGGGTCGGCCGTGGGGTAATGCGGAACGATCACCAACCCCTACGATCGGGTCAAAAGCGCAGCCTTGGGCACCAAAGGATCGCATCTGGTGTTCCAGATTGTGGGCAATTTGTCGTTCGGTTTGGTCGAGATGAAGTTGGCGAGTGATTACTTCAAACGCTCGTTGGTTCACGTTGATTGCCCGACGAATTGCTTTGACCTCAATTTTATCTTTGATCGCTCGGGCCGATTCAACCAATCCGACGGAGGGAACCCAGTCAATCATTGGGTTCATCGAAGCCAGTTGATCGTAATCGTGTTTAGTCAGCGAAGTTGACTCAAAACCAATCGAGGTAAATTTTGACTTGTCGGCGATTCGCTTGACTGAATCCATCATGGTTGATCCAGCTGTTCGAATATCAACCTCCAGTTCTGAGCATTCGTCTTGCAATTGAGCGAGGTATCGACTGTCGCTCAAGAGAACCTGTGAATTTGGGGTAATGAACAAATAGCCGGCGCTGCCGGTGAAACCAGTGAGGTAGGAAACGTTTTTGATGTTGGAAATGAGGAGCGCCGACAAGCCCATCGTCTTCACTGATTTTCGGATTTTACGAAGTCGTTTTTGATGCTGTGGGTTCATGATGGAGGCTGTGGTTTCTTTTGTGGAATCAAAACGGAAACTGTCAAACAGTTTAAATCGAACGAAGCAGCGAAGCTACGTTTTTATCGGAGAGCCCGATCACGTCCCATTCGTTTTGGGGCTCTGTCGTAATCGACTTTCGGCTTTTCTTTCAACGTTGGATCGTCACGATCCAAGCGGGCGGAGCCGGTTTCAAAGCAAAGGAAGCATCGCTAACGATCCTACAAATTCCTAAGCATCCCTGTTGGCGCTTGCGACTCAGCCCAGCATATTTCGCACCTGAGAAAATTTATTTGCGAAGATGCTGTGAGAATAATGGCTCACAAAGTTGGCTTTTATTCAACCGAGAATTTGTGAACAGTCGATTCCCGATAAGTCTCGCCTGGTTTCAATAAGGTCGAGCCAAAAGAGGGTTGATTAGGCGTGTCCGGGAAGTGCTGGGTTTCCAAGCAAAACGCGCCATACTGGCCAAAACCACCACTTCCAGGTTGCCCGTCGAGGTAATTACCAGTGTAAAACTGAATCCCTGGTTGAGACGTGTGGATCTCCATTTTTCGACCGGATTCGGGGCAATGGACCGTTGCCGCGAGTTTCATCTCGTCGGTGGAACGCAAAACGAAGTTGTGATCGTATCCGACGGGGTCCGCTTCAATTTTATCTAACCGAGCACCAATCGGAGTGGCTGTGCGAAAATCGAACGGCGTGCCCTCAACATTGGCGAGCTTACCGGTTGGAATCGACTCTGCATCCACGGGAGTGTACTGGTCGCATTCAAGCGTGAGCAGGTGGTTTTTGACTTCTCCGCTGCCGGCGCCGCAAAGATTCCAGTAGTTGTGGTTGGTCAGATTGACGTGAGTCGGCTTGTCGGTGGTTGCGGTGAATTCAACTTTTAATTCGTTAGAGTTGTTAAGCGTATACTCTACCGAAACATCGAGTTTGCCCGGGTAGCCCTCGTCGCCGTCTTCGCTAACTAACGAAAATCGGACACCAACGAGGTCAGCATTTTCGTAAACGACTTTCTCCGCATTCCACATCCGTTTGTCGAATCCGACCTTGCCACCATGAAGGTGGTTCGCGCCGTTGTTCGCAGCAAGTGCATATTCAGTTCCGTCGATTGAAAACTTACCTTTGGCAATTCGGTTGCAGTAACGGCCAACAGTACTGCCAAAATATGACGAGCAAGCTTCGTAGCCGGCCATGTCGCTACAGCCAAGGGTAACGTTATCGAGTTTGCCATTTTTGTCAGGGGCTCGAAACGCAGTTACCGTCGCTCCGTAGTCAATCATTTCTAAAACGTAGCCATTGGCATTGCGGCAAATGAACTGAGTGACCTCGTCGCCGTTTTTAGTTTTACCGAAGGATCGTGTTACGATTTCCATTTCCAACGCTTTCGTGGGTTTCGGTTGGCTCGCAATGTTGCCGCTTTCGAGGTTCGTCTCGATCGTTGATCCGCTGGCCGTGGCACTGCGCGGGGCATTCGCCTTAAACGAGACTGTGACGAAACAACCTACGATGAATGCTGCTAAGCAGAAACCGATTTTCATATTTACTCCACTCAAATGCTAGCTCTTGTTATCGCCAGTTGCGGCAAATCGACAGCCAAGCGTGGTTTTTGATTTTGTATTTTGATGAAACGCGAAACTGCGAATCATTGGTTTGGCAATTTAAATGGCTTCCCCATTTAGCCGAGCATTATTGTCGCTAGAACAGCCTTCGGCAAGCCTTTAAACGTCGCAGGGACGCAAGATCGGAGATGCAGATGGGGCGAATGGGAGGACTGCGTTGTTACTGCGGGGCGGGGATTTACAAAATATTTGGGTTGAGTTGACGGAGGTGCCGGCGGTTTCGCCGGATTACACTTGGCTTAAGGCCGTTTTTTGGGGATGAGCGGGTTAAAAGTGGGGATTTACCTGTGGCGGAGGCAGTCGCGTGATTCCCCCAGTTAATTACCGAGGCTTCGCTTCAGTTTAAGCGATTTTGAAGGTGCTTAAGCCGCGGAAATAATTCGAGCATTCCGCCTTAAACAAAAAGAACGCAGACCTTGATGGCCTGCGTTCGGTTGGACGAGATTCTAAGAATACATTGACCGCCATTCGATTGGTCGCGGCAGTGATATTCCCTCGGTCTTATTTCCGGGTTTGAAAATCATTTGACTGCAAAGCCGAAGCGTTTGCTTCGTTAGCAATTGGGCTGGTTGTTGGTTGGATTGTCTCACCGAAAAAGCGAGTCGTTCCTTCAGCAACTTCCCGCGAATCCGACTCATCGCAGGTAAGCTGAGCACGGAAGATGTGCGTTCCGGCCTTCATTGCTTCGGCGGTGACTTTGACAGTCATTTCTTCGCCGGGGTTAATTTTTTCGATCGGTGAGAAAAGCACTTGGCCATCGGTAAGCTGGTGTTTTAATCCACTGGCTTCTTTTGGTTCAATCCCTTCAGAGAATTGCATCACGAGCTTGACCCCAACTGCGGATTTGCTTCCGCGGTTTTGAACTTTGATTTCATAAGGAACGTCTTCTCCGGTGGGTAATGGACCTTTTGGATCTGCTACGCTGAGTACCAAGTCTGCGATGGTTTCGACTTTAGTAACGCAGGCATCGGATGCGGCGAGGTCGCCCCGCCCCCGTGCTCCAACTTCAAGCTGAAGATCACCGGAGGTATCAAGAAGGCAATTGACTTTGAAGGTTCGACTTTGTCCGGCATCAAGTGTGCCGACAGGCCATCTCATTCCACCTTCGATCAGTTTAACTGATTCAACGCCGCTTAGATATTTTACTCCGTTGGGCAGTGCGATTGCTGAGATAATATCACTGGCTGTCGCGTCTCCCGTATTGGTGATCGAAACAGTGTATTGTGCTCCGCTACCGGAATACTTAAGTCCGGGGCCGTTGATTGCGATTTCCAAGTTGGCACGTCGTACGACGAGATCACGTTCGGCTGATACTTTTAAGTCTCCCTCGGCGGCAGCTTTAGCGACAAGGTTGAGTTTGCCTGCAGTTCTAGCTAAAAGTTCGACTTGAAAATTCTTTTCTTTTCCGGCTTCAATCAAGCCCATTGAGGCTCTTTCTCCGCCGAGTGCTTCAGGCAGCATCACGACGACATCCTCGGCAGTCCCTGTTCCAGGGTTGCGAACCGTAACATGGTAAATTGCTGTTTCTCCGTAGAGAACTTCGGGGGGGCCGGCGATACTCATCTCAAGTCGTGGCTCGGTAACGCTCACGTTCGTGGATCCTACTCGTGGAATCAGAGTCCACTCGACGCCAACGTCGAAAACCTGCGGTTTTCGCGGTGTTGCAGAAATGGTCATTGTCTGAGAAGAGTTGCCCGCGATCTTATCGATGCTCCAGACTAAACGAGCCTGGTTTTTTCCGTCGGTCAGTTCTTTTTCTCCAGTTGAGAGATTTACATTTTCAATGTCGACCCAAGACGGAATGTTGACTCCCACGAGAATTCGCTCGGCCTGAATGCTGCTATTGTTCTTCACGACTATCTGGTAATCGGCCAGTTTATTGATCCCAACTGATGTTGGGCCATAGGTGTCAACTTCGAGAGCAGGTGCTCGCAATTGAATAACTGGCTTCATGCCATTGATGGTTTGCGTATTAGCAGACATCGTTCGGATTTGTGTTTCGCTGGGCGAGTTTGCTTGGTTACTAGATTTCGATGCGGGTGGAAATTTGCCAGCCTGCAGTGCAGTCAGTTTGGTCGCGTTGATGTCAGATGGTTCGACTTCGATTTCGGGAGCAGGATCGCCAACCGTGATTTGGTCGATGAATTCAGAAGCTGAAAGATCGGCTACCGGTTCGACTGGTTGAAGTCCTGAGAATTTAACTTGTCGGTTTTTTTGATCGATCCGTTGGGAGGCGTTTGTTTGGGCACGTTGTCGTTGGACCGTCAGTTTTCCAATTTGGAAATCATTCTGGTCTGACTGAGTAGCGGCTGGCGGTTCAATTGAAATTTCGTTTTCAGCGGAAGGTTTCTGAAATCTAGGTTTAGGAGTTCCAGGAAGTTGGCTGGCACCAATGGTCGGAGTGTGGTTGCGAGCTTGCTGCATGGCTGCTGCGAAATCAGCGGGTTTCTTGGCTGCTGTTGCAGAAACGCTTCGGCCTGAAAGAATCGCCGGGACGGCTGGCTCATCCTGCGCTTCGACTTGGAAGCTGGTCTGCTGAACAGCGCCAGTTTGAAGTTCTGATGGGGCAGTTTTGGGAGGCGTTAAATTATCCGAATTCGAACGGCGAGCTTCGTCAGAGAACTTATAGAGTGAAGCCTGTTGAAGTGCTTCTGAACCACGGCTGGGGAGTTGTTTCAGGTTCTGTGGAGCGACATGCACTGAGGGTGGTGCAAAGCCATTTCGAACCGGTTGATAACGCTGCGAAGGTGTTGTTTGACCAAACGCAGAAGCGCTCAAAACGCTTAGAGTTATAACTAAGGCTAAAGGAAGACTGAGTCTGAGTTTTTGAGCTAGCATCTATATTCTACCCTGATTACTTAAAGACGATCTCGTCTTTCCAGCCATCGACTTTACGGCCTAGGTAAGTTTAAACGAATGTAAAGATTATTCGGATTTGACTAAATTTCTGATTAAACTGCTTCGTTTTGGTGGAAAAATGGCGGGCTGAATGCGCTGCCGGAGAAAAAAGCGGCCGCTAGCATGCCTGGCTGCAGGAGTTGTGCCGGCGTGTCAAGACGTTGGGAGATTATCGATAGTCGTCACGTGTTGGCTGGAACACGTCGAGAATGCGACAGGGCGTGATCGCTCGCCCGCTGTGGGGAACATTGCCTGGAATTACAAAAACACTACCGGGCATAAGATGGTGTGTCTTGCCTTGAACTTGAAGTTCAAATTCTCCCTCAAGAAGATTGAGGACTTGTTCGTGGGGATGTTGGTGTTCAGGTAGCAAAGCATCTTTGTTAACTGACCAGTAGGCCATTGTCATTGTGGCAGTATGGATCATTTTTCCGAAGAAGCCATCGACGATTTCACGTTCAGTGACTTCGGAAAGGTTAACGAGTGTGGGGCGGTCAGTCATTTTTTATCTTAAATTCTCGGGTCTCGAAATGGTCGCGGTTAAGCTCTCTTGTTTGCCAGTATGAACAGGCCAGTCGCATATCCCGTGGGGGCTATCTCTTCTTACTTAAGCGGTTTAAGTCCGCCGTGTCGAGCACGACTTGAGTCTTAAAGATCGTATCGTGAATCGAGCGACTTTTACGAGTAAACAGCATGAAAATAATATCGAACATTAAAAATATCAGCGAGGCTGCCCAGAGCACTGGTTGAAAGAGGGGGGCAGTTGCTCCTGCATCTGGGATAATCAGCCCAACCGAAATGAAAATCCACGGAAACTGCATTCTTAACAAGCTACGCAAGGCAATGCGACTTCCTCGTGGTGCGAGTCCATGTTGATTAACAACGCGGATATGCATCAGGCTCCGTCCAATCGATTGTCGCCAAAAATAGATTGAGCAGGTGTAGGCAAGTAGAGGTACGAACTTGAGAGCCTCTAATAGGAATGACATTCCCGGACGCTCGCCACCAAACAGTTGGGAATTTGACATCAAAGCAACTTCCAGTGTGATCGCAAGGGAGAAAACAGTTGCTGTATCAATGGCAGCTGCAATCAAGCGGGGGAAAAACCTAGCGGAGATTTTCGAGCTCGGTTGTACCGCTTTAACTTCATCGAGTAGCTCATCATAGGATTGGTAGCGGTCTGCTGGATCTTTGGAGAGCATTTTCGTGAGGATCGCTCGCCATGCTTCGGGGATGTGCTGAGGCCAGGGAGTTGGGAATTCAAGTTTTTTATTTTTATGTGCTTCTATCCAGTCTGGGATATGGGTTCCGTTAAGGGAGACAGGTAGTTCACCAAAGGTCAATTCGTAAAAGGTCACCCCTAAGGCGTAAATGTCTGATTGTATCGAAGGTAGTTCACCATTTAGGAGCTCGGGAGAAATATAGTTGGGAGTCCCCCCAGAAAGGCGATCAGAATTGCTGGATGCACTTCGCGCCATTCCAAAATCTGAAAGCTTGGCGGTGCCGTCTCTTGAGATCAATAAGTTAGATGGTTTGATGTCTCCGTGGATGATATCCAGTTCGAAGGCGTAATCGAGAGCGGTGACAATATCTAGAGCGACGCGAGCTAAATCAGTAAATGGCATGGACTGTGTTTCAGTCCGCTGGCTTAGAGGTTCTCCATTTACGAGTTCCATCGCGAGGAAAGGTGTTTCGTTTTGCTGACCAACGTAGTAGATCGTAACGATGTTCGGGTGGGTGAATCTTGCCTGAGAGATGGCTTCCTGCTGCAATTTCTCAACCTCTTTATCGGAGCTTGCGGCGCCTTCACCAATACCTGATCGAAGTAATTTGACGGCGACGTATCTTTTTAACGAGGTGTCAAAGGCGCGGTAGATCTGCCCTACCCCGCCTTTTCCAAGAGGTGAAACAAGCTGGAAGTGCCCGAACATGGATCCACACAGATTTTCGGCATCAATTTGTTCTTCTGTTTCGGCAGGTGGAATCACCGCAAAGCTATCGGAGTTCAAACTTTTTTCGGTTGTCGAATCCGTTTGGTTATGTGTGACTTCGAGCGGCACCGTAACGCCAAGGTCTTTGTCGAGTAACTTGGGGGAAACGTTTCGACCACAGGTCTGACACAGTCCTCCGATATTCGGATTCAGAACGAGTTGGTTACCGCACGTGCAGTGATAGAGCACTGATCGTTGCGGCTGTTTGCTCGTGTCATCCTTGGGCATTGTTGATGTCAGGTGATTTTGAAAGTTGGAGACTTGTAGGGTTTCTACTGTAATCGTTGCTGTGGTTTCCGCGAACCTAGAATTGTGGAACCGAGAAATTAATTCAATAATTATTTTATCGAGATGACGATGTTTCCTCCTTGACAAGATTTGTGCCCCACGAAACGTTGATGCCGTATTTAGCTATGCTGAGAAAACGGTAAACTCAGAGAGCTAAAGTACTCTGCCAACGCCTTGTCTCTTGTTGTCGTTTCTTTTTTATCCTTTCCAACTTTGCTGGAAGCCAACCATGAAATTCTCTGCTCTCATGTTGTCGCGCGAGTCGGTTGAAAAATCTGACGCCGGTAGTGAGCATGGCAGGTGCCTGTTAACGCCGGTCGAGTTAGAACGTGACGTCCTTGGAGTGGACGGAGTGTTGATCCGCGTGGTTTATAGTGCGTTAAACTACAAGGACGCTCTCGCGGCATCCGGGAATAAAGGCATCGTCCGGAAGCTCCCGTTGATCCCGGGGATTGATGCGGTTGGGACGGTGGTGGAACCAAATGGTTCTGGTTTTGAAATCGGTGAGGAGGTTCTGATCGCCCATGCGAAGTTTGGAACTTCACACCATGGCGGGTTTTCAAATTTGGCAAGAGTTCCGGCGGATTGGTTGGTGAAATTGCCGGCCGGATTATCGGCGGTAGAGGCTGCAACATGGGGGACTGCTGGATTTACAGCGGCTCAATCGGTTCGCCAATTGATAGATCACGGAGTCTGTCCGGAATCTGGCGAGATTCTAGTCACGGGGGCAACCGGTGGCGTGGGTGTATTTGCGGTTCAGTTGCTTGCAAAGCTTGGGTTTAGTGTGACGGCCTCGACGGGGAAACTTGATCGTTATGAGCAATTATTAAAATTGGGTGCGAAGAAAGTTGTGCCGCGAGAGGAGGTCGTAGATTTGTCAGATGCGCCACTATCCAAAAGTCGCTGGGCAGGAGTCGTCGATTGTGTCGGTGGGACCACACTTAATTCCGCCATTCGCGCAACAAAAGTTGGTGGGTGTGTTACTGCCTGTGGGTTGGTGGCAGGGCACGAACTTGGGCTGACTGTTTATCCGTTCATTCTGCGCGGCATTACTCTCTGTGGGATCGACAGCGCAAATGTTTCTCAAACATATCGACAGCAATTGTGGGATGTCATCGGTTCCGATTGGCATCTGGATGTGCAAAGTGTGAGCGAAGAAATTGCGCTGCATCAACTGCCCGTTCAGATTGAGCAGATCTTTCAAGGCTCGGTTTTCGGGAGAATTGTTGTACGAATGCCTGAGTGAGTTCTTGGCGGCTAAGTCGGCTATGGTACAACCTGAGGTTTATGATTTAACTGCGACTCATTAATTTTGTTTACCTTAAACAGAAACTGTTGAACTCGACGTGGCAAAAAAAATTCAACTTCGAAACGTGAGGGTCAACAACCTTAAAGAGGTAAATGTTGAAATCCCGCATGGGCAATGGCTGTCCATTTGCGGATTGAGTGGTAGTGGTAAATCGAGTCTCGCTTTCGATACGCTTTATGCGGAAGGTCAGCGTCGTTACATCGAGAGTTTATCTCCGCACACACGTCAGTTCATGTTCCAATTGGATCGTCCCGATGCAGATGGGATTGATGGGATCCCTGCGGCAATTGCCGTTCGTCCGTCGCAGGGGAAGTTTGGGAAAAAAACAACGCTGGGAACCGCGTCTGAAATTACTGAGTATTTGCGGTTGGTGTACGCGAAAATTGGTCATTTAATTTGTCCGGCATGTCGTCTGGCTGTGACGAGCTACAATCCGCAATCCGTGGCGGATTCCATTGCGTCGATTGAGAGTGGTGTTCGTTTTCAGATCGTCTATCCCGTCAATCCAGACGTGGAAGTCCTCGAATCTCTCGGGGAGGCGATGAGGGCCGGTTTCTCTCGCGCCATCGTAGGTGATGCGGTTGTTGAACTGGCGCGAGCGGATCGCGAGGTGGCACCGTGTGAGAGTCCGAAATCGGTCAAGATTATTGTCGATCGACTGAAATCTGGCGATCAGGATGAGTCTCGCCTACGGGAGTCAGTTGAGTTAGCGTTTTACTGCGGCAGTGGTAATTGTGAAATTTGGTTTGAAACTCAGTGGCATCCAAGTTTGAAGAAACGCCTCGTTGACACCCGAACGTGGTATGTAAATTCCTATTCGCGGGATTCAGTTTGCAGCGGTTGTGCGAGGTCGTTTCCGCGACCGGAGCCAAGGTTGTTTAGTTTTCAGAATTCAGTTGGGGCTTGTCCGGAGTGTCAGGGCGTCGGTTATGCGAAAGATTTCCCTGACCAAGCATGCGAAAAATGTAACGGTTTGCGGCTCAACGATGATGCGCTCGCATTTCATGTTGGAGAAAAGAATCTTGGCCAATTAGGGACGTTGACAGTCGATCAGACCATTGAATGGTTAGAGAAATTGTCACTTACGGAATTTCAGCGAAAGTCTGTTGGTAATCTCATTGCCCAGGTTTCTGCAAGATTAGATTATCTTACTCAAGTAGGACTGGGGTATCTGAATTTAGATCGCTCACTTCGGTCGATGAGTTCCGGAGAGGTTCAGCGGGTCTCACTTACCGCCGCTTTAAGTTCAACGCTGGTGGATTTGTTGTATGTTCTCGATGAACCGTCTTTGGGACTGCATGCGTTTGATATCGAAAAATTAGTGGAAGCGATCGGATGTCTCCACCAAAGAAACAATACAGTGGTGGTTGTCGATCATCAGCCACGTGTAATTGAGTCGGCGGAGCGGATCATTGAGATCGGTCCGGGCGCAGGCCAAGCCGGTGGTGAAGTTGTGTTCGATGGAACTCGTGAGGCGTTGCTCGAATCAGATGCGAGCCTAACTGGTCAGTTTTTGTCCGGAGTTCGAGGAGTTTCAAGCGGTGCTGAGAATCGGCGGTCTTCACGTGGGCGCATCAAGTTGGTTGGTGCCTGCGGTAATAATTTAAAGAACATCCATGTCGAGTTTCCCCTCGGTTGTCTGTGTGTTGTGACTGGAGTGAGCGGTTCTGGGAAAAGCAGTTTGGTTCGGAAGACGCTTTATGCTGCTCTCTGTGATCGAAAACAAAAGTCTGTCGAAGATAGGTTGCCGTACAGTGAGATTTTTGGTGACGGCCATGTTGATGAGGTTGTGCTGGTGGACGCATCGCCGATTGGGCGAACCGCCAGAAGCAATCCAGTCACCTACGTTAAAGCCTTTGATGATATTCGACGCACGTTTGCGGAGACGGTCGATGCGAAAACTCGAAATATAAAGATGGGGCAATTTAGTTTTAACGTGAGTGGTGGCCGCTGCGACAAATGTGAAGGCGCTGGTCAACTAGTGATTGACATGCAGTTTTTGGGTGACCTGTCTGTTGTCTGCGATCAGTGTGCCGGACTAAGGTATCGTGACGAAGTTCTTTCAGTGAAGTATCGTGGGCGGAGTATCGCTGAAGTCCTAAATATGACGGTTCGCGAGGCATTTTCATTTTTTCGAGGACAGCCTAAAGTTCAAGCCAAACTGAAATCGCTGATTGATGTTGGGCTCGATTACATCTGCCTTGGTCAGCCCGCACCTTCGCTCTCCTCTGGAGAAGCACAGCGGCTCAAGCTGGGACATTATTTAAATGCGTCCAAATCGAAGCGGGTGTTGTTTGTCATGGAAGAACCAACCACTGGTTTGCATATGAGCGATATCAACCGCTTGCTAGATTGTTTTGGTGCGTTACTTTCTGTTGGGCACTCGATGATTGTGGTTGAACACAATCTTAGCCTGATTAAAAATGCTGATTGGATTATCGACCTTGGGCCAGGTGCGGGTGACGCAGGGGGACAGGTTGTGGCTGAGGGGACTCCCGAAATGGTATCCAAGGTTTTAGCTTCCAAAACCGGCGCCTATCTTCAAGATGAGCTGTCTCGTGGTTAAGTTGTAGGTGGACTATGATCTTACTTGGTAATGAAATAGTAAGTTCCGATATTGAATTTTCCCGGCTGGGCATACGTTTGTGACAGCGTCAGGTTTTCCGAGGCCAGTTTTTAGCAAGAGAAGCCAGCGAGAGGTTTTCCGTTTGAATCAAGATCAGAACAACATACGGCCAGTTGATCGTTATTCGAGACAAATACGTTTTCCGGCGATTGGCGAGTCAGGTCAGGCTTCGTTAAGTGAGTCTACTGCGCTGATCGTTGGGTGCGGTGCACTTGGTTCGGTGATTGCCAATACCCTCGCGCGGGCGGGCGTGGGACACCTCAAAATTGTGGATCGGGATTTTCTCGAATTCAGCAATCTACAGAGGCAGGTGTTGTACGATGAACATGACGTCAAAAATGGCTTGCCCAAAGCGATTGCCGCGGCGAACAAACTTACAAAAATAAATTCTGCGATTCAAGTTGAGCCTTTCGTTGTGGATGTCGACGCGTCGAATGTCGAATCCCTGTGCGACGGCGTCGATGTTATTCTGGATGGTTCGGATAATTTTGAGATCCGTTTTTTACTCAATGACGTTGCGGTGAAATATTCTATCCCGTGGATTTATGGCGGTTGCCTTGGTGCGGACGGTCAGACAATGACAGTGCTGCCCGGTGAGACCGCGTGCCTGAATTGCTTAATGCTGGATGGCCCTCCACCACCGGGGACTTCTCCGACATGTGATTCGTTCGGCATTCTATCGCCCGTGATTAATTTGATTGCGTCACTACAGAGTATCGAAGCGATGAAGATCCTCTCGGGGAACCGTGATTCGATCAGCCCTTATTTGACTATCGCATCGTTGTGGGAGAGCGAAATTCGCCAGATGGATGTTTCCGGGTTGCGAGATAAAGTTGATTGCCCAACCTGTCGGCGAGATGAATTCCACTGGCTGTCGGGAGACCGGGAGTCTCACTCTGCGGTTCTGTGCGGAAGGGATGCGGTCCAGGTTAGTTTCCCCGGCCGTGATCAAATTTCATTGGCTCAGTTGGCGGGAAGATTGGAATCGCTGGGGCGGGTTGAAGCTAATGAATTTCTGCTGCGATTTCACGTTGATCAATATGTACTTACTGTTTTTCCTGACGGGAGAGCGATTATTTCAGGTACAGAAGACTTATCGTTAGCGAGGAAACTCTACACGCAGTATCTGGGCAGTTAAAGATCGGCTGCTCAAAAGTACGCCCGCAGTGGTTTTCAGCGACTTTAACGTTTCCACAATGAAACATCCGCTGTAAGCGGATTTCGTTCGATTTAATATCTGTTAAAGATTAATTGAGTGCGGGCAGTGGTTAGGCGGCTGAAGAACAGATTTCGACCAGATGCCCGTCGGGATCGTAGATGTAGACCTGTTTCGCGCCGTCTGGACGCGATTTTGGGCCATCTCCGATTTTTAATCCAAGTTTTTTGATTGTGTCCATCGCGTCGTCAAAATTGTCGACGGTAAATGCGAAGTGGTGACCTCTCGAAATGCTTTTCACGTGGCGTTCACCCCAGCCCGCGAGTCCAGCTAGTTCGCTCGAGCAAGTCGCGTGAATTTGGACTGCGCCGATTTGGAACCACGCTCCCGGGAAGTCAAAGTCAGGCCGTTTCGACTCCGTCATTCCTAAAAAGTCGACATAAAATCTACGTGTTGCTGCCAGATCATCAACGATTAACGTGATGTGGTCAAAACTGGTCACGGCGAGTGAGTTTTCTGTCTTCATTAATGGGCACCTTGGTTGGATTGTTAACCTGACTATAGCAGTTCAATCTGCTCGCTCAAATTGCGATCACCGAAATACAAAACAAAAAAACACGCCCAGAGGATATCCTCGAAGGCGTGTTTTGTTTGAAATTAGGTGCTCGACCTGCGTGTTTACCGGAACATTTCTAAGCCAAGTGACAGGCCGTGGAAGAACATGTCATCCGAGTCGCTGGTGTCCGAGCCGGTTGTTGGGTTGATGGTTACAGGGATGTTGTCAGCGGTCGATGCAACCTCGCCAAGCCAAAATGCGTTGTAACCGAAACGGAGTCTTGAGCGTTTGCCAAGTTTGTAGTGCCCGTTTAATCCCAGCTCAATTGTCCCGGAAAACGCCGTGTTAGTGTCTGTTAAGTCGAGGAATTGAGCTCCAGCATTATTCAGTTTGGTTTTCACTCGGTTGGGGTTGGCGTAGACGCCGAACTTACCGATTGTGGACCAAGAGAGGCGATAGCCAACATCGTAAAACAATTCGTAGCCCAGATGGCCACCTAGTAGATTGTTCTGGGTCGACAGCTCAAAATCTCCTGTCTCGCCCGCGAGATTTGTACTTGAGATTTGGTATTCATCCTGAATGTAGATGTAACGGAGGCCAACAAAGGTTCGCACGACATCCCAGCCCCAGTCATTTCGGTTGTACTCGATACTTTGGAACATTGTTGATTTACTTTGTGACTGCTCCGTTGCGTTGCGGAAGGCAGTTGTTTCGATTGCAAACGCTCCAGTGCTTGGGAAACCGACGGAAATACGTCCAAGAGGATCCGTGTGAGAAGCTGATTCTGACAACTCGGCAGAGCCGAAGTAAGATAATTCGTCGCCATTGGCGGCGTCTTCTCGGCGGCCGATTGTCACTCGTGCACCAAAGAGGTTGTTTTCGAAATTGTTCAAACCACCGAAGTTGGAGATCGCAATGGTTCCATCGTATCGATCAAGATAGATCGCGTCGAAAATAAAGTATTTGCGTGCGGATGAGACCGAGCCACTGTTGCCGAATCTTGCTGCCACGGTGCCGCTATCGAAGCAACCGCCAGAACCACATGATTGACATCCAGCATAGTCAGCTTCGGCGGTCATCATGACGCCGCATTCAGGACAGCCGTCGCCACTGCATCCCAAGCATGCGTCTACAGTGCTTGTGATTCGGGATTGTTCTCCCGGAAGGGTATT